>DATDGR010000179.1:0-71724 GCA_036521995.1 Terriglobia bacterium | reverse complement strand
TCCCCACGGACCACCCCACCAGGGTGCACGTCCTCCCCAGGCGCTCGACGGGCGCAGGGGGTCATAGGCACTCCTGGCGGGCGGCCGAGCTCACTACTGGCTTACTACATCCAGCAGCTACTTGAAAAGGTACAGGGGGGGCCCCAAGCCTGACTCCCAGATTGGCCTTTGCCGACAGAGCCCATGGACCAGCCGGGCGAATTTGGGGGCCGGCCTGGCGACCGCTTGGGCGAGTTAGGATGAAGCAGCGGCATCACGGGTATCGGAACTCCCTTTCGATCTCCGGCCGGAACCGATCACCATAGGGCCAGGGTGCGGGTCGGCAGGGCCGGGCACACAGTGATGATGAGGCGCGGGGAGATCAGACTCCAGTCAAGCGTCGGTCAATCGCAGGTCAATTCCCGGATAGCCTCGACGAGCGTATCTTCTCGTGGTGAGTTGTTGGGAAGCAGGGGGAACTAAAGCCCACGGCGAGAGACGCCGGGCCGGGTGGCGCATACATGGCGCTTTTCGCCATGTGTGCGGCCTCGAGGGCCACAACCCCAGCATGCCTCGCCAATACAACAACCGGTCAAACGAGGGCTGGCTGCCTCGGCCTTGATCGCACACATCGCAAAGGCAGCGATGTATGCGCCACCCTGCGCGCCAACTGTGGCGATAAATATGTGCCTTGATCGCATACATCACAAAACGACGTATGCGCCACCCCGTGGAAGAGTCTTGAGCTCCGCCCGCTCTCCACCCTGGTGCGGCGGCACGAGTAAGAACGGGTTTGAAGGGATCGAGCCGACTGAGCTAGAGTAGGAGTGGGTCCGCTGAGGCCTCCGACTCCACCAGCGGGCGCAAGTGACACAGTATTGATCCACACCGATCCATCTTCAAGGCGCGCCGGGCTGACCCGTCTCGGTCCGAGACGCCTTCTGCTCATGATCGCCGCGCTCGGGCTGACCTTCTGGCTTTGGCCGGCCCGCCCGGCTCGCAGTGACAACTTCGTCTTCTATCTGCCCAACGCCCGCCAACTGGTCCCCGTGCAGATGCTGGACCACACGCGCTACGTCCCGCTGCTCAAAGTGCTGAGCCTGGTGGGAACCGTCACGGATATGGAAGAAAAGCGGCACTCGCTGAGGATCTGGGTTGGAACCAATCGTCTGGATCTCCACGATGGCGACCGCAAGGTGAAGGTGAACCGGCAGGATGTCGGGCTCGAGAACCCGGTGCGGGAGTCGGACGGCGCTTGGGTGGTGCCGATTGATTTTCTGTACGCCGCGCTGCCCAGACTTGCCACCCAGCCCATCCAATACCGGGCCGGCGAAGAGCGCATGTTCATTGGTGACGTGAGGCCGCTCACTTACTCTGCCAACGTCAGTCCGATCGCGAACGGCACTCACTTGACGGTTCAGTTCACCGACCCGGTCACGATCCAGACGGCTTCCACCAATGGCCAGTGGGTGATCTTCCTGGGCGACAAGGCTCTGCAGCCGCTCGAGCCGCAGATGGAGTTCCAGAGCCGCTATGTCAGCGGAATGAGATTTGACGATCAGGATGGCGTGCCGAAGCTGATTATCACACCGGGAACTCCCGGCCTCAACTTCTATCCGAACGTCTCCGGCGACGGCCGCGTTTTTCAGGCGGACGTCACGCAGCCCGCGGCGCCTCAGCCTGCCCAGGCGGCCCAAGCAGGCCCAGCCGGTAAACCTGCTTCGCCAGCCGCTGGCGCGCCGGGCCAACAGGCCTCCGGCAAGGCGCCGGCAGCGTCGTCTTCCCCGCCCGGCGCCGGACAAGGCCAAGCGGCCCCCTCCGGCGCCGCTGCACCGGCGCCCCCTCCCCCGCCGCCGCTTCCCGTAGTCGTCCTCGATGCGGGGCATGGCGGGCAGGATCCAGGGGGGCACAGCCGCGACGGCGTGACCGAGCGCGACCTGGTGGGCGCGCTCGCTGACCAAGTTCGCAGTTCGCTCACTTCCACGGGGAAGGTTCGAGTGGTATTAACTCGCCAAGGCCCCGCCGACCCCACCCCGGATGAGCGCGACGCCATGACGAATCTGGCGCGCCCGGTCGCCTTCGTCACCTTTCACGCCGGCGACTTGGGGGCATCGCCGGCAGTCGCCGCCTACACCTACGAGGCGACGTCTGCTCCCGCTTCACTCGCGGCTCCGAACGGACTCTTCGTGCCCTGGGACGAAGCCCAGCAGGCGCATCTGGTTCGAAGCCGCGACCTGGCCGGCCTGCTGGTGCAGCAACTGGCCCGCATTCCGGGTCTCGGGACACGCAATCCGGACGAAGCTCCGGTGCGGCAACTCCGCAGCATCGATGCTCCGGCCGTGGCCATTGAACTGGGGACACTCGCTCCGAGCCAGGACGCCGCCGCGCTTATGTCAGCGTCGTTTCAAACTCAGGTGGCCAACGCCGTGGCCCAGGCCGTGACCGCCCTGGTGCAGGGAGCGCACTGAAACATGTCGAGCCGCACCAAAATCCTGGTTCTGGTGATCTTGCCCGTGCTCGTGGCGGGGTCGCTCTACTTGCGATCCCTCGTGAGGCGCGTTTTCTTTGAAAGGCGCGAGACGCCTGAGAGCTCGGCGAGGGCGCGGCTCAACCAGGCCGCTCTTCAGGCTTCGGCCGGACCCACCCAGACCGTAACGCTCTACTTTCCGTCTTACTCCGAGGCCAAGCTCCGGGGCGAGGCGCGCGCCCTGGCCCTGGCTCCTGAGCCCGCAGACCGCATCCGGCAAATCGTGCTGGCGCTGGTCGAAGGTCCCAAACAAGGCCAGGCCAGCGCCCTGTCGCCCTCGGCCGATATCCGCGCCGTCTTCCTGGCTCAGGACGGCACAGCCTACCTCGACCTTTCCAACAGCTCCTTGGCCGCCTTCAATCCTGGCATCGAGAGCGAGACTCTGGCTGTCTATTCGATTGTGGACTCTCTGGCGGCGAACCTCCCGGAGGTCAAGCGGGTGCAGTTTCTCGTTCAAGGACAGGAAGTTGACACGCTCGCCGGCCACGCCGATCTCACCTCGCCTTTTTCGCCTAATCCCTCGCGGATCGCCTCCGCATCCATCGCCGGACAAAGCCCGGCGCCCGGCGCGGATTCGAGTTCACCCTGATGCGTGCGGTCGAGGGGACGTTGAGATGAAGAATCATTCTCCGGGTCTTCGGAAGGAAAGCTCAAAAGGAGCCATCATGGCAAGCACACCCCGTCCGATCAGCGGTCTCCTGTACTCGGGCGGCAAACTCGTTCGGGCAAGCGGCCGCGGCGCGGGCGAAATGCGGGCGCTCGAAATCATTCCGAACTTCATCTCGAGCGCGGAAGGCTCGGTACTGATCCGTCTCGGGGAAACCCAGGTGATCTGCACGGTTTCGGTGGATGACGGCGTGCCGCAGTTCATGAAGGGCTCGGGGCGAGGTTGGATCTCCAGCGAATATGCCATGATTCCGCGCGCTACCGAGACGCGCACGCCGCGCGAAGTCACCCGGGGACGGCAGGGCGGGCGCACCATGGAGATCCAGCGGCTTATCGGGCGGTCACTGCGCGCGGTGACGAATCTGGAGATGCTCGGCGAGCGCACGGCCTGGATCGACTGTGACGTTATTCGGGCGGACGGCGGCACTCGCACCGCCGCCATCACCGGCTCGCTGGTGGCTCTCGGGCTCGCCTTTGAAAAGCTGGTTGGCCTCAAGGCGCTGGCTCGCTCGCCGCTGAGTGACTATCTGGCCGCCATCAGCGTGGGTATCGTGGGCGGCGAGATACTGCTCGATCTCGAATATGCCGAGGATTCTCAAGCCGAGGTGGACATGAACGTGGTGATGACGGGCTCGGGCCGGCTGGTCGAAGTCCAGGCCACCGCCGAAGGAAAGCCTTACTCGATCGAGGACCTGAACCGGCTGATCGAGGTGGCGCAACCCGCCATCGAGAAGCTCATCGAGGCACAACGCGCGCTGGTCAAGACGGACGGCAAGCGCTGAGGCAGGCATGGCTCGATCGAGAATCCTTCCAACTGACGAATCACTCGAGGTGTGGCTCGCGTCCTCCAACCCCGGCAAACTCCGGGAATTTGCCGAGACGGTGCGCGGCCGCGGCATCCGGGTCAAGGCTCTTCCCGGCATGGATGGCTTGCCCCCCTGCATCGAGGACGGTGCGACTTTCGAGGAGAATGCCCGCAAGAAGGCCGCATACTATTCGCGTGGGTTTGACGGTCTGGTGTTCGCCGACGACTCCGGCCTGTGTGTGGACGCCTTGGGTGGCGCGCCCGGGGTCCTCTCGGCTCGCTTCGCAGGTCCGCGAGCGAGCGACGAGGCCAACAACGCGAAGCTCATCGAGCGACTGCGCCACGCTTTGGATCCCTCGGGGTGGAACCGTCGGGAGAGTGAGGGTTCCGATGCCGGCCAGACTGGCGCCGGAACTGGCACCCCCGCGCATTACCTCTGCGTGATCGCTCTCGCGCGGCGCGGGCAGGTGTGCGCCGTCACTGAGGGCCGGGCTGACGGCGTGATCGTGCCTGAGCCCCGTGGGTCAGGCGGCTTCGGCTACGATCCCTACTTCTTTTACCCTCCGCTCGATCAGACTTTCGCGGAACTCGGCCCTGAAGCCAAGTTCGCCGTCTCACACCGGGGAGAAGCCTTCCGCAGGCTGCTGGAGGTGATTGCGCGGCCGGAATTTGAATCGCGGGCCGCCGAAGCTCCGTCGACGTCCAGCGGAACCGGCGACGATCTACCCGTGTTATCCTAGCGGGCATGCCGACGAAAAACTCGAAGGCCCGTCCCCCGAGGACCAGAGGGCGCGGCGCCAAGCCCGCGAACGCCAAGCCGACGCTGAAGGGCAAGAAGGCCAAGAAGCCGAAGCAGGACTACACCTCGCCGGCGCGCGTCGCTAAGATCTTCGCGGCCCTCGACCAGCTCTTTCCCCGCGCCGAATGCGCCCTTCATCACGCTAACGCCTTTCAGCTTCTGGTGGCGACCATCCTCTCGGCGCAATGTACCGACGAGCGTGTGAACAAGGTGACACCGGCGCTGTTTGCGAAGTATCCCACGCCGTATGATTTTGCCGCCTTGCAGCCGGAGGTGCTCGAAGCCGCCATCCGTTCCACCGGATTCTTCCGCAACAAGGCGAAAAGCATTATCGGCGCTGCCCGCAAGCTGGTGGCGGAGTTCGGAGGCGAGGTCCCGCAGGACGTCGACGCGCTGCTGGCACTGCCCGGAGTGGCGCGCAAGACGGCCAACGTGGTGCTCGGCACGGCTTTTGGGATCGCGAGCGGTGTGGTGGTCGACACGCACGTCTTCCGCATCGCCCATCGACTGAGGCTTTCCAATGGAACCACGCCCGAGAGGGTGGAACAGGACCTGATGGGGATCGTGCCGCCGGACCGGTGGATCTCCTTCAGCCATCAGGTGATCTGGTTCGGGCGCAGGGTCTGCGTGGCGCGCAAGCCGCTCTGCGCCACCTGCCCGTTGGAAACGATCTGCGATTCGCCGGACAAGACGGTGTAGGATCGATTTGACGTAGAGGCTCGAGGACTAGCCTATTTTCTCAGCCAGGGCGCGGGCGAGCTCAGTGGGCGGGGCAAAGGTAACTCTTTCATCCACCACGTCAACTTCTTCGACCTCGGTCACGCCACGCTCCCGGAAGTATTGCACCACCGCTTCCACCAGGCGCTCCGGCGCCGACGCGCCGGCGGTCACACCCACGCAATCGACGCCCTCGAGCCAAGCCGGATCAATCTCCGAAGCGTCGTCGATCAGGAAAGCACGCGCGCCTGAATCTTCCGCCACTTCCCGCAAGCGCTGCGAGTTGGAGCTGTTATCCGACCCCAGAACCAGAACCAAGCCAGCCTGATAGGCGAGGTGCTTCACCGAGGTCTGGCGGTTCTGAGTGGCGTAACAGATGTCGCCGCTCGAGGGCATCACCAACTTGGGAAAACGGCGTCGCAGAACGTCGATGATGGCGTTGGCGTCATCCACGCCGAGCGTCGTCTGGGTGAGTACGGCCACGCGCTCCGGGTCGGGGACCTCGACGCAGTCGGCTTCCTCCGCGGTCCCCACCACCTGGACGTGGCCCGGAACTTCGCCCATGGTCCCTACCACTTCCTCGTGCCCCCTGTGGCCCACCAGCAGAATGGAGCGGCCCGTGTTGCGGAAGCGGACCGCCTCCAAATGGACCTTGGTGACCAGGGGGCAGGTGGCATCGATCACTTGCAGGCGCCGTACCGCAGCTTCGGCCCTGACCGCCGGCGAGACGCCGTGCGCGCTGAAAATCACCAGCGCCCCGTCCGGCACTTCGTCGATCTCATCGACAAAGATCACGCCACGGGCGCAGAACGACTCGATGACGTGCCGGTTGTGCACGATCTGCTTGCGAACGTAGATGGGACCGTCAAAAAGCTCCAGCGCCATGTTGACGACCTCGATCGCCCGGTCAACGCCCGCGCAGAAGCCTCGGGGCTTGGCTAGGAGAAGCTTCTTGGGTATGTCCTCGGTACTCACCTTGCCTCGCGTTTCGTCAAAAGGTCATCTTCCGAATGCCTTAATTCAACACTATCTGAACTGCGCGTCACAGGCAAACGGGAATTATGAAGGTCCGAAGATGTCACCGAAGCTGACGCACCCAGCTCCGAAGCTCCGCAGCCATTCGGTTCGCCTTAACCGCACACTCCGCCGAGCGAGGCGCGACAGCTCAACCGCGGAGGCGTTGGGAAAGGTAAGGCTCTCTTCACGTTCGGCAAACTCCAGGCCTTGCAGTTGGAGGATCGCGAGCCGCTCACCATCGTAGCGCCAGACCTCGGGTACCCGGAAATCCGCATAAATGGGCAGCTTGTTCAGAGCTGGCCGAGTGATCTCAACCTCGATGACCAGATCGGGGGCCGGGTCAGAGGCCGGATCGATGTGGGCCTTACCTTCGATTCTGCCCGCGTTTTGGACATAGAAACAAACGTCGGCCTCAAAGCCGCGTTCCAGCTCACCCCGTTTGAAGGTCGCGGAGCCGAGGTTCCGAATGTCGATTCCCAATCCGTCGGCCAAGGTTTCAACCAGTAACGTCAGCGAGTCCTCACAAGTTGAATTTCTCCCGTGCTTGCAGTTTACTGCAAAGTGAATTTCGTTTCCAAGAGCCTCAAGGGCCGCCGGCCGAATTGACCGCAATCGTTACCGCGCCGTGGCCGGCGCAACCACGTAGACGTATTCCAGCAGTTCACCGCCCGTGTTAGCCACGTTGTGCCGCGTCGTTGGAGGGATATAGACCATCCTTGGGGCCGCGAAGGGACGTGCGGCCTCGCCTTCGATGCGCGCTTCGCCGCGGCCCTGCAGGATCACCAGCGCCTCTTCATTCCGGCCGGTGGTGTGCCAGCCGACGGTCTCCCCGGGTTTTAAGCGCACGAAGCCGCTGCGCATTCCCGCCGTCTGCGGGATTCCTTTAAGCAGCGGACAATCGCCACCCCTGCACTCGAGGGGCAAGGTCAGCGGCTGCGGCCCGGGCGCCTGCGCTGGCAAAGGCAGGGCCGCATAAAGAAGGATTCCTGTGACAACGGTGGGCACGATTCGGTTCATGTTGGGTCTTTCTGCTGCCTGCCGGACTCAGTGTCCATAGCGCAGCTCGCCGGCCTCGATGGCGATCGAGAGCTTGTTCTGTTCGGGAGGCAGCGGGCACGTGGCATAGGGTGTGAAGGCGCAGGGCGGATTGTAGGCCTTGTTGAAGTCGAGGACCACTTCTCCGTTCTTCGGCATCCCGGTGTTGAGGAAGCGGCCGGGCGGATAGGTCTCCTTGCCTGAGGTCAGATCCTTAAAGATGAAGAACAGCGAGTCGCCTTCCGTAACGGGATCGAGGCGCAACTCGCGGCCCTGCAAGGTGAACACCACGTAGCCGGGACACGGAGTCTGTTCGGTCTGCCCCAGGATGTTGGGAACGGCGATCATCCTGGGCGGATCGTAGGGCACAAATCTCGCCTTCACGCGGTACTCTTCCTTCGCGGGGAAGTAGTTCAACCCCGTAAAGGCCTTGCGCATCTCGCTGTTTTTGTCTTTCAGACGGATGCCGTAGCGATCGCCGCGCTGGATGACGAACATCGTGAGGTCATTCAGGCGCAGAACGTCGGGCGACTCCGAGGAGTCTGGTTTGAGCGTGGCGGACGTTGCCGGATTACCGTTCACGGTTGCGTTGACGCCCGGCGCCGCCTGAAAGGAGATGATCCCGTCGTGAAAGTCGAAGACGCCCACTTTGCCGGGCGCTGATCCTGAGGGAAGCACGAAGTCGTTCCCCGCGTCCGTACCCACGTTGTTGACGCCCCGCTTCAACCAGAAGAGCCCGGCCACGGTGAGCCAGCCGTCATCGGATTTGAGCCCGGCTTCACGGCGCTGGCGCCACTGTTCGATCTCAGACTGATAGGCCGCGTCCGGCACCGGCGATGCCATTGATGCGACCGCGACCCAGAGCACGGCGGAGATGAACATGCGACCTGACTCCTTTGAGCAAATCGGCGCCACCCGCAAACTTCCGCTTCTTCGAGCCAGGTGCTCACGAGAGCGGCATCCGGATGGCGCTGGGCGCGCACCAGGCCGTGTCACCTAAAGCTGGTGGTCGGCCACGGAGCGCGGCTCGGTGGGGCATCGCATCCCACCCTTTCGCAAGGTCCGCGTTACCTGCCACTGGTCGACTTGCCCGGTTGACGCTCGTAGACCCTCACGTAATCCACCAGCATCTGCCGCGGAAAATGGGTCGACGCATCGGGGCTGCCGGGCCAGTCGCCGCCGACCGCAAGGTTGAGCAGCAGAAAGAACGGGTGATCAAATGTCCATCCGGTTCCATGGGGAAGGCCGGCGGGCGTCGCGGTTTCGTAAAGGTCGCCATCCACGTAAAAGCGGATGGTTTTCGGCTCCCATTCCACGGCGAAGACGTGGAACTCGTCCGCAAAGCGCCGCCCGCTGGGGAGCGCATAGACAGCCGACATATCATCGGTGCCTGGCGCCGACGGTCCCGGTCCATGGATGCTGCCATGAACCTTGGAAGGCTCCTTGCCGATGTTCTCCATGATGTCGATCTCGCCGGAGCGCGGCCAACCAGCTTTGTCGATGTCAGCGCCGAGCATCCAGAATGCGGGCCACATCCCCTGACCGTAGGGGATCCTGATGCGGGCCTCGAAGCGGCCATAGGTCTGTTCGAACAAACCCTGCGTCTTGAGACGCGCCGAAGTGTAATGCCGCGTGACCTGACCCGTGACTGAGGTCTGCCCGGCGGATGAGCCGTCCGTCGGGGCGTGAGGGGCGCTGCCGGGGCCTGTATAATTCTCCTTGACGGCTGTGATCACGAGATTGCCGTTTTGGATGGAAGCGTTTCGGGGAAGGTTGGTGTAGTACTCGAGCTCATGGTTACCCCATCCGTTCCCGCCCACGCCGATGTCATAAGTCCATTTCTTGGGATCAGGGACCGATCCGTCGGGGCCGTCGAATTCGTCGCTCCATACAAGAGTCCACTGCTGCGGAGTGGAACCGGATGCGGCAGCGGGCACCTGCGTAAGCGGGTCGCCGCTGCCCCTCCCCGCCTTTGCAGCGAGCGCGAGAGAAGCGGAGAGAAGACCGGCGAAAACGGCGGCCTTACACCGGAAGCGCGGGCGGAGCATCAAGGTCCGCTGGCTACTCATGTAGCCCATTCGGTCGAAGCACCGCAGGGCTTCCTTTCATTCCGAACGAGCTTTTGACGAAGGCATCTTGATGCAAACGTCGACCTTTCGGAGGCTAGGCCTGCAGCCACGCCAGCAGGGCCAGAAGGTAAACCCACAAGCCGCCCATGAAATGCCAGTAGATCCGGGTGACGTCCACAACCGTGCGCCGCTTCAGGCCCCACTCGATCTGCCGAGCCTTCAGCACCAGGTACCCGAGCGCCGTCAGGCCCCCTGCCACGTGCAGTCCGTGCGCGCCGGTGACGGAGTAAAAGAAAGCGGCGCTCGGATTGCCCGCCAAGTAAACGCCCGCCGCGGCCAGCTGATGCCAGGCGGATACCTGTCCCCCCAGGAAGGCAGCCCCGAGGCCAAGCGTGATGTAAAGCCAGCCGCGAAAGGCTCTGGAACGGTCGGAGCGAAGCGCGGCGCGCGCCCGTTCCAAAGTGACGCTGCTCGTCGCGAGCATTAGCGTATTGAGATACAGGATGGACGGAAGCGGAGTGTACACCCAGTTCCGGGCCACGCTTCGATGCAGAAGGAAGAAGCCGGTCAGGCTTGCGAAGAGCATCGAGACTGAGGCAAGCCCCACGTAGATCCCGGCTCGGCTGGCGGCGGCGGGAGTGGTCCAGCCCATCGGGTTCCAGTTGCCAAAGTCATCGCCGCCCCCCTGGGGAGGAGGCGTCTCAGGACCTTTCCCGGAATCGGACAATTTGATTTCGGCTGGCGAGAGCGGCGGAAGTGAGACCGCGTTCGGCATGATGAAAAACACTTACGGGTCAGGGCGTCATCAGGGCGCTGCTCTGCCACGGCCCGTTCGAGGGGACCCAGTGCCGGGTGAAAACGTCGTTGACGGTGGCCCCGATCAGAACGGCGAGCCACAGAATGGCCGCCAGGATCACGACGCGCGTGAGTCCTGCCTGGTCTTTCAGGTGCATGAAGAAAAGCACCACCAGGGTCGCCTTGCAGACGGCGATGACGAGTGCCACCACGGTGTTCATAGGGCCGAGATCCACGTAGGCAACGGTCGTGGTGACGGCGGTCAGGATCACCAGCGCCACGAAAACGGCCACGTAAAACCTCTTGGGATGGACGTGCTCAGACATTAATACCGGCCCCCAATCAAGTAGAGTAAGGGAAAGAGGAAGATCCACACAATGTCCACGAAGTGCCAGTAGAGCCCCACCATCTCAACCCAGTTGTAGTTTCCCTGGGTGTTCTTGCCCTGGCGGGTGAAAATCAAAAGGGTAGTCAGCAAGCCCACTCCGACCACCATATGCAGGGCGTGAACGCCCGTCATACAGAAATAGAAGATGAAGAACAGGCTCAGGTGTGGCAGGGTAGCGTGGAACCGGTTGATGATTTCGAGGGCTTCGCCGTGGGGAGCAAAATGAAGGCCCGGTACCAAGCCCTCCACATAATCGCCGTACCATTCATAGCGCAGCTTGATGTAGACAAAGGCCGCTCCCATGATCCAGGTCAGCGCCAGATAGACGGTCAGGGAGGTTGGCCTGCGAAGCTGAGCGGCGCGAACACCGAGAGCCATGGTCAAGCTGCTGCAGATCAGCAGGACGGTATAGAAGGCTCCATAACCGATTTTCAGCAGATGGCTGCCGGCGGTGAAGGCCTCGAAATAGAGGCTGCGGTAAAGAGCGTAGCCGCAGAACAAGCCTCCGAAAAACAGGACTTCGGTGGCCAGGAACAGCCACATTCCAAAAGTGTCGGCGTGCTTTTGCTGTTCGAAGTCGTCGAACTGTTCCGCCACCAGGGTGGCGCCCTGCGCTTCAGCCGACATGAGCCTCCTCAGGCCCGTAGGCGTAGGCTTCTTCAGTCACTATCGGGGTCTGTTCAAAGTTATGCGTCGGGGGCGGTGAAGCAATCGTCCACTCCAGACCCTTCGCGCCCCAGGGATTGGGGCCGGCAATCGGACCCTTCAGCGCCGACCAGGTAAAGTAGATCAGCGGAATGACGTAACCCACCGCCAGAATGGAAGCGCCGGCCGAGGACAAAACGTTCAGCACCTGGAACTCGGCAGGGTAAACCGCGTAACGCCTCGGCATACCCACATAGCCTAGAATGAACTGTGGGCCAAAAGTCAGGTTAAAGCCCACAAAGACGAGCAGCGCCGCAAAACGGGCCCAGGCCTCGGGGTAGAGCCGGCCCGTCATCTTCGGCCACCACAAGTGCAATCCGCCGAGATATCCCATGATGGCGCCGCCCACCATCACGTAATGGAAGTGCGCCACCACGAAATAGGTGTCGTGCAGGTGCACGTCGGTGCCCATGGACGCCAGGAAAAGACCCGTGAGCCCGCCAATGGTAAACAGCCCAATGAAGCCGATGGCGTACAGCATGGGGGTATCGTAAGAGACGGACGCTTTGTGCATGGTGGCCGTCCAGTTGAAGATCTTCACGGCGGAAGGAATGGCCACGGCGAAACTCAGGGCCGAAAAGACCAGGCCGGCATACACCGACTGCCCGGTCAGAAACATGTGATGGCCCCACACCATGAAGGAAATGGCGGCGATGGAGACACTGGAGAAGGCCACGAAGCTGTAGCCGAAGATCCGCTTCCGGCACCCGGCCGCGACCAATTCGCTGATAACCCCCATGGAGGGCAGAATCAGGATGTAGACCTCCGGGTGCCCGAAGAACCAGAAGAGGTGCTGAAAGAGGATGGGGTCGCCACCGAGGCCGGGATCGAAAATGCCCACGTGCCAGACGCGCTCGAGAGCAATCAAGGCCAGGGTGATGGCAATCACGGGCATCGCCAGAACGAAGATCACGCTGGTGGCGTACATCGACCAGATGAAGAGCGGCAGCCGGAACCATGTCATGCCGGGTGCACGCATCTTGTGGATGGTGACGATGAAGTTCAAGCCGGTCAAAATCGAGGAAAAGCCGGCAATGAAGATACCCATGGTGGCCGATAAGACGTTGGTGTTGGCGTAGGTGGTGCTCAACGGCGTATAGAGCGTCCAGCCGGTGTCGATGCCGCCGGTCGCCAGACTGATGATGAAAACCGTCGCGCCGAGCATGTATATGTACCAGCTCAGAAGGTTGAGCTTGGGGAAGGCCACATCGCGGGCGCCGATCATGATCGGGATTAGAAAGTTCCCGAGCACCGTAGGAATCGACTGCGTCAGGAAGAAGAAAATCATGACCAGTCCGTGGGCCGTGAACAGCTTGTTGTAACTGGCCGGCTCGAATAAAAGGCCCGACGGCTCGATCAAATTCAGGCGCATCAGGGTTGCGGAGAGGCCGCCGACGACAAACATGAACGTAATGGCAAACAGGTACAGCCAGGCGATGCGCTTGTGATCCGTCGTAAACAGCCAGGAACGCCAGCCGTAATCGGCGTTCAGATAGTGCACTTCCGGCAGGGTCGGGGGAGATTCCAGGGCAACCGTACTCATGGCTTGGTGGCCTTCCTTTCCGCGGGTGGTCCCAGAGACTTGATGTAGGCGACAAGGTCCAGGACCTCTTCTTCGTTCATCTGGCCCTGGAAGGTCGGCATCAGGGCCGGGTAGCCCGCGACCGCCTGGGGGCCCAGGATAGCTTCACGAATGAAACCCTCGTCCGCGGTTACGGTCTTCCCGTCCTGAAGCTTTACCTGGCTGCCAAACAAGCCTTGCAGTGGCGGTCCTGAATTCTTTCCTTCCCCGGGGTGGCAGGTGTTACAGCCGAGCTGCCCGAACAGCCTCTCGCCCTCGGCGGCCATCGGCTTGACGTTCATCTGGCCGGAAAGCCAGCGCTCATATTCTTCCGGTTTCATCACCACCACAGTACCCCTCATGTGCGAATGCCCCATGCCGCAGTATTGGTCGCAGAAAAGGTGATACTCGCCCGTCTTGGTGGCGGTAAACCATTCGGTGGAGTAAATGCCTGGAACCACGTCTTTCTTGATACGGAAGGCGGGAACGCCAAAGTCGTGGATAACGTCTTCCGAGGTCATCGTCAGCTTGATCGGCACGCCCATTGGGACGTGCAACTGGTTGATCTCCCTCGGTCCCTCCGGGTGCTGCACCTTCCACATCCATTGCTTTCCCACCACAAAGACTTCGGTGGAGGCGGCCGGGGCCCGTTGGGTGCGCATGAACAGCTCCGACGACCAACCGAAAATAAATACGCAAATGCCGGCGGGGATGATGGTCCAGCCTAACTCCAGGAGCAGGTTGCCTTCGTTTTGCGGCGGGACTTCGTTTTTCTCCCGGCGGCGGTATTTGACGGCAAAGTAAAACACCAGGCCAAAGATCAAGATAGAGAAAAAGACCGTGAGCGCCGTCAAAAAGTAGAACAGATAATCCCACTCGGGCGCAATTGAGGAAGCCTGTTCGGGATGAAATGGAAAGCCGTACCACATGATCGATGAGCCGCCGTTCGTTGTTCGCGGGTCTGAACAACTGGCCCGCATTCTCAAGAACCCGTTTGAGACTTAGGCCCGAATGCCGGGCGCGCTTCGGAACATGACGAACATCAGCGTGCCGAGCGAGAGAATCGTCACCGCCGCCCCCACCTGGAGCACTCTCGCGATAATCAAACTGTATTTTCCCGTCATGGGATCGTACTCGCAGCAATAGAGCAGCACCTCGTCGACCGGGTTTCCGATCTTGCCCTCCGATGCCTCGACGAGGCCCAGCCGCAGGTTTCCTGCTGGATAACTGATTCCGTAGAAATACCTGGCCAGCTTGCCCTGCGGGGTCAGCACGATGATCCCGGTGGCGTGAATAAACTGCTTGATGTTGGGATCATAGTTGTACCTGAACCCGACGGCTTGGGTGAGCCTCTGGATGGAGTCTTGATCGCCGGTGAGAAAATGCCATCCCTCCGCCGCCCCGGGCCGGCCATAAAGCCCGACATAGACGGCCTTCTTGGCGGCAGCCAGCACCGGCTTCTCGGCCGGATCAAAGCTCACCGTGACCACGTCGAAATCTTGACCCAGGTTGAACTTGAGTTCCTTCAAGCTCTGCTCCAAACCGTTCAGCGCCGTGGTGCAGAGCATGGGGCACTCGTAATAGACAAGCGACAGGATCACCGGCTTCCGGCCGAAGTAGTCACCGAGGCGCACGGTGTTACCCTGCTCGTCTCGGAAGGGGAGATCAAGCGGAACCTGCTGATTCAGCCTTTGGTCGATGCCCACGTCACGCAGGATCGCGGGCTTAACGCTAGCGCCCCTCACCTGGGCTTGGCCGATGGATCCGCACAGGGTGATCCCGAACACCGCCACCATAACCAAACCACGGATCACTGACGATATTTCGGCACAAGTGCGGCTGGAAGGCTCATTGACCGGTGAGGAGAATTCTTCCGCGTTGTTCATTCTAAACGACATTCCGGCTTCGTTCGGGGACATGGTGGTTCTCAGAACCCCTTGACAGCAGGCGGCTGAGAGCCCGGCGGCGCGGTTGCCTTCGCAGGGCCAGCCGAGTTCTGCTTCAATGCATGGGCGACGCTTGAGGTCTCGGCCGGGGCCCTCACCGGCAGCCCCTTCTTCAGGAGGTCATCCATAGCCTGATCAATAGGAATTCTCACGACGCCGGCTCCAGCGTCTACCCAGCCGAAGCTGTTCAGGATGTCCTGCTGTCGCTTTTGGTAGGCCACCCAGTCCTGGTACCCGTTCACCTGCAACCGCGGTTCGGGAGGGAGCCTCCGGGCACTAGCAAGCGGCGACGCCGGGGGGCCCAGACTCTCCTGGCTGCTGAAGAACCGGAAGGCGAGGTAGCCAACCACCACACCGAAGACGAGAAGGACCACAAATGCCCCTCCCAGGATGGCGGCGCTGTAAACCGGAGCATCCGTCTTCTCGTGGGCGTGGACTCCAGCGTGCCCAACTGCGCCATGGCCGGTGTTAGCTTCCAACCGTGATTACTCCTTCGAAGCGTGGATCGTGCAAAGGCATGAGCGGCCTTTTTTTCAATTGTGCCACAAAGTAGGCAACCCACACCCCGCCGATGCCGGCGAAGAGCGTCAGGTCCATCCAGCTGAGACGCGGACCCTGAGGGAAGAAGGACGGCGAGATCATCCAGTATAGGTCAACCCACTCCATGATTAGAATCGTTACGGACAATCCTGCCAGCCATCTCATACGCTGCGTGACCGCGCGCTGAAGCAACAGCATGAAGGGTAAGGCAAAGTTCAGGATAAACAAACTGAGGGCAACGCCGCCCCAGCTTCCCTTCGCGCGGATCACGTACCAGGGAATCTCATCCTGAAGGTTGCCCGCCCAGATGATCAGAAACTGATCGAATTGGAGATAAGCCCACAGCATGGTGAAGACCAACAGCAGATTGCCGTAATCGTTGAAGCGTTTGGGCTCGGCGAGACTAGTGAACGGTTCGTATTTCGAAAGCAGCATCAATACGATCACGGCGAGCGCTACCCCCATGCGGGCGGGGATGACGACGAAGATCAGCCCATAGATGGTCGAGAAGAAGCCCGGATCGAGCGACATGATCCAGTCAATCGCGGCGAAAGTGACGATAAATGAGAACAGAACGAGCCCGGGCCCACTCAGGTAGCGCATCCGGTCGAGGGGACGCGAGCCTCCGGCAGCGTCCTCGCGAGACGACCATCTGTTAAGCAAGTAGGCCCAGAGCAGCAGCAGGGCAAAATAGACCACAGCTCTCGCAACCCAGAATGGAGCGGTAAGGTACTCCTGCTTAAAGTGCTCCAGGTGCAGCGAAGCCACTGTTTCCGGCCGCGCCCACAAGTATATCCGCGAGAGGCTGAAAAGAATGGGGAGGAAAAGCACGGCCATCAGCGGCAGGGTTCTGGTGCCCGCCTCGAGGGGGCGGCGGATCAGAAGGCCCCACTTTCCCTTGATAAAGTACTGGATCATGAGCACAGCGAGGCACCCGAGAGCGGGCATGAGCCAAAACCAGAAGGCCACCATATACGAGCGGACGAATTGCGTCGGGCTTAGAAGCGCGCCGACCGCGGAGATGGCGAGCGCGATGGCGCCGACGCCGAGGGCCGGGCGCTGTATCCGGTCGAAAGCGGCTTGGAGGGTCTGGTTCATTGTCCCTTCTGAACCAATTGTTGACGTTGGTCAGCCGGCACGTCGTCGATGGTGGCGTGCTGGCTGAGCTGCAAGGCCCTGATGTAGGCTGCGATTCTCCAGCGGTCGTCCGGTGTCACACGGGTCGCATAGCTGTACATCACTCCGAACCCGTTGGTCATGACCTCGAAGAAGTGGCCTACCGGTGCGTTCCGCAGTTTCTCGCTGTGATACGAAGTCGGCTGCTGGAGTCCTCGCTGCACGATCACACCGTGCCCGCTGCCGGTGTAGTCGTGACAAGGCGAACAGTAAATGTTGTAACGCTCCCGTCCCCGGTCCAGGTCCTGCCGGGTGATGGGAAACGGGAACTCGTTGGCCACCACGCCGTTGACCTTGCCGGTGTACATGAGCTCGTCGGTGCGCGGAACACCGTGCGGTACGGTTCCCGGAACCATCGGCCGTTCCGAGCGGCCGTCGGGAAAGAAGGTGCTCGGCGCCAGCGGGTCGTATCGAGGCTGCACGTGCATATCGACACGGCAGGCAGCGGCCGCTCCGAGCGCCAGGATCAAGGAGGCGGCCAGTCTCAAGACGCGGCCGCGATCGGGTCTGCGATTGCCGCCGATTAAGTGTGCGGCCGCCAGTTCCTGGCTCCTGCGAGATTTCGCCTTCCTGCACCAGCAGCCCATCGGGTTCAGCTTTCCACCTCGCTGACTTCCACGGGGTCGAAACCCTCCAGGAATTCTCTGGTTCCACCCAGGTCAAATTTGGGATCGTCGGCCTCGATGCACAGAAAGAAGCGGTCCCTGGACGCCCGGTCAAAGTTTGGCGCGTTGAAGACAGGATGGTAAGGCATGGGCAGGCCGTTCAAGGCGAGCATGCCGACCAGCGCCGCGAGGGCTGAGAATAAGATCGTGAGCTCGAAGGTTATCGGTATGAAGGCAGGCCAACTGTTCCAGGGCTTGCCGCCGATATTCAGCGGATATCCAATCACGTTCGGCCACCAACACATGAAGAACCCGCCGAAGCAACCCGTCAGGCCGCCGCAGAGCACGATGGCTGAGAGTTTCCGACCGCGCTGGAATCCCACTGCTTCGGCGAGACCCTCCACCGCGAATGGGGTGTAGGTGTCCATACGGTGGTAGCCCTCGGCGTGAGCGCGCTCGGCCGCCGCCAGGATCTGCTCCGGCGTTTCGAATTCGGCCATCAATCCGTAAAGATAACGAGCCATCTTGAAACCAGCGGTTTCAGCTTCCCTCGAGCAAATTCCGATTCGCCTCTAATGGACGGCAGCATGCGACTCTTCCTGTTTCTTATGCACCAGATCGCGTAATTCGTGAATGGCGATCATCGGCAGGAAGCGGATGAATAGGTAGAACAGGGTAAAGAACAGGCCGAGCGTTCCGAGGAAAGTCATGTAATCCCAACGGGTGGGATAGAACATACCCCAACTCGAAGGCAGAAAGTCCCGATGGAGGCTGGTAACGATGATCACGAAACGTTCTAGCCACATGCCGGTCTGGACGACCAACGACACTCCGAACAAGAGCCACGCGCTCTGCCGGAACCTGCGGAGCCAGAGTACTTGCGGACCCACCAGGTTGCAAGCGATCAGTGTCCAGAAAACCTTGGCGTAAGGTCCCGTCATGCGGTTCATCATCATGTAGCGCTCGTACGGGTTGCCGCTGTAAAAGGACATGAAGGCTTCCATGATGTAGCTGTAAGCCACCACGAGCCCGGTGGCCAGCATGACCTTGGCCATGAAGTCGAGGTGCTTCATGGTAACGAAGCCTTCCAGGTGATAGTACTTGCGCAACGGGATGGCCAGCGTCAGCACCATGGCGAAGCCGGAATAGATGGCGCCAGCGACGAAGTAGGGCGGGAAGATCGTGCTGTGCCAGCCAGGCAGGATGGCGATCGTGAAGTCGAAGCTCACGACGGTGTGCACGGAAACGACCAGCGGCGTGGAAAGGCCGGCGAGCAGGAGCGAGCACATCTCATAGCGCGACCAGTGCACGGCCGACCCGCGCCAGCCGAGCGACACGATGCCGTAAATGATCTTAGTGATCCGTTTCTTGGCGCGGTCGCGCAGCGTCGCCAGATCCGGAAGCAGCCCGACATACCAGAAGATGAGCGAAACAGTGAGGTAAGTTGATACCGCAAAGACGTCCCACACCAAGGGGCTGCGAAACTGGGGCCAGGTCCCCATGGTGTCGGGATAGGGCAGCAGCCAGTAAAACAGCCAGGGACGGCCCATATGGGCGAGTGGAAACATGCCGGCGCAAGCCACGGCGAAAATCGTCATGGCTTCCGCAAACCGGTTGATCGAGGTGCGCCACTGCTGGCGCATCAACAACAAAAAGGCGGAGATCAACGTTCCAGCGTGTCCGATTCCGATCCACCAGACGAAATTGGTGATGGCGAAGGCCCACCCCACTGGAATGTTGATGCCCCACACCCCGACGCCGATCGTGAAGACCACGCCCAGCGCCAGGTTCAAGACAAACAGGAGCGCGAGGGCCAGCAGCAAGCCGGCCGCCCAGCGGTAACCGATCGGCCACTCCAGCACCATGTCGCTGACACGGTCGCTGACAGACCGGTAGGTTTGCCCCGGCGCAATGACTTCGTCGGTCTCGACCACGGCCGTTAAATTGTTGGTTTCGACCGGATCCATCGGCTATCCCTTGATCTCCACATTGGGGTTGGTCAGCCGCGCCAGGTAGGTGGTTCTTGGCCGGACGTTCAGGTCACGCAACAGACCATAATCCCGCGACTGCGCCTTCAGTTTTGAGACTCGGCTCTCCGGATCGTTGATGTTGCCGAACACGATGGCCTGGGTAGGGCAAGTCTGCTGGCAGGCTGTCTGAATCTCGCCGTCACGCAAGGTGCGATCCTCACGCTCAGCCACAATCTTGGCTTCCATGATGCGCTGCACACAGTAAGTACACTTTTCCATCACGCCGCGGCTGCGTACCGTGACATCCGGGTTCCGCAGCGGGTAGAGACTCGGCGTGTCCCAATCCGAGTAGAGTTTGAAGTTGAAGCGCCGTACCTTATAGGGGCAGTTGTTGGAACAGTAGCGCGTGCCCACGCAGCGGTTATAAACCATCAGGTTCAGCCCTTCTGGGCTGTGGACCGTGGCTCCGACCGGGCAGACGTATTCGCAGGGTGCATTCTCACAATGCTGGCACAGCATCACCTCGTTGTACGCTTCGGGGTTGTCGAGGTCGCCCCGGAAGTAGGTATCGACGCGGATCCACTGCATGTCGCGACCGTTGTCCACCTCTTCCTTGCCCACTACCGCGATGTTGTTCTCAGCGTAACAGGCCACCACGCAGGCGTTACAGCCGATGCAAGTGTTCAAGTCGACCGACATGCCCCAGGAATAACCTTGGCTGTAGTCGACCTTGGGGTACATGGAGGGCGCTGCGGTGGTTTCCTCCGGCGGGTCGGCCGCAAAGTTGGGGTCTCTCCCGTATTCTTCCACGGTGGCCACGCGGATCACGTGCCGGTCGAAAGCGGCCTCGCTCTCTTCTTCCACTTTCTGACCGTTCTGGTCGATGAGGTGATGGTTCTGGGTCGTCACCAGGTGATGCTTGTCGCCGGTCTTGGTGAGAGTCGCGCCGGCGGCGATCCACGGAGCGTCCGAGGTGCGGATGGCGTAGGCATTCACGCCCACACCCGTGCCCACGCCACCGGCCCGCCTGCGTCCATAGCCGAGATGCAAAGCGACTGAGTTCGCCGCTTGCCCGGGAAGAATCAGGACCGGGGCCTCGACTTCGTGGCCCTCCAAAACGATCTTCACTACATCTTCGCGCTGCAGTCCAAGCCGCGCCGCCGTGGCTGGGCTCACCAGCAGCGTGTTATCCCAGGTTAGCTTGCTGAAAGGCCGTGGCAGCTCCTGAAGCCAGGCATTATTGGCAAAGCTGCCGTCCCAGACAGAAGGATCAGGCCGGAACACGATCTCGAGACCCTGCGCATTGGACTCGGCCGCAGTCGTCGCCGCGCCCGCACTGGCGTTCGCCGTCACCTGCTTCACCGCCAGCGTCGTGCCTTCGATCCATCCGTTGTTGAGGGAAGTCTCCCAGAAAGTCTCGAAGTTGGAAGCGGCCGCCGGAGCCAGGTGTCCCGCCTCAGCTTGACGCTGCCAGTAGCCGCGAACCAGATCATGGGTGGAGAGATTGGTCTGGCCCTGGAGCACGGCCATCATCTCGTGAGCGCTCTTGCCGCCATACAGCGGCGCAATCAGCGGCTGGATGATGCTGGCGCTCCCATCGTAGTTGCGGACGTCGCCCCACGCCTCAAGGTAGTGCGTCTCTGGAACATGCCAGTGACACACCTCGGCCGTCTCGTCTTGATGAAGCCCGAGATGGACCCGGAAATCCACCTTCTGGATGGCGGCCACGAAGGGCACGTCGGCGGGCGCGTTGTAAGCTGGATTGACTCCGATCATCAGCAGCGTCCGCACGCGGCCCCCGTCCATGTCGGCCACGAGGTCCTTCAGCGACTTGATCTCGTCCGTCGCGTTCGCCTCCACCGGGTCGGTGTAGATCACCGTGACACCAACGTTACCGAGAGCGTGATTAATGGCATGGGCGAGCGCATGCACGGAAGGCGGTTGCTGTTCCCCGGCCACCACCAGGCTGGAAGCGCGATGGGCCTGGAGGTCGTGCACCAGCGCCGCAACCCAGTCCGCGGACATGCCAGCGGGTAGAGCTGCGTCGCTGCCGGAGGGCACGCCGAGGCCCTGCGCTGCGGCTCGGGCTACGGCCTGGATGTCGCTCGACCGGATCGGCACCCGATGGTCCGCTAGCGACCCCGTGATCGAGGGCGTACTTTCCAGTACGTAGAGCCGGTTGGTGGTACCGGAAGGGTCAACCATGCGGCGGCGACCGGCGAAGTCGCGCGCGTAGCGCAAGCCGCCCGGCTCCGCAAAAAGAAAGTCGGAGTCCAAGCTCAGGATCACATCGGCTTTGTCGAGCCGGTAGATCGTGTTGACGTACTGCCCGAAGGCCAGCTTCGCCCCTTCGCGCGCATTGTCGCGCCCGCAAGGCTCGTATTGATGCCAGCCAGCCGACGGAAATTGACTGAGCACGGACTTGATCTGGTCGGCCAGGGTCGGGGAAGTGATGCTGCCCGTCAGAATGCGCAGTCCCGCCCCACCCGTGGATGACTCGCTCGCCAGGTGGTCACCGAAGTCGGCGATGAATCCGTCCCAACTGGCAAGATGGCCGAAATGAATTGGGACCTGCGACCGGTCCGGGTCGTACAGGGTCAGCACGGACGCCTGCCCGAAGACGTCCGCCCCGCCCAGACTGCCGGGGTGATCGGGATTCCCTTCCACTTTGGTCGGGCGCCCCATGTGACTTTCAACCAGCACACCGCGCCCGATTCCACCGAGCGGCATGGCCGTGGCATAGAAAAGCGGAATGCCGGGAACAAACTCTTCCGGCTGGCGCACGTAGGGAACAATCTTCTCCGGCGGCAACTTGGTGCAGGCCGTCAAGCCCGCCAGGCCGGCTGACGCGCCCATCACCTTCAGCAGGTCACGACGATTCAGTCCGCCCTGTCCGCTGGTCTTCGGAAATCTTCCTTCCGGAAACTCATGCGCCAGACCCTTCTGGTAGGCGGCGCCGTTGTTGAGCTCATCGAGGCTGCGCCAAAAGCGCGGCGGGTGAGGGTTCGCGGAGTCAGACGGCAGCTGAATCTGAACCAGCTCCGAAGCTTTCAAGTCATCCTTCGAATCGGTCATCGGATTCGGCATCGATTTCGGCTACCTGCCCCTAGCGGTGACACGTGTCGCAATTGGTGTAGCTCTTGATCCTGTATTCCTTCACAAGCTGCTTTCCCATAGCAAGCTGATTCGCCGGTGGCTCGTAAACCGGCTTGAACACGTCCTGGCGCCGGCGCACGAATCGCTCCGGATGCTTGTGGCAGTCGATACACCATCGCATGTAGAGCGTATTCTCCTTCCACGTGACCGGCATCTCGCCCAGTTGCCCGTGGCAGGTGGTGCAGCCGATTCCCTTGGCCACGTGGATGCTGTGATTGAAGTAGACGAAGTCGGGCAGCGCGTTGACACGCGCCCACTCGAGCGACTGTCCGGTGGCGTAGCTCGCCCGTACCGGCTCGAGCATCTCGGCGTTGGTCCAGATCTGGGAATGGCAGGTCATGCAGGTTTCGGTGGGCGGTAGCCCGGCGAAGGAGGACTTCTCCACCGAAGTGTGGCAGTACCGGCAGTCGATGCCGTCGTCCATCGTATGGTGCTTGTGGCTGAAGAGCACGGGCTGCTCAAGGGGCAGCTTGGCGTTCGTATAGTAGGGCGACTCGTTCACCGCCCAAGCTAGGTACCCGAGGCCCCCCACGAGCAGTACCCCCGCCACAATGCTCACGCGGGAGATCGTGTTCATGCTGTGATGAAAAATCTGGGGCATCCGTCAGCCTTCAAGATCGGGAAACGTCGCGTCTCGCTGCCTTTTTGGACTCGGCCGGCCCACGTCTCGGGCCACTCCGCCGGGCCTTGGGGCGGGTCCGGTGATTGTCTTCCTTCAGGGTCTTGCCTTCAGGTCGTCCGCTGAAAACAACAGGCGCTGGCCTTCGAATCAGAAATGTTATGGTGTCGCACTCGACCTGTCAACCAAATGCGTGCAAAAAAATTTTGGAAGCGCACGCTGTAATCGGCAGTATATCAACGGCTCGGTGGCTGTCAACAACTCTCCCTCACCCTCGCTCGCCCAAAATCGCGCCTAAGCGCGACGATCCAAAATCTCGTTGAATCCCTCTTAGCCCTCTTACCGTCGCCTGAGCCTTTTGTGCCCCGGACCTCCCGGCTATTGGGCGTAGACGTTAAGAGGAGCATCACCAGAGAATTTGACCTTACCCTGCTCAGCTGCCTTGGCTCGATCGCTCCAGGTTTGGTTAAACGCATCACCAGCCTGAGCCCATTCGACTAAGTACTCGCCTTGACACGCTCTGGCCACGCCGATAGCATGAATCGGAATTGCCTTTGTTGTTTCTGAGCCTCTTCCGCCGTTCAGCGAGCAGTCTTGGAAAAGGGGCCGCGCAGGGAAAGTGGAGCGGCCGCGAACGGATCCTCATGACCGTGTTCGCGGCGGGTGAGAGTGACAGATCGACCACGGGGAACAAGATCTCACGAATTCAAGAGCGAGCGGCCACAGAGGTCGGCTGCGTGAGGCCGGAGATGAGCCTCAGAGGGCCTGATGTCGAGTCTTGAGGGCCGCGTGGCCTTGGTGACTGGTGCCTCTCAGGGGATCGGGCGCGCCTGTGCCTTGGTGCTGGCGGAGGCCGGGGCCGACGTGGCGCTTGGCGCCCGCAACCTCGAAAAACTAGGAGCCGTTGCCCGGGAGATCGAGGCCCTCGGTCACAAGGCTCTGCCGGTGGCTCTCGATGTGGCCAGTGCCGGCTCGGTACGGGACGCGATCGGGCAGGTCCAGGAAGCCTGGGGTAAAATCGACATCCTGGTCAACAACGCCGGCATCACCCGAGACAACTTGATCCTGCGGATGAAACCGCCCGACTGGGAAGCGGTTTTCCGCACGAACCTGGATGGAGCCTATAACTGCATCAGGCTCGTGCTACCGGGCATGGTGCGCCGGCGGGCGGGGCGGATCATCAATATAACTTCGGTGGTGGCGCAGACGGGTAATCCCGGCCAGGCGAATTACATCGCCTCCAAGGCCGGGCTGATCGGCCTTACCAAAGCGGTGGCGGCTGAAGTGGCCAGCCGCAGCATTACGGTGAACGCTGTGGCCCCGGGCTTTGTCGACACGGCCATGACCCAGGCGCTGCCGGAAGAGGTCCGGCAGAAGATCCTGAGCCTGGTGCCGCTGGGCCGCATGGGAACGGATCGGGAGGTGGCGTTGGCGGTGCGGTTCCTGGCTTCGGACGAAGCCGCCTACATTACCGGACACGTCTTGAACGTAAATGGCGGGATGTTCATGGCCTGAGAAGGCCGAAAACAGGAAGAATGCCGCTCGGGGGGGGTTCTGGATTCTTACTCCTGTCTTCCGGCTTCTGATGTTATGATGATTGGCCATCTTAAAGAAAGTGGAGGAGGCCCTGATGCCTTCGATTGAGGAGAAGGTCAAGCAGATTATCGTAGAGCAGCTCGGAGTTGAGGAATCGGAGGTAACGCCCACGGCTCATTTCGTGGATGATCTCGGCGCCGATTCGCTCGACATCGTTGAGCTGGTGATGACGTTTGAAGAGACCTTTGAGATCGAGATTCCCGACGAGGAAGCCGAGAAGATTCTGACCGTGAAGGACGCCATCGATTACATCCAGTCCCACGCCAAGCCATCCAAAAACTGAGACGCGCAGGGCCGAAGCAAGGAGGAGCACTTGGCGCGAAGAGTTGTCGTCACCGGCGTGGGCTTGGTGAGCCCGGTAGGTGTCGGCACGGAAGAAACCTGGAAGAATCTGCTGGCCGGACGCAGCGGTGCTGGCCCCATCACCCGCTTCGACACCACAGGCTACTCCACCACCTTCGCCGCCGAGGTGAAAGGGTTCGATCCTCTTCAGTTCGTGGAAAAAAAGGAACTGAAGAAGATGGGACGGTTCATCCAGTTCGCCCTGGCCGCCACCGAGTTCGCCATGAAGGAGTCGGGTCTCGAGATCACGCCCGAGATCGCGCCGCGGACGGGCGTCTTCATCGGCTCCGGGATCGGCGGATTCGATATGATCGAGCGCGAGCACACGGCGCTGATGGAGGGCGGTCCGCGCCGCATTTCGCCTTTCTTCATCCCGGCCACCATCGTGAATCTGGCTTCCGGCTTTGTCTCCATCCGCTGGGGCGCGCGCGGCCCGAACTCCGCCACCGCCACCGCCTGCTCCGCGAGCGCTCACGCCGTGGGCGACTCTTTCCGGCTCATCTCCCGCTGCGACGCCGACGTGATGATCTGCGGCGGCGCCGAGGCGGCCATCACTCCCATGGGAGTTGGAGGCTTTGCCGCCATGCGGGCGCTCTCCACCCGAAACCAGGAGCCGGAAAAGGCCTGCCGGCCGTTCGACCGCGACCGCGACGGTTTCGTGATCGGGGAAGGTTCTGGCATTCTGATTCTCGAAGAGCTGGGCCTGGCTTTGAGGCGCGGAGCGCCCATTGTGGCGGAGCTGGTGGGCTATGGTATGTCGGGGGACGCCTACCACATCACCGCTCCCGACGAAAGCGCCAGCGGACAGGCGCGCGTGATGCAGAATGCCCTGGCCGACGCCAAGGTAATGCCCGAGCAGGTGGGCTACATCAACGCCCACGGCACCTCCACGCCCTATAACGATCGCTTTGAAACGCTGGGCATCAAGAAGGTGTTCGGCGAGCATGCCGCCAGGATTCCGGTCAGCTCCACGAAGTCGATGACCGGGCACCTGCTCGGCGGCGCCGGAGGTTTGGAGGCCGGTTTTTCAGGCCTGGCGTTGCGCGACCAGTGGATCCCTCCCACGATCAATTACGAGAACCCCGACCCTGACTGCGACCTCGATTACGTTCCCAACCAGGCGCGCCAGGGCTCGTTCGAGTATGTGCTGTCGAATTCGTTCGGATTCGGCGGCACGAACGCGGCGCTGCTGTTTAAGAGGTACGAGGGGTAGGGTAGGCGGTCGGCAGTCATTGTGATTGCGGATCGCGCACCCTGAAAAGTTCGCCGAGAGGTGACTGGAGGAACCACTGCCGACCGCAACCGCTGACTGCCAACCGGCTTCTTATGAAAATCGTCGCCTGCCTCAAGCAAGTTCCCGCTCGTGATTCTCTGCTTCGGCTGAACCCCGCCGGCACCTGGATCCAAGAGAGCGACATCAGCTTCGAAGTTAACGAGCCTGATATTTTCGCGCTCGAAGAAGCGTTGCGCCTGAAGGAGGCTCAAGGTGGAGAGGTGGTGGTCTGTTCGCTCGGGCCGGCGCGCGCTCAGCAAGCTATTAAGGAGGCGCTGGCAAAAGGCGCAGACCGTGCCCTGCACCTCGATGACCCAGCCTTCGCCGGTCTCGACGCTTTCGGAACGGCGCGGGTGATGGCCCGCGCGCTCGAAGCGGAGAAGCCCGACCTGGTCGTTACCGGCCTTCAGTCGGAGGATTTTGGGTTCGCCCAAACGGGAGTGATCATGGCCGAGCTCATGGGCCTGCCGCACTCCACCATCATCATGCAAATCGAGGTGCAGGGCGGGTCGATCAAAGTGAAGCGCGAGCTGGAGGCGGGCTGGTTCCAGTGGATCGAAATGCCGCTCCCTGCCCTGCTCACCATCCAGTCCGGCATCAACAAACCGCGCTACGCCACCTTGAAGGGCATCATGTCAGCTAAGACCAAGCCCATTCGCAAGGTGGGCCTGGCGGACCTCGGCCTGACGGCGGGGGATCTCGCGCCGCAACAGAAGATCACGCGCGTCTATGTGCCGGAGAAGCGCTCCAAGACGGAATTTTTCGAGGGCAGCGGTAAGGAGATCGCCGCCAAGCTGGTGGACAAGCTAAAGAACGAAGCGCGGGTTCTCTAGCCCCAGGACACGGGGCACGGATGCCATGAACAACGAAATTCTGGTTTTCGCCGAACAGCAAGGTGGAAAGATCACCCGGCCCACGTGGGAGGCCATTGCCGCCGGGCAGAAGATTGCGGAAGAGATCGGCGGCAGCGTAACCGTGGCGCTGCTTGGGAACAACCTATCCACGCCGGCGTCAGAATTAGCTGTGGTGGAAGCGGAGGGCGTGCTCGCGGTCGAATCTCCATCGCTCGCCGAATACACGCCGGATGGATATGCCCTGGCTCTCGCTGAGGCAATCCGGTCGCGCCAGCCGCATTACGCGGTGTTCAGCCATACCTATCAGGTCCGCGATTTCGCGCCCAAGCTGGCAGCCGCGCTGGGCGTCGGTTTCATCAGCGACTGCTTGAGCTACCGGAAGCAGGACGGCCGGCTGGTTTTCGTGCGGCAAGTCTTTCAGGGTAAGTTCAACGCGGACGTGGAATTCACGGGTGAGCCTCCCCACCTGGTCTCCTTTCAAGCCGGCTCGTTCCGCGAGGATGCCGTGAAGCGCGGGGTGGCGGCGGCTCCGGTCACAACCGTGACGGCGGCCGTAGCGGCTGAGCAGGTTCGCGCCCGGCCTGGTGAACGTTTCCGCGAGGCCAAGCAGGCCGTGGACCTGACGCAGGCGGAGATCATCGTGGCGGTGGGACGCGGCATCAAAGCTCCGGAAAACGTCGACCTTGCCCGCAAACTGGCCGAGGCCTTGGGCGGAGAGATCGGCGCTTCGCGCCCCATTTGCGACGGGGGCTGGCTGCCCATGGACCGTCAGATCGGAAGCTCCGGCCAAACCGTGGCCCCCAAGCTCTACGTGGCACTCGGCATCTCAGGGGCGATCCAGCATCAGGTGGGCATGAAGGGCTCTCGCAACGTACTGGCCGTCAACAAGGATCGGGAAGCGCCCATCTTTGAAGTAGCCACCTACGGGGTGGTCGGCGACCTGTTTGAGATTGTCCCGCCCCTCATTGAGGAAATCCAGAAGGCCAAGGCGGGCTAGGAGCTTTCTTGCATGATCCCGACTGCGCCCTTGGGCCTTGACTTGCCTCATGACACCTGCACCATGAAACGGGCATGTTGTTGATACTACAACCTTTATTTAGCAATGCATTGAAAACGCGCCCGTCTGTCATTGGAGGAGCCCTTGGCGATCCTGAGCGAAGGGAAGGAAAACTCGCATTGCTCGTCTTTCAGAGCGAGAGATTCCTCCGCCTGGCTCGGCGTCGGAATGACACGGCTGGAGAACGTTTCTTGACGAGCTGGTACCTTGGATTAAGCTGCAAAAAGGGCGGAAGAAGATCGAGAAACGACTCCTTAGTAGGCCGTCGAGGCAGTCTACCGGCGCGCTGACCGCCGGCGCTGAGGCTGTGGAAGCGGGGGTTTGACAAGTATGCCCGATTCTCGATAACTTAACCGCCGCTTATGAAGATCCTGGTAATCGGCTCCGGGGGCCGCGAACACGCGTTGACTTGGAAACTGCGCGAGAGCCCGCGCATGGAGGAGATCTATTGCGCACCGGGAAACGCCGGCATCGCGCAGGAGGCTGAGTGCGTGCCGGTGGACGCCTCCAGTCCGGCCGCGATTCTCGAACTTGCGAACGCGCTCGACGCCGGCCTGACCGTGATCGGGCCTGAAGCTCCGCTGGTCTCGGGCGTGGTGGATGAGTTCGAGCGGGCAGGGCGCGCCATCATCGGGCCTTCGAAGGCGGCGGCGCGGCTGGAGGGAAGCAAAATCTTCGCCAAGGAGTTCATGGAGCGGCAAAGCATCCCGACGGCCCGCTTCGCTGCTGCCGGCACCTTCGAACAAGCCGTGCGGGCGCTCCAGGGTTTCACCTATCCCCTGGTGATCAAGGCGGACGGTCTTGCTGCCGGCAAGGGCGTGGTGATCGCCCCGGACCGAGAGAAGGCGGAAAGCACCCTGGATGACTTCATGCGCCGCCAAACCCTGGGAGAAGCCGGCGAGCGGGTAGTGATCGAAGAGTGCCTGGCCGGCGAGGAGCTGTCGTTTATCGTCCTCACCGATGGGCGTGACGTTCTCGAGCTGGTGCCGGCGCAGGACCACAAGCGGCTGTTCGATGGCGACCAAGGGCCGAACACCGGCGGGATGGGCGCCTATAGCGACAATTCCATTCTCACCGGGAAGCTGCGCAGCGAGATTCTCGCTGGTATCGTGCGGGCGACGCTGAAAGGGATGGCCGCCGAAGGCGCCGCCTACAGTGGCTTTCTCTACTGCGGCTTGATGCTGACGGCCCAAGGCCCGAAAGTGCTTGAATACAACGTGCGCCTGGGAGATCCCGAGGCGCAGCCCATCTTGATGCGGTTGCGGTCGGACCTTGTAGACCTGCTCCTGGCGGTACGGGTCGGGCATCTGGCCTCTACGCAAGCGCATTGGACGCCCAATCCCGCCGTTTGTGTGGTGTTGGCGTCGCGGGGCTATCCCGGGAAACCTGAAGTTGGCCAGGTGATCTCGGGCTATGCGAGCGCCGAATCGATCGGCGGCGTGAAGCTCTTTCATGCCGGCACCAGGGTGGAGAATCATCAGTTGGTGACCGCCGGAGGCCGCGTGTTGGGCGTGACGGCGGTGGCGGAGGACTTGCCTGCTGCCATCCAGCGGGCGTATGCCGCCGCCGAGAAGATCAGCTTTGAGGGAATGCATTATCGCCGCGACATCGGGGTCAAGGGCCTGAGGAAATCGGTGAACTCCAAGCCCGTACGCGAGCTGCCCCTGCGGGTCAAACCGCAATTTCCCGCAGCCTCGAAGCGTCCATAAGGGCACGAGCACCAAAAGGGCCTCGGGCCAGCGGTGCGATGATGCGGGGTCTCGGTCGAAAGAGTGGGGAGGTTATGGTGGCAGCGGGCGGACCGTTGGTCGGCATTCTGATGGGCAGTGACTCAGACTTGCCGGTGATGAGCGAGGCGGCGGCAACCCTCAAGAAGTTCGGTGTGCCCTTCGAGGTCGAAATCTCCTCGGCTCACCGATCGCCGGCGGGGACCTCGGAATATGCCCGCACCGCTATCGAGCGCGGGCTGAAGGTGATTATCATCGGCGCCGGGGGAGCGGCACACCTGGGCGGCGTGATTGCAGCAGAGACTACGTTGCCGGTCATCGGCGTGCCGATGGCCACCACCACCCTGGGCGGTCTGGATTCGCTCCTTTCCATCGTCCAGATGCCTGGAGGCGTTCCCGTGGCCTGCACCGCGATCGGCAAGCCCGGAGCCGTAAACGCGGCCATCCTGGCGGTGCAGATCCTGGCCCTGGGCGACTCGAAGCTGGCCCACAAACTCATCGAGCACAAGGCGAGCCTGGCGCGGTCGGTGTCGGAGAAATCTCAGAACGTGCGCCGCCAATTCGAGTCCTAGAGACTGGCCCAGAGCCGATGACGGTGCCTAGAATCCGCGGTAAAGTGCCTTACACCCGGAACAGTCTTGACATCGCCAATTCGAGGGCGTATACTGTACAATACATAAGCGTACGGTTAGATGTCTCCGAGGAGCCTGTTGGTGAGACGCGCTTCGATCCCGACCGGGTTTGGCCACTTGAGCCCAGGGCTGGCGCTGCCCGGCGATCGAGCCGAAGCCGAGGCCCCTTTCGGAGCTGTCGGCAGGAGAGGCTTAGGCTACTTAATTAGGCTAATATCTTAGCGAAGTCTGGAAAATCCGCAAAAAAAGATTCCTTATCCCAAAGCCAACAAGTCCATTAGAATCAATAGATCGTTCAAAAAGGGGGGGCTAGGCCAAAGCCAACAAGTCTTTTGGAATCAACAACAGTTGGGCTACATCCAAAGCCAAACTACGACGCACGTCTTAGCCCGCTCGTTTTGGGGTAAGAGCTTAAGAATCTGAATGTTAGGCGCAACATGCGACCACACCCGCATCCGCGCCCAAAGCCAAATCCTGTCAGGCTTCTCCCAGGATCTTTCCGGCCCCTCTTCTGCCAGCTCCGCTAACCCGCTAACCCCTCGCGTCGCTTGCGTTTCCCTGCTTCGCGGCGTAAACTAATTCGTAAAGATTTGTCACCACACCAATTCGAGGGAAAAACCATGAATGAGACAGCGCTCCACACTTTTCCCTTGCCGACCTCTCCCGACGTGAGCGATCGCCGAGAAACGGCATCCGGCACCAAGACTGATTGGACCGGCGCTGCGCACGAACGCGACGTGTCGCAGCCTTTGAGTGTCAATAGCCATCTTCTTCGTTGGGTCGAGAAGATGGCCCGGCTCACCAAGCCGGCCGCGATTCACTGGGTGGACGGCTCCGAAGGGGAGTACGAGGCCGTCTGCTCCCAGATGATAGCGAGCGGCACCTTCATCAAGCTGAACCAGGATCTGTGGCCCGGCTGTTACTATGCGCGGTCTGACCCAGGCGACGTGGCCCGCGTCGAAGACCGCACGTTCATCTGCTCATACTCGAAGGCGATGGCTGGTCCCACCAATAACTGGGAAGATCCCTTCAAGATGCGCCGCGAACTGAAGGAGATCTTCGACGGCTCTATGCGCGGACGCACCATGTACGTGCTGCCCTTCAGCATGGGTCCGACCGGCACGCCGATGTCGCAGATCGGCGTACAACTCACCGATTCGCCGTACGTAGTGGCCAACATGCGCATCATGACCCACATCGGGCTGCCGGTTTTCAAAGAAATTGACAAGGACGTAAAGCGCGTGGTGCCGTGTATGCACACGGTAGGCGTTCCGCTCTCTCCAGGGCAAAAAGACGTGCCCTGGCCCTGTAACCAGAAGAAATATATTGTGCACTTCCCGGAGACTCGCGAGATCTGGTCGTACGGCTCGGGTTACGGCGGCAATGCTCTTTTGGGAAAGAAATGCTTCGCCCTTCGCATCGCTTCCAATCTTGCCCGCGACCAGGGTTGGATGGCGGAGCACATGCTGATTCTGGGAGTCGAAAGCCCGGCAGGCGAGAAGACTTACGTGGCGGCTGCTTTCCCCAGCGCCTGTGGCAAAACGAACTTCGCCATGCTGATACCGCCGGCGGGATTCGACGGCTGGAAGGTGTGGACGGTGGGAGACGACATCGCCTGGATCAAGCCCGACGCCAACGGCCGTCTGCGCGGCATCAATCCCGAGACAGGTTTCTTCGGCGTCGCCCCCGGAACCTCGGTGAAGACCAACCGGAACGCGATGGCCACCCTGGCCAGGAACACGATCTTCACCAACGTCGGGCTCACACCCGAGGGAGGCGTGTGGTGGGAGGGCATGACCGACGAGCCGCCCGCCGAATGCCTCGACTGGCGCGGCCAGCGATGGACGCCGCAGATCGCGAAGGAGACCGGCGCCAAAGCCTCGCATCCCAACGCCCGCTTTACCGCACCCGCCTCGCAGTGTCCGACCATCGACCCGGCGTGGCAAGATCCGGACGGCGTGCCGATCAGCGCCATCATCTTCGGCGGCCGCCGCGCCACCACCATGCCGCTGGTCTACCAGGCCTTCAACTGGAGCGCTGGCGTTTACGTGGGCGCCACTATGGGCTCAGAGACCACCGCCGCCGCCGCCGGGGCTACCGGCCACGTTCGCCGCGATCCGATGGCCATGCTGCCCTTCTGCGGGTATCACATGGGCGATTACTTCCGGCACTGGATCCAGATGCAGCGCTTGATCAGCGAGACGCCCCGCATCTTCCACGTAAACTGGTTCCGCAAGGACGCTGAGGGCAGTTTCCTGTGGCCGGGCTTCGGCGAAAACATGCGGGTGCTGAAATGGATCGTGGATCGAGCGCGTGGCCGTGCTGTTGCCAAAGAGACCCCGATCGGCTGGATGCCTCATTACGAGGACATGGAATGGAAGGGCCTCGACTTCTCGAAGGAGCAATTCGAGAAATTGCAAGCCTTCGATCGCGCTGCCTGGCGCGCCGAAGTCATCGGGCACGAGGAGCTGTTTTTCGATCTACACGACCGCCTGCCCTCCGAGATCATTTACGAGCGCGAACTGCTGATCTGCCGCTTGTAGCGTTAAGCGGAAAAACTCAAGGCCCGATGGCCGGGTCCGTGTTCTTCGGCCTCACCCGGTTTGTTGCCGCGCGTCAGTCGCGTGGAGGGGCCGAGGCGGTGATCGGGCCGTACATTTCCGGCCTCCGAGCGGCCAGGCGGTCGAACTCGTATTCGCCCGGCACCCTCACCACCCGGTTCCGGTCTGAGAAGGCGGGGTCGACCTCCGCCACGAGCACGGTTTCTTCCTTATCGTCGGCCGACGCCAGCAGCCGGCCCTCGGGGTCCACAATTTGCGAATGGCCAACGAAGCGGTAGCCGCGCTCTTCTCCGACGCGATCGGCGGCCACCACGATCATGTGGTTCTCGGTGGCGCGCACGAAGGGCGTGTGAGCCCAGCTGTCGGCCGCCACGGGCCAGTTGGTGGGGATGGCCAGAATCTGCGCGCCCTGCAGCTTCAGCACGCGGCCGGACTCGGGAAAGCTGCAATCGAAGCAGATGTTGATACCCAGCTTGCCTGCCGGCGTGTCGAAGACCGAGAAGGGCTTGTCGCCCGGCGAATCGTAACGGTCGATGCCGAGGCAAGGCAGGTGGATCTTGCGGTAGCTGCCGAGGACGCCCTGCGGCGTGATAACCGCCGTCGCATTGTAAAGCTGCTCTCCCTGCTTTTCGAGCATCCCCAGCACGACGGTGCAGCCGAGCTCCCGGGCGGCGATCGCGACCTTCTCGGTGGTCGGACCTGGAATGGTCTCCGCCAGCGGCCACGCCTCCTCGCGGCTCGAAAAGCAGTAACCGGTCAGCGCGCACTCCGGAAAAACCACCAGGCTGGCCCCAGCGCGGTGGGCCTGGACCAGCTTTTCGAGCACCACCCTCAGGTTATGCGCCTTATCGAAGATCTTCACGTCCATCTGCACGGCTGCGATTTTCATGTTGTAGCCTCACCCCGATTCTGTGCCGAGCGACGCCGGTCGCGGCGGCTCACCTCGATTACCCCCCCTTGACCGCCCAATGCAGCCCGATGCCACCAAAGACATACGCGCACGCCTCCACCTGAGCGTATCCCATCCGCCGCAGTAGTGAAGACAAATCCTCCATAGAGACGAAACTCCGCAGCGAATCCGGAATGTAGGTGTAGACGCGCGGCCGTCCATGCAGCAGCGTTCCCCAGAAAGCGCCCTGCGCATACAGATATCCGAGATAGAGCTGGCGTAGCACGCGGTTCGCCGGCAGGAAAAAATCCAGGCTCACCATAAGCCCGCCCGGACACGTGACGCGCGCGATCTCCCCGAGCGCCGCCCTGAGATTGGGGAAATTCCGCAGGCCGTAGCCGATGAAAACGCCATGAAACGAACCGTCGGCGAAGGGCAAGGCGCTGGCGTCGCCGCAGACCGCTTCGGTCAGACCCCGCCTGCGGGCCAGGCGCAGCATCGGCTCGGTGAGATCCACGGCAATGGCGCGCGCGCGGGGCAGGCGCTGTAGCACCAGTTGGGAAAAGTCGCCGGTACCGCAGGCCAGGTCCAGCACCAACGCCTCTTCAGGGAGCAGCGCTTTGGTCACGCCGAGCCGCTTCCAACGGCGGTCCATGCCATAGGAGAAAAAACGCGTGACGAGATCGTAGCGGGGCGCGATAGTGCCGAACATCTTGCGCATCAGCCGCCGGTCCTGTCGCTCATGCGGAGGGTTCATCGTCGCTGTTCACGTGGTGGACGCTAACCGCCTGTGCTAAAGTTAGATTCTACACGTTCGAGGCTCGCGAAGCCCGCGTGTCAGGGGGATATTCCACTAATCTGATGGGCGAAGCGACGCAGCAACAGAAACGACCGCGCATCCTGAGTGGCATGCGTCCCACCGGCCGGCTGCACCTCGGCAACCTGGTGGGTGCTTTGCAGAATTGGGTGGAGCTGCAAGACCGGTACGAAAGCTACCACTGCGTGGTCGACTGGCACATGCTCACGACCGACTACGCCAACACCGCCGACCTGCAGGACAACATCTGGCAGATGACCACCGACTGGCTGGCGGCGGGGCTCGACCCCTGCAAGGCTGTGTTCTTCGTGCAATCACGAGTGATCGAGCACGCCGAGTTGCACTTGCTGCTCTCGATGATCACACCGCTCGGGTGGCTGGAACGAGTGCCGACCTACAAAGAAGCGCTCGAAAACATGAAGGATCGCGACATTCACACCTATGGCTTTCTCGGCTATCCTCTGCTGCAGGCGGCGGACATCTTGATCTACAAGGCGGATGCGGTGCCCGTCGGCGAAGATCAGGTACCACACATTGAATTGACTCGGGAGATCGCGAGACGGTTCAACTCGTACTACGGCGCCGTTTTTCCCGAACCCAGGACCCTCTTGACGCCCACCCCTCGCTTGCCCGGCACCGACGGCCGTAAGATGTCAAAGAGTTACGGCAACGCCATCTATCTGTCCGACCTCCCTGACGTGGTCTGGAAGAAAGTCTCCGCGATGGTGACCGATCCGGCGCGCAAGCGCCGGTACGACCCTGGAAACCCTGAAATCTGCCCCGTTTTCGATCTTCACAAGGTCTTTTCGGAACAGCCCGTGAGCGACCGAGTGAATCGCGAGTGCCGCACGGCTGAGATCGGCTGCATCGACTGCAAGAAGCTGATGGTGGAGGGCCTGAACCGCCGCCTGGGGCCCATCCAAGAGAAGCGGCGGGTTTACGAGCGGAATCCGGAGCAGGTGTGGGATGTCCTGGAGGCAGGGACGACCCACGCCCGGAAGGTGGCCCAGGCCACCATGGTCGAAGTCCGGGAGGCCATGGGGCTGGCGCGGAAGAAAACGCCGGCTACCGGGTTGACTTTGGAACAAAGCCACGATGCCTCTTAGAATCAAGAGATGCGCAAATTAGGGCTTCCGGTCAATGAGCCTAGTTCGGCGCCCCCAGTGGGTATCCGGGGGCACCTTTGAAGGATGCTGCCCTGGCCGGTCGTTGGCCAGCGCCTCACACCCGGTCTGAGGCAACAACTTGGTTCACGTGATGACTGACGAGACCAACCAGCGTGACCCGGTACCAGCCCCGGCCGGGACGAGTCCACCCGAGGCCGCTCCGGCGGAAACCCCTCAGGACAACAGTCCGCTGGGAACGGCCTCCACCGAAGCTGCAGCGCCTGAGTCATCCCCCGTGGCCTCCGGTAAGCGCGCAACGCGAACCGTGACGCCTCCGCCGGCCGTCAAGCTCGAAGCCTACGAAGGACCGCTCGATCTGCTGCTCGACTTGATCCGCAAGCAAGAGATCGACATCTACGACATTCCCATCGCCCGCATCACCCAGCAGTACCTCGACTACCTTCGCGTGTGCGACGAGCTCAACATCGACCTGGGCGGCGAGTTTGTCTTTACGGCGGCCACGCTTATCTATATCAAGTCGCGTACGCTGCTGCCGCCGGACCCGAACGCTCCGCCGGAGGAGCAGGAAGACCCGCGGATGGAGCTGGTCCATCGGTTGCTCGAGCACGAGCAGTTCAAGAATGCGGCCCAGATGCTGCAATCAAAACGGGTGGTGGAAGAAGCCATGTGGTCGGAGCCGGGCATCGGCGAGTTTGTCGAGGCGGAGGACGAGCCTGGCCTTGCCGTCTCCGTCTTTGACCTGATCGCGGCCTTCCGCCAGATTCTGGAGCGCGCCAAGCTGCGGCCACCGCTGGCCATCGAGCGCGAGGAGATTACCGTGGCCGAGATGATCGAGCACGTCCGCGACGTGCTGCGCAGCCGGCGCGGTCCCGTCCAGCTCGACGATCTGGCAGCGGGATTCCTCACTCGCCAGGCGCTGGTCGCTCTGCTGCTTGCCTTGCTCGAACTGGTCCGGCTGCGCGCCGTGACGCTGCGGCAGAAGGATCTGTTCGATCCGATCACGATCCAGCGCAGCAGGTCTTTCGACGAGGTGATGGACGGAGCCGACCCCACGACGCTCGAAGCGGCGCTAGAAGAGAGCTTCGGTGCGGAACCGGAGACGGACGTGCCCTGAGGCTGTAGGGGCGCTGCTCGCTGCGCCCAGCAGCCCAGACTCATTTTATGGCTGAACAAACGCTGAGCAACGACAACCTGAAAGCCTTGATCGAGGCCATTCTTTACGTCTCGCCTGAACCGGTGACGCTCGACATGCTCGCCAAGGCGCTCACCGGCGAGCCGCGCGACCGCATCAAGGCCAGTCTGTTTGAGCTCATGAATGACTACGCCTGGCCTCAGCACGGCATTCAGATCCGTCCCGTCGCCGGAGGCTGGAAGTTTTCCTCTAAGGCCGAGCATCACGAAGTCCTGCGCGATTTCGTGAAAAGCCTCAAGCCGCCCATTCGTCTCTCCAAACCTGCGCTCGAGGTGCTGGCGGTCATCGCCTACCGCCAGCCCGTCACCGTACCCGAGATCAACGAGATTCGCGGCGTCGACTGCGGCGGCGTGATTCACACCTTGCTCGAAAGAAAACTGATCGTCACGGCCGGACGCAAGAACGTGGTGGGACGGCCCATCCTGTACCGAACCTCGCGGGAATTCCTGGTGCATTTTGGCCTTCGCGACTTGAGCGAGATGCCCAGCCTCCGCGAGTTCGAAGAGATGGCCCGGCAGGCCCTGGGATCAGAGCTGCTGACGCCGGACGAATTCGCTTCTGAGGCCGGGTCCGAGGCTGAGCAGACGCCAACCGAAGCGGTGGCGAACGAGGACGAGCCTATTGCCGAGGTCGAAGCCGCGGCATACGAGACGGCCGCTGAGGAAGCCGTGCCCGAACAGCCTGGGCCGGAAGTTCCCTCGGCTGAAAACGCGCCAGCAAAGGGAGAAGAAGTGGCGTCCAGCAAGGCCGCCACCGCGTCCGGAGAGCCTGACGGTCATGAGGAAGATCGAGCAGGCTGACGAAAGTGCACCTGTCACGCTGAGCGTGGTGAGACATCCGCTGTTTCTTAGTGAAACCAAACACAGCAGATCCTTCGCTGCGCTCAGGATGACATCCCCTGTCGGGTGTTTCATCGGTCCGCGTGACTCGTCAGGCGCAGCGCCGCGGGCCAATCTAAGGGCGCAACAAGCAGGCGTCGAGGAAGGGCCGGTTCGCGTCCAAGAGCCAGCTTATGCTTGAACGGCTCCAGAAGATCATCGCCGCGGCGGGCATCACCTCGCGCCGGAAGGCCGAGACCCTGATCGAGCAGGGGCGCATCACAGTCAACGGCCAGGTGGTCACGAAGCTGGGATCGAAGGCCGATTCCCGCCGCGACCGAATTAAGGTGGGTGGCAAGCCGCTCCGCGCCGATCGTAACCTGACTTATCTCCTGGTGAACAAACCGCTAGGCTACGTGTCTACGGTGAGCGATCCTCAGAAGCGGCCGACCGTGGTCTCCCTGGTGCGGGGGGTTAAAGAGCGGGTCTATCCGGTGGGACGGCTCGACTACCATTCCACCGGCATCATCCTCCTGACCAATGACGGCGACCTGGCTCATTTTTTGATGTCGCGCGCCTCCGCCGTGCCGCGGACTTACCACGTCAAGATCGAGGGACAGCCGAGCCCCGAGGATCTGCGCACGCTCGAACGCGGCATCGCCCTCGACGGTCAGCGAACGGCCCCGGCGAAGATCCGCGTCCTGGGAAGCCGCTCGGAACGCGAGAAGCCGTGGTACGAGATTACCCTGGTGGAGGGACGATATCACCAGGTACGGCGGATGTTTGAGCGGATCGGCCAGCCAGTGGTAAAGTTGAAGCGCGTGCGGATCGCGTTTCTGACAGACGAACGCCTGGCGCCCGGTCGGTTTCGCCACCTGACACCTGCCGAGGTTCGGAAGCTGAAAAGCTGGAGTGCAAAGCATCGGGAGGGCACGCCGTAGTCCGACCGAGGCCGTTGAGCCATGCGCCAGATTCCCTTTGACGAACTGATCACCCCTTGGTCCCGGCACCTGCACCCTTATCCTCCGGGAAAGCCCGTGGAGGAGGTGGAACGTGAGCTGGGGCACAAGGCGATCAAGCTGGCCTCGAACGAAAACCCTCTCGGACCTTCACCGCTGGCCCTCGAGGCGGTGCGGCATTGCCTGGAGCGCGCCAGCTTCTACCCCGATGGAGGCGGCTACTACCTGCGCGAGAAGATCGCCGGACGGCACGGTCTCGGCATGGACCAGGTGATCCTCGGCGCAGGGTCGACGGAGCTCGTCGAACTCGTGGCCAAGACCTGCCTGGTGCCGGGCGACGAGGTGGTGATCTCAGACTCTTCCTTTTACATCTATGAAACCGCCACCTTATCGATGGGCGGCGTGCTCACTAAGACCCCGATGTGCGACCTCACCTGCGACCTCGAGGCCATGACACGCGCCGTTACCTCCGGCACTAAACTCGTTTACCTGGCCAATCCGAACAACCCCACCGGAACGTCTTTCAAGACGGATGCTTTCGAACGCTTCCTGGATGCCGTGCCGGCGCGCGTCCTGGTGGTCCTCGACGAGGCCTATTACGACTACGTCAGGCGGCCCGACTATTCGCGTTCCATCGACGAGGTGGGCGAAGGGCGGAACCTCCTCGTGCTGCGCACGTTCTCGAAGGTCCATGGCCTCGCCGGCTTGCGGATTGGGTATGGAATCGGAAACCCGGAGCTGATCGACGCTCTCAACCGCGTGCGCTCCCCGTTCAATGCCTCCAGTGTCGCGCAAGCCGCAGCGCTGGCGGCGCTGGACGATCGGGAGCATGTGGCGCGATCGGTTGAGTCCAACGAGCGCGAGATGAAATTCCTGATCCACGAGCTGACGGCGCTCGGCGTAGCCGTGACTCCTTCGGTGGCGAACTTTTTGCTTATTGACACCGGCCGCGACTGCGACCATGATTTCAAGCGGCTCCTGCACGAGGGCGTGATCGTGCGGCCCATGAAGCTCTACGGCTTCCCGACCAGCTTGCGGGTGACGGTCGGGACGCGCGAGGACAACGTCATCTTTCTCGAAGCGCTGGCACGAGTAGGGGAATGGGCGGGCCGGCCCGAAGCGCTGTCCGAGAAGGCGTGAGACTGAAACCGCGCACGCAACCGAATCACCCGGACTCAGGCTCGGGGACTGGCGGGTCGACGAGCCGCTGGGAGGTGTGAGATGGCTTCGACTCATTCTCATCCGATCGCGCAGCCAGAACCGGTCTGGCGGAGGGAACGCCGTCTGTCGCAGCGAGCAGCTCCTTTGCGCGACCCGATCGCGGCCATGCTCGAAGGCAGCAAGACCCTGGCCGTCGTAGGACTCTCCTCGAAACCTGCCCGCCCGAGTTACGGGGTGGCAGCCTACATGCAGCGGCGGGGCTATCGAATCATCCCGGTGAATCCCGAAGAAACCTCGGTGCTGGGCGAGCCGGCTTATGCTTCGCTTGAGAAAGTTCCGGAAGCCTTCGATATGGTGGTGATCTTCCGCCAGCCGCGGCATGTTCCTGCCCTGGTGGAAAGCGCGATTGGACGCGGTGCCAGGGTGGTGTGGATGCAAGAGGGGATCCGCCACGAAGAGGCCGCCAGCCGCGCCCGAGCCGCCGGTCTCCTGGTGGTTGAAGACCGCTGTATTCTCAAGGAGCATGCCAAACGCTTCCTCAGCGAAGGCATCTGAATCGACTATGTAACTAGCCTCGCTGCCCACTTAGGGTTCGCCTCCAACCTTGTTGTTCTGTCGCCACTTCTCGATGGCGTCCAGCCTCTCCTGCAGTTTCTTCTCGAAGCCTTCGCCGGTGGGATGGTAATAGCGGCGGTTCTTCAGGCTGTCGGGAAGGCAGGTCATCCGCGTGAGGTGCTCGGGTGCGTCGTGGGCGTACTCGTAGCCCTGGCCGTAGCCGAAATGCGCCATCAGACCGGTGACCGCGTTTCGCAGGTGTAACGGCACCGGTTCGGCGACTGTCCTGGCCACGTCCTTCTGCGCCTCACCATAACCGGCATACAGGGCGTTTGACTTAGGCGCCAGGGCCAGATAGACCGCCGCCTGGGCGAGAGCCAAGTTTCCTTCCGGCATGCCGATAAAGTGTGCCGCCTGCTGGGCGGCCACTGCGATTTCGAGAGCACCCGGGTCCGCGAGACCGATGTCTTCCGACGCCATGCGGATCAGGCGGCGCGCGATGTACAGCGGATCCTCACCGGCCTCGAGCATCCGCGCCAGCCAGTAAAGCGTAGCGTCGGGGTCTGAGTTCCGAACCGACTTATGCAGCGCGGAGATGACGTTGTAGTGCTCCTCGCCCGCTTTGTCGTAGAGGAGCATCTTGCGCTGCAAGGCATCTTCCACCACTGCCGGCGTCACGGTGGCGTGGCCTTCGCCGTCCCGCCTGGCCGCGGTGACGGCAGCTTCGAGCACGTTGTAGGCCACCCGGGCGTCGCCGTTCGAGAAGACCGCAATCTGGCGCAGCAAATCCTCCGGTATTACAACCTGATCGCGACCGAGACCGCGTCGCTCGTCCCCAAGCGCGCGGCCGAGCAGGGTGAGAATCTCCTCGGCGGAGAGCGGCGAGAGCAGATAGACCTTGGCCCGCGAGAGCAGGGCCGAATTTACCTCGAAAGAGGGATTCTCCGTGGTGGCGCCGATCAGCACTACGTCGCCGCGCTCGACGTAGGGCAGGAAGGCGTCCTGCTGCGCTTTGTTAAAGCGGTGAATCTCGTCGATGAAGAGCGTTGTACGCTGGCCCAGTGCGCGGACTCTCTCGGCTGCGGCCATCACATCCTTGATTTCGCGGATGCCGGCCAGGACGGCGCTGAACTTCACGAACCGGCTCCGCGTGTGCCTGGCTACGATGGTGGCGAGCGTCGTCTTGCCCGATCCCGGCGGGCCCCACAGGATCAGCGACGAGACCTGGTCGCGCTCGATGGCCAGGCGCAATGGCTTTCCCGGCCCCAGCAGATGCTGCTGGCCCACAAACTCATCCAGCGTCTCGGGACGCATGCGATCGGCGAGCGGCCGGCCACTCGCGGGACCTTCCGCTTGCACGGGCGTCTCAAACAGGCTCATCGAACTGGAATCCTCGCTGCCGGGCGGCTTCATAAAGAAAGATGCTGGCGGCGGTGGCGGCGTTCAGTGAATCGGTGTCACGGCGAATCGCAATCGCCACGTGCGCGTCGGCTTGGCGGGCCAGGTCTTCATCGAGCCCGGCGGCCTCCTGGCCAATCAGGACCGCCAAGGCGCCGCGCAGGTCCGCCTGCTGCACAGGAACGGAGCCGCGCCGGTCCGCCGCCAGGATGCGCAGGCCGAGGATACGAAGGCGCTGCAGGAGCGATGCCGGCTCCGCCCCCGTGAACACGGGCAGTTGGAGCACGGCCCCGGCCGACGATCGAATCGCTTTGGGATTGAAGGGACTCACAGTGCGGCGCAGGGTGACGAGGGCGGAAGCGCCCAGCGCCTGCGCACTGCGCACCAGGGTGCCCAGGTTCCCAGGGTCTTGCAGCCCGCAGGCCACCACCACCAGCGCGTTGGGCCGGCCCACGGCACGGTCGAGGCTTCGCTCCGGCAACTCGACCAGAGCCGCGATTCCGCGCGGGCTTTCCGTCTGCGACAACTGGTTGTACAACCGCTCTGAGACCAGGGTGACCTCCGATTCCTTCCGCAAGCGGGTGAGAGCTTCGGCAAATCTCTCTGCCCCGTGCTCGGTGGCCATGACGCTGACGATCTTGACGGCGCCGTCGGCACCTCCAGTCCGAGGTTGCCCGACGGGTTTGAGATAACCGCCGGCCCGGAGCGCTTCGTCAAACAGAATCGGACCTTCGATGGCAAGCCATCCTTCAGGCGTCGTTCCGGAGGCGAGGCTTCGGCGGAAGACCTGGGCGAAGGTGTGGTTAGCGCTCTGAATGACGCGTCCGAGAGGCCTTCTCCTGCGCCGCCGCTCCACCATCTTAAACCTCTCAGCTAGCGAGCCTGGCGCCGTTGCGCCGTGCCGCCGGCGCCCGGCCGCCGCTCAAAACGCGATCGGGGGCAGCGGGCGCGGAGCTGCCCTGCGCTCGACAAACCTGGCGGAGGTATTCCATAAACGCGTGCGTAGACGGCGTGACAAACTTCTGCTTGGCGGGCACCAAGCCAAGGGTTCGGGCTGTCTGTCGAGGAGCAAAGTCGACGAGCCGCACTCCCGAGTGCCGGTAATGCTGCCGGGCCATCTCCGGCAGTAAAGTCAGGCTTGCACCCTCGGCCACCATCGCCACCAGGGTATCAAACTGCCCGCTCTCAGACACCACGTTCGGACTCAAATGGCAGCGCTTGCAGATCGCAGCACGTGGTCCCGAAAGCAATGCCCGTCTTTGAGCAGCAGAAAGCGCTCGGCCGCGAGATCTTCCAGCGTCACATGGGGCGAGTTGCCCGTGGAAGTGGTGCAGAAGGCGGGGATTGACATCGACAAGCCGCTGGACATGCTCCATGGGCGGCTACTCGGCGATTTGCAATTGCACGGCAGGCAAGGATCACCGCACCTACGACCTGGCGCTAGGGATCCTGCACGAAGAGGTGGAGCACGAGGCGTGGTTTTTCCGAATTCCTCGGCGAGGGTCCTTCCGGACACTTCCGGCGCAGCGGCACCGGCTCCGAACGCAATTCACCCTACCTCGCCAAGTTTCTCCCGTAGTCAATTTGCGTCCACCATCAAGAACGGGGAGGATCCATCGGGACCTCCCCGCTCCTCTCGCACCGCCGGCAGGCTTGCAGCCTCTGGCCTGGCTAACCCGACCCGAACACGTGCCTTTGTGTCTTTCCGATTAATTCCTTTGCGGTTGCGCTGTTTGACCCATCTCGGGTTCGTTTTGGGTTCGTTCTAGGTTCGTTTTGTCCTTCGTCAAAACGCCTTGCTGATTTTAAAGCCCTTGCTTGAACAAGTATCGCCAAAGCTCGGGTTCGTTTAGGTTCGTTCTAGGTTCGTTTTTGCATCGTTTTGTTGATTCTAAACAACTTCTCGGGTTCGTTTTTGAAATTTTTTGACCGGGGGAGGGGGCCCTAAACGAAAGGGTCTGGAAGCATCGCCCACAGCGGCTCCCGCCGCGTCGCTTCCAGTTTCCGGCAGAGGGCCAGCCCGATGTTTCCCGACATCCCTTCGCCGTCCTCATCCCCGCGAGCGCCTCCCCCGCAAAAGCGGCGGAGAGGTAGCCTAGCAAGGCGGCCTGGGTCATGGCTTTCTGGTCCCGTTGCAGCATACCCTCGCAGATCCTCGGGCAGATTCTCGGCTGCGCTATAGAGTTAGTAACGTATGAGGATACTTCAAGGTCGCTGGCGTGTCAAGAGGGGCAGGCCCGACCGGGCGACCGGGTCGACCCTGACGCTTGACCAGCCCTGGTGCACGGCCGTCTCAGCGACTTCCGAGCCACCCGCTCAGGCCTGATCCGCGTGGCGCGGCGGAATAAATCGGGTTGGAGTCGTATCAAAGGTGATTCAGGAAACTTGGGATACGAGAAGAATAGGTTCTGGAAAGGCGGTTGCCTCTCCAGAACCTGAATGGGGATCTCGACGCGGCTCAAATGAGCTATCGCTCACAGTTCAAGAGCCACCTCTGCGACAGGTCCCAGGATAGGTTGTTATAGATGGCCACGTCGTGGAGCACGCAAACATCAGCATCTTGATCGACAAATCCAATGTCGTAGCGTCCGGGCGAGATCTGGGTGACCGTAAACGAAGTCCCATCTTCGAAGACCCTGGTTCCCAGGAGGTCGCGCTCCCAGAAAGGGTCATTCACGGGGGAGAGACGCACCTGGTAAATGTCGTATCCCGTGTTGTTCTCCATCGTGAGGCTGTGGTAGCTGGACTGCGCGGCCACTGAAATCGCGCTGGCCAGAATCGCCACGAGCGCAAAGCTTACGGCGAAAATTGTTTTGTGAGTCTTGCGAGTTTTCGTGAACATGTTCTTCTCCTTTTCAGTTGGGCCTCATGGCCTCTCACTTCGTAAAGCGCAATCCCTCGAATAGAAGTGCCATGAAATTTGCTGGTGTTGGGCTGCAGCGGGAAGGAAGCCCAAGGGATGTTGTCCCTCCCCGAAACGCGCTCATGATTTGAGAGGAAAAGTTTCCAGATCGCTTTCCGTGGGCTTGCCCGCGAGTGACTTCTTGTAAGATGGAATTGAGGTCTCCGCGAGGGACGCGGCACTCGCGGGGTCGTAAAGCATAGGAGAACCGACTTGATGGTGCCAGACGCCCCGGACCCACGAGAGCCGCAGGCCCGCAGGCGAGTGGTGATCGAGCGCGTTGAGCCACAGATTGACTGCGGGCGCTTCCCCATCAAGCGCGTGGTGGGAGACTGGGTGCTGGTGAAGGCGGACATTTTCGCAGACGGACATGATTCGTTGGGGGCGGCGCTGCAGCACTGGGATCCCGCCGGCCAGCTCTCTGAAGTTCCCATGGAGCTGGTGAACAACGACCGCTGGATGGGTCGATTCCAAGTGCAGCAGCTGGGCCGTCATAAGTATCGCCTCGAAGCCTGGGTGGACCCCTTCACGACCTGGCGCAGAGGCCTGGCCAAGAAAGTGGAGGCCGGCCAGGATGTGGCCATCGACTTGAAGATCGGCGCCCAACTGATCAGGCAGGCGGGTGCGCGGGCCTCATCGGCTGACGCCGCGCTGCTTGCGCGTTGGGCGGCGAGGCTGGAAGGCTCCCCCGGTGGCGAATCCGAGGCGCTGATTGCGCTTGCCCTTAGCGACCGGCTGGTGCAAATGATGGACGCCTACCCCGATCGCCGTTTCGCGACGGCGTCCGACAAGCTGGAAGTGGCGGTGGACCCCGCGCGGGCTCGCTGCAGCGCCTGGTATGAGATGTTTCCTCGCTCTTGTTCTGCGGGTCCCGGCAAGCAGGGGACCTTTCGCGATTGCGCGGAGCGGTTGCCTTACGTGGCCTCGATGGGCTTTGACGTCCTCTACCTGCCCCCCATCCATCCCATTGGTGTTACCGACCGCAAAGGCAGGAACAACAACCCCGTCGCGGGCCCTGACGACGTGGGCAGCCCTTGGGCGATCGGTTCGCGGCTAGGCGGCCATAAGGACATCGAACCTCAGCTCGGCACACTGGAAGACTTTCACGACCTTCTCGGCAAGTGCCGGGAACACGGCCTCGATCTCGCCGTTGACATCGCCTTCCAGTGCTCGCCGGACCATCCCTACGCCACGTCCCATCCCGAATGGTTTCAGCAGCGCCCGGACGGAAGCATCCAGTACGCTGAGAATCCTCCCAAGAAATACCAGGACATCTATCCCCTTAACTTCGCAAGCGACCGCTGGGCGGCGCTCTGGGATGAGCTCAAGAGTGTGGTGCTGTTCTGGGCAGGCCAAGGCGTTCGAATCTTCCGGGTCGACAACCCGCACACCAAGCCTTTCGCGTTTTGGGAGTGGCTCCTGGCCGAGATCAAGCGCGATTATCCTGACGCTATCTTTCTTTCCGAAGCGTTCACGCGGCCGAAAGTGATGTATCGCCTAGCTAAGCTGGGCTTCACACATTCGTACACGTATTTCGCCTGGCGCAGCCGCAAGCAGGAGCTGATCGAATATCTGACCGAGCTGACAACTACGGAGCTCCGGGAGTTCTTTCGTCCTCATTTCTGGCCCAACACTCCTGACATCTTGACCCAGGAGATGCAGGCCGGCGGCCGGCCCACCTTCATGGCCCGTCTGGTGCTGGCCGCGACCCTTTCGGCCAACTACGGGATCTATGGACCCGCCTTCGAGTTATGTGAAAATCGCGCTTTGGTTCCCGGCAAGGAGGAGTATCTGGACGCGGAGAAGTATCAGATCCGGCAATGGAATCTCGCTGCCCCTAACAGCCTGAAGCCCCTGATCGCCCGGGTGAACCAGGCCCGGCGTGAGCATCCGGCCTTGCAGAAGGACGAAAATCTCACGTTCCATCCGATTGACAACGAATACCTTATAGCCTATTCAAAGTCGACCGAAGATTCCTCCGACATGGTGCTGGTGGTAGTGAATCTCGATCCGTCTTGGAAGCAGTCTGGATGGACTTCGCTCTCGTTGCCAGAGCTAGGTTTGCAGCCGGAGCAGACTTACCGGGTCCGCGATCTGCTGACCGATGCGGAATACCAGTGGCAGGGCGCCCGAAATTACGTTGAGCTCGACCCGCATTTGATCCCTGCCCACATCTTTCACGTGCGGCGGTAGCCGTCCGGCGGGGCGGTCAAAATGACTCCAAATGCGGGCAAGGCCAACGTGTTCTTCAGCAGCCAGCAGTCTGGATCAATGAGGCTTCTCCGACCAGCCTGTGGCGAGTGGGTTACCCATGGAAAGTGCCCTGAGAACTGACGATCCAACTTGGTACAAGGACGCCATCTTCTACGAGGTGCACGTCCGAGCCTTCAACGACAGCAATGCCGACGGGATCGGTGACTTCCGCGGCCTGCTGGACAAGCTGGGCTATCTGCAGTCGCTGGGCGTCACGGTCATCTGGTTGTTGCCTTTCTTCCCTTCGCCGCTCCGCGACGACGGTTATGACATCGCGGACTACACCAACGTCAATCCGGCCTACGGGACCCTGGAAGATTTTGAGCTGTTCCTGCGAGAGGCTCATCGCCATGGCCTGGCAGTCCTGATTGAACTCGTTCTGAATCACACTTCCGATCAGCACCCGTGGTTTCAGGAGGCACGGCGCTCGCCCGAGGATCCCCGGCACGATTGGTACGTCTGGAGCGACACGGACGAGAAATACCGCAGCGCGCGCATCATTTTCACGGACACGGAGCGCTCCAATTGGGCCTGGGACCCTTTGTCCAAGGCGTATTATTGGCATCGATTTTTCCATCACCAGCCTGATCTGAATTACGACCATGCAGGCGTTCGAGAAGAGATGTGGAACGTGATGAAATTCTGGCTCGATCGGGGTGTGGACGGCTTTCGCCTTGACGCCGTGCCTTACCTGGTGGAGCGCGAGGGCACATCCTGCGAAAACCTGCCCGAAACCCATGCCATGCTCAAGTTCTATCGCCAGCGCCTGGACGAGCACTATCCGGGGCGGTTCCTGCTGGCCGAAGCGAACCAGTGGCCGTCCGACGTTCGCCCCTACTTCGGTGATGGCGACGAGTGCCACTTGGCCTTCCACTTTCCCCTGATGCCCCGGATGTTCATGGGGGTTCGGCTGGAAGACCGCAAACCCATCATCGAGATTCTGGAAAGGACGCCTCCCATCCCTGAGAGTTGCCAGTGGGCTACCTTTCTGCGCAACCACGATGAACTGACTCTCGAAATGGTGACCGATGAAGAGCGCGACTACATGTATGACGAGTACGCTCGTGACAAGACGGCTCGGCTGAACCTGGGCATTCGCCGGCGTCTCGCTCCGCTGATGGAGAATGATCGCCGGCTTGTGGAGCTGATGAACAGCATGCTGATGTCGCTGCCCGGCAGCCCGGTCATCTACTATGGAGATGAGATCGGCATGGGCGACAACGTGCACCTGGGTGACCGAAACGGCGTGCGAACGCCCATGCAGTGGAGCGGCGGATGGAATGCGGGCTTTTCTACGGCCGAGCCCGAGCAACTCTACTTCCCGGTTATTTCAAATTCGCTTTACGGTTATCAGGCGATCAACGTGGAGTCGCAGCGGCGGTCCGAACACTCGTTGCTTTCTTGGATGAAGCGGATGATCCAAGTGCGAAAGTCGACGCAAGTATTCGGGCGAGGCTCGATCGACTTTCTGAAGCCTACGAATCACAGGGTACTGGCCTATGTCCGGCAGCTCGGCGACGAGCGGGTACTGGTGATCAACAACCTCTCGAGTTCGGCGCACGCCGCAGAGCTCGATCTGAGCGGCTTCGCAGGGCTCATTCCGATCGAGATGTTTGGCGGCAATCCCTTCCCACGGATCAGACAGCACCCTTATCTGGTCACCCTCGGTCCTTACCAGTTTTACTGGTTCCGACTGCGCCGGATTTGATCGGCTGTCTGGCCTGGGCTTTCTACAGACGTTCGCCAGCCTCGGAGAGAATTCGGTGGCCGCAGACTCGTTTTTGTCAGACAAGTTCCTGGACGAACTGACTGCCGTGGGCGAGGTTGACGTTCTGGTTGGCATTCCCACTGCGAACCATGCCGATACCGTCGCGCCGGTCTTGACTACGCTGCAGATCGGGCTCGTCAAATACTTCCCGCGCGCCCGCTGCATGCTGGTTAACGCTGACGCCCAGTCCAGCGACGGCACGGCCGACGCCGTCGCCACAGCTTTCCTCGACAGCCGCAACGACCCACTCGAGTGGTCTCCCTTGCGCACTATGCACCGGCTCGCGACTTCCTACCACCCCAACCTTGGAAAAGGGGGCGCGTGGCGCATCTTTGCGACCGCCGCCGACTTGCTGAGAGCCAAGGCCTGCGCCATATTCTCACCGGATCTGGAAGCTGTCACACCGGAGTGGGTGTCCAACCTGATACGCCCGGTCTACAAAGATGGGTTTGATCTTGTGGCCCCGGTCTATCAGCGTCCGAAATTTGGCGGCCTGCTTATCAAGAACGTTGTCTCTCCCATGGTGGGCGGTGTCTACGGGCGGTCTCTCCGGGAGCCGGCAGGCACGGAAATCGGTCTCTCCGGTAAGCTGGCTTCGCAGCTTCTGACGGCGGAATCCTGGCAAGAAGAAGCCGTTCAATCCGCCCCGGAGCTTTGGGCAACAACCACCGCCCTGGCTAGCCGCTGGAGAGTCGGCCAAGCCTATCTTGGACCCAAGGCCCCGAAGCCGGGTCGCTCGTCACCGGACCTGGTCGCTAGCATTCGTCAAGTGGTCGGACCTTTGTTCAGGTTTATGGAACTGCACGCTGGTTTCTGGATGGACCGGAAAGATAGCGAAGCGGTGGCCAATCTGGAGCTCGGACCGACCGTGACTCTTGAGCCGGTGCACGTTCAACGCGAGCAGATGCTCCAAACGTTTCGCCGTGGAATCACGGAACTCGATGACATCATTGCGCCCATCCTTTCTCACGAGACACTGGCCGAAATCAAAGCCTTGTCCGCTTCCAAGAACGGCGATTTCGCGTTCCCCGACGAGTTGTGGGTCAAGACAGTGTACGACTTTGCCGCCTCCTACCATCGCTCGGTGATTAATCGTGATCACCTTTTGCAAGCGCTCGCGCCTTTGTACCAAGGCCGCATCGGCGCGTTCGTGGCCGAGAATGAGCAGGCCGATCCGGAGGGGCTGAACGAGCGGTTGGAACAACTATCACGCCGATATGAGCAAGATCTGCCGTACTTGATCAAACGATGGGCGACTGAAAGTTGAGGTGCAATATGGTTGACTACTTTATGCAAAGCTTACAACACAGCCTTGGCAACTTCATCGACTTGGTCCTGCAGTTTCTCCCGCGTCTGCTCGCCATGCTCATCATCATCGCGGTGGGCTGGCTCATCGCACTGCTTCTCAGGCTGGTGGTCAAGTATGCGTTTACTTGGCTGAGATTCAATCGTGTCAGCGCCAGTGCAGGCATCACTCAAATGTTGGCTAAGGCAGCTTTGCCGTCCCCGGAGGAATTGTTGAGCCGGCTGGTGTTTTGGGTGGTGGGCATCGCTTTCATGTTCCTCGGCTTCAGCGCCCTGGGGATCTTTGCGTTGCAGGAACAGATCTCCCGGTTCTTTCTCCTTTTGCCCCAGCTCTTCGTGGCCTTGCTCATTCTCTTCGTCGGACTTCTGGCCGCGGCCTTTTTCTCCCGGGCAGCGCTGCTGGCCGCTGTCAATGCCAACCTATCCTCTCCGCGTCTGTTTAGCGTTCCGGTGAGGTTCTTGATCACGATTCTGGCTGTCAGCATGGCACTGGATCAGATCGGGCTCGGTGGCCATGTGGTGTTGATCGCATTCTCGATCGCTTTTGGTGCCGTGATGCTGGGCATGGCGATTGCGTTTGGTCTGGGAGGACGCGACGCCGCCAAGCACCTGATCGAAAAGCACCTTTCTAAGGACCACCGCGAGGAGCAGGAAATCTCACACCTGTGAGGCTGGCCGTCCCGGCGTACTGAAGACGCCGCGCGTGGTCCTTAGACGCCGCACTGCGTATGGACTCAGCACGCAACACTTCGTCTAGGAAATGGCTGGCCGACAGGTTGCAGCCCTTCCTGGCGCAACAACGATGGTTTGGCGGGAAGGCACGCGCGCTGAGCTCGGTTGAGATTCTGGACGTCATCCCGATGAGCGACGATCGCGCTCCCGCCGAGCTTGTTCTGGCGTCAGTCAAGTATGCCGATCAATTCCCCGATGAAACCTACGCGGTGCCGCTTCTCACGAACAGGCTTGTCCGGCCACTTCTGTCTCGTCTGAGCGATTCCACACTCCAGCTGTCTGAGATCGAGAATGGCACGGAGCTTCAGGACGCTCTGCTTGACTCCGGCTTCCTTACCTTGCTTTTGAAAGCCATTGATCGCGGGCTCATTTTTCGCGGAGAGGACGGCGAAGTTTCCGCGACGTCCACGAGCACCTACCAAGGCCTTCCTCGTCGGTCTCCGAATGAGCTCCGGCCAACACTGCTCAAGGTCGAGCAGAGCAACAGCTCGGTTATTTTTGGAGACCGATTTATCTTGAAGCTGCTGCGGCAGGCCGGAGAAGGCGTTAATCCTGAACTTGAGATCGGAAGCTTTCTGACCGAACGTGCCCGCTTCGCGAACGTCCCCGCGGTCATGGGGTCCATCGTCTATCGAAGTCAAGCGTCGAGCCGCACGATCGGCATTCTTCAGTCCCTGGTCCCGAACCAAGGCAACGCTTGGGAGTACACTCTGCGGGCGCTGTCCGATTATTTTCTCCGCGTGGTACAGGCTGGAAGGGAATCGCCGTTCACCCAAGGCAGCGAGGAGCGTTCGGGATTCGGCCCACAAGAAGCGCCCGCACCAGCCCTCGGGCTGCTTGGGCCCTACCTTCAGGCATTGGAGCTGCTCGGACGCCGCACAGCCGAGCTCCACCTTGCTCTGTCTACGGACCGCAATGACCCCAATTTCGCTCCCGAGGCCTTCTCGGCCTCTTACCGGATCGAGCTGCAGCGCTCCCTGATGGTGCAATGGGCAAGGACATCTCAACTGCTTCGGACCCAACTCGGCGGCCTTGCCCCTGGCGTCCGGAAGCGCGCGCAGGCGCTGCTGGACCTGCACGGCGCGGTAGAACAGCGGCTTCAGGCTTTGGCTGAGTTGACCTTGGACGGCAGCCTCACTCGCATTCACGGAGACTATCACCTTGGACAAGTGCTTTGCTCCAATGGGGACTTCGTCATCATCGATTTCGAGGGGGAACCGGCCCGCCCGCTCCGTGAGCGCAGAGCGAAGCACTCGCCCTTGCAGGACGTAGCAGGAATGTTGAGGTCACTCCACTACGCAGCGGACAAGGGCTTGCGGGAGTGGCTTGAAGCAGGCAAGTCGGGGGCTGTTCTTAGCTGGCCAGACTGGGCGCGGTCTTGGAAGGACAGCGCGTCCGCCCACTTCATAGGTGCCTATACGGACTCCCTCAGCAACGTCTCTCTCCTTCCCAGCTCACCCCGCGCAAGTAAGGTCTTACTCGACGTCTACTTACTGGGCAAGGCAACCTACGAACTTGGGTATGAGCTGAACAACCGGCCGGACTGGGTATCCATTCCGCTGGAAGGAATGCTCGAGATACTCTGCCCATGATGCTCCCGGCTCTAGGCACGGACCGCGTCAATACATCTCATCAACTCAGAACCCAAGAGCTCCCCATGTGTGAAAGCCCTAATCTCACATCCCGCGGCAGTGGCGATGTGTTTTCCGTCAACTCATTGAGTCCGTATACTCAGCTTCTCCCTCACTTGCGCGATCTCGTGCGCCCAGCCTTCGTCAGTTAAAGAATCCTGCTCCGCCTCCGAGCGCAATTCCTGATCGGGCTGGACGAGCAAGGCGTAAACGATATTCTGAGCCTTCCACAGGTTTAGGGGAAATGGCAGGGAACCTACGAGATCGAGCAGACGATTCAGTTTCCGCGCGCTCTCGATGTCCGGCCGCGAGGCCAGTTGCGCCGCCCTTTCTTCGACTTTTCTCCGGATCACAAACTCCAGAGTCTCAACGTCTAATGGCACCTTCATGTTTTCGGTTTCCCTGAGGAGGCTGCGGACTCCTTCCAGATCAAGTTCGGGGCGTTCGAAAGCCAAGCGCAATTGGCCGTTCAGCGCCAGCTCGGCGGCCGCCTGGAAGGCGTTGGGAAGCGGAATTCCCAGTCCGTTCAGAAAGCGGATCAGAGCTGCGTGATTCTCATAGGTGCTCCGATAGGCTGCAATCGCCTCCGCCAGGCCTTCCTGCAGCAGGAGATTAACAATCTTCCTCTGCTCATCGCGGAAGAGCGACTTCAGCGAGTAGACCCGCTGGCCGAACCCTTGGTCCACCAGCCGAATGACTTCTGCCACGTCGGCCTTCGAAAAGGCCTCGCTGAGCCCCTTCACCAATTCCTGGTAGTCTTCATCGTGGCTGAACGGGCGGACGCCGGCTCTGACGTTGTGGTCACCCAGGTGAAGGACGCCAAAGCTGAAGCTGGCGGACTCGCGAGTGATCTCTGACGTGAAGCGCGCGCGGCCGATGGCCAACCGCATTTTGCCCTCGGTATTCGCCAGGTAGCCTTGGCGGTAGGCGTCGTAGCAATAGATCTTGGTGTGATCGCCATAGGGCTCAAACACCGAACTGATGGCGTAATGGGCCGCAAGTTTCGTCATGTCGACGACTGCCGGCTTGACGAACTTTTCGTAGATCTGGGCTCCATCACCATGCTCTGGAACGTTGCCTTTCGCCTTCCCCAAGCGCTCTACAAAGTCGGATTCGAGCGGGCCGCCAAATAGTTCCTGGGCGAGCTGCACGGCGCGCCCGGCGTACTGGATCACTTGAACGGTCTCGAGGCCTGAGAGGTCGTCAAAAAACCAGCCGCAACTGGTGTACATCAGCAGCGCGTGCCGCTGCAGTTCGAGCAGTTTCAGCGCCGTCACCTTGTCGTTCTCCTCGAGCGGGCGGATGGCGTGCTCGCCGAGGAATTGATCCACATTCGCAGGCGAACGATCCAGGATCACGTCGATGTAATCGTCGCGTGCTGCCCACGGGTCCTTCAGCAAAGTGGAGGTCCTTTCGAAGTACGGCGCTGCCAGGGTATCCCTGAGCCAGTCGAAGGCTTCTCTTAACGGGGTGCGCCATTCCTGGCTCCAACCGGGGTGCCCGCCGGAGTTGCAGCCGCAGTTGCTGCGCCACCGCTCCACTCCGTGGGCGCAACTCCATGAAGTGTTGGGGAAGATTTCTACGAAGTGATCGGGTGGATACCGCTCGAGGTACAGGCCGTAGTTGGTGATCTGGGCGAGTTGATTCGATTGGATCTGGTGCAGCGCATAAGTCAGCGCCATCTCCCCGAACCGATGATGATGTCCATAGGTCTCGCCATCCGTTGCGATGTTTACCAACTGCGGCCAGGTCCGCGCCTCGGAAAACCCGCTGAGGAGGCGTTGCGAAAAACGTTCGCCATCGTTGAGCAGGCCCTCAAAAGCGACCGCCTGCGAGATGGGTCCGTCATAGAAGAACAGATGGATCCTCCGGCGCGAGGGTAGACGGTGAAGATAGGCACGGCTCGGATCGATCCGCTCACCGCTCACGTCTTTCCAGCCGCGGCCGCTTTTGCGGCGCACGCGCCGGGCCTGGCGGGGGGCCAGGATCGTGAATTTGATGCCGTGCTCGGCCAGCACTTCAAGCGTCTCGATGTCCACGGCCGTCTCGGGCAACCACATCCCTTCCGGGGAGCGCCTGAAGCGGCGCTGAAAATCCTTGACGCCCCACCGGACTTGAGTGACCTTGTCACGCCGGTTTGCAAGAGGCATGATCAAGTGGTTGTAAGCCTGAGCCATGGCCGAACCGTGACCGCCGAATGTCTGCTGGCTCAAACGGTCGGCTTCAAGGACGGCCTGGTAGACCGGGGGCGCTTTGACTTGCATCCACGAGAGCAAGGTGGGGCCAAAATTGAAGCTTATCCGGGAGTAGTTGTTCACCAGTTCCACGATCCGCTGCTGGCCGTCCAGAATGCGCGAAACCGCATTGCGGGCGTAACATTCAGCGGTCACGCGCTCGTTCCAGTCGTGATAGGGGTAGGCCGAGTCCTGCAGTTCGATGGCTTCAAGAGACGGGTTCTCCCGCGGCGGTTGGTAGAAGTGCCCGTGAATGCACACGTAGGGCATGTGGCTACTCCCTTTCTCCTCCTGGTCCAGATTACCAGTTGAAATCAAACCGCCATACGAATACGCGCTCTGCAGCACCGCGGCGTGTCGCCCCAGTTGATTTCGCACCGGCCCCTTGGTGCCGCAAACTACCTGCTCTGGCCCAGTGGTGATATTATCCGCGCATGTCTCCGACACGTCGCAACTTCCTTATCTCGACAACTGCGGCCTTCTCGGCATCGAGAATTCTGGGCGCCAACCAGCGCGTTCAGGTCGGCTTCATCGGTTACGGGCTGATTGGGGCCCAGCACGTCTATGATTTCAAGAACCAGGCCGACGTGGATCTGGTCGCCCTTTCGGATGCCTACGAACCCCGCTTGCGCGAAGGTCTCGCGGCCTGCGGTCCGCGCGCCAGGGGCTATGCAGACTTTCGCAGCTTACTTGATGACAAGGACGTAGAAGCGGTAGTGATCTCCACGCCCGACCATTGGCACGCCTTGCTGACGATCATGGCCTGCGCCGCCGGCAAGGACGTCTATGTTGAGAAGCCTCTGACGCTCTTTGTGCGCGAAGGACGCTGGATGGTCACGGCCGCGCGGCGCTACCAGCGTGTCGTTCAGGTCGGCACGCAGCAGCGCAGCGGCGGCCATTACGCAGACGCGCTGAGGCTGCTCCAGGGCGGCCACATCGGCAAGATCCATACCGTGCGCATGGGCTCTTTCCGCAACATCATGCCCGGCTTCGGCGCGCCGCCCGATTCGGACCCGCCGGCGGGGATGAATTATGACTTATGGCTGGGTCCGGCGCCCCAGCGCCCATACAATCCCAACCGATCGCTTTACAACTTCCGCTGGTTTTGGGATTACTCCGGTGGACAGATGACCAACCTGGGCGCTCATGAGATCGATATCGTGCATTGGGCCATGAAGGTCCGGGCTCCCGAGGCCGTGGCCTCTTCGGGCGGGCGGTTCGCGTTGACCGACAACGGTGAAACTCCTGACACTCAGGATGCCCTGTTCGAGTACCCCGAATTCACGACACTCTGGTCGCATCGGGAAGCCAGCCGCGGCCGCGGAGAAGGTGAAGGGCTGGAATTCTTCGGTACCCAGGGAAGCCTCGTCCTCAGCCGTTCCGGTTTCGAGGTATTTCCCGACCTGAAGATTCCGGCTCAGAATCAGATCCCCGAGTTTCGCGGTCAACCGATCGGCGGCCCGCAACCAGCGGCCAACGTGTCTCCCGCGCCATGGTGCGAGGCGGTGAAACAGAAGGCTTCCAACGACCTGCTGGCTTCTCACGCGCGGAACTTCATCGATTGCGTCAAGTCGAGGCAACAGCCCGTCTCCAGTCTCGAAGAAGAGCACCGCGTGGCCACGGCCTGCCATCTGGCCAACATCTCGCTGCGCCACGGCCGGAAAGTGCGATGGGACGCGGAGCGAGAGGAAATTGTGGGCGACCCGGAAGCATCGGCCATGCTGGTGCGGCCGTATCGAAGACCATGGGATCAGGTGCTGGAGGGCTACCTGTGAATCGGCGCAGCCTTCTCAAGACCCTGGCCGCGAGCGCGTCTATTCCCTTTGCGGCAGGCAATCGCCTCCTTGCCGTGGAGCCCTCGCCCCGCACGTCGATGGGAGTGGTGCAGTATTCCTTCTCCGATAGTCCCCACACCCGCTCGGCCTACGATTTCCTGGAATACTGCTCTTCGCTCGGAGCCGGCGGCATTCAGATCGGGCTCGATTCGCTGGATCCCGGCTATCTCGACAAGCTGCGGCGCCGCACCGCGGAATTGGGCATGTATCTCGAGGTGATTGTCAACCTTCCGCAAGGTGACGACTCGGGCGATTTCGCGCGCCACGTGATAGCAGCGCAGCAGGCCGGGGCCCAATGCCTGCGCTCGGCCTGCCTCAACGGCCGGCGCTACGAGAACTTTAGCAGCCTCGACGAGTGGAAAGACTTCGTCACCGAGTCTCACCAGAGAATCGACCAAGCCGTGCCGATCCTCGAGAAACATCGGATGCCGCTCGGCTTGGAGAACCACAAGGACTGGACGGCGGACGAGATGGTGGCCTTGATCCAGCGCCAGGGGAGCGAATACCTGGGCGTTTGCCTCGACACCGGCAACAACATCTCGCTGCTCGATGATCCGCTGGATGTCGTGGGCAAGCTCGCTCCCTATGCGGTGACGACTCATTTCAAGGATATGGCTGTGAAGGAATACCCCGAAGGCTTCCAGCTCTCGGAGGTTCCGCTGGGCGAGGGGATTCTGGGCCTGTCCCGGTTGGTCGACAGCATCCGCCAGGCGCGCCCGCGGGCCCGGCTGAACCTCGAGATGATTACGCGCGACCCGCTCAAAGTTCCGTGCCTCACCGACAAGTACTGGGTGACGTTCCCTGAAAGAGACGGCGTCTATCTCGCTCGGACGCTGACGCTCGTCCGGCAGCACCCACCTCGCCAACCGCTTCCTCACGTCTTAGGACTCGAAGAGGCGGCGCGGCGCCGGCAGGAAGAAGACAATGTGAAGCTGTGCCTGGCCTACTCAAGCGAGAGGCTTGGGCTCCGAGTTGCCTCTTAGATCTTGCAGCAGGTCTCGAATTCAAGCGTGCGCGATGCACACCGTCAGTCTCGCCCCCGCAAGCTCGACCCGTCTCGGCGAGCGCGCCGCGCGGCAAGCCATCAAGAGCCGACCCTTGGACGGCCCCACGGCATCCAGCCTGTAACCAACACCCCTGCAATAGCTTGACGCTCAGTCGCAAGCTCGGGTTCGTTTTGGGTTCGATTCGGGTTCGTTTTCCTTCATGCCTTTTCACGATTAGAACAGTCTGCTGATTCTAAATGGCTTATCAAATTCGCTTCCGCTCGTAAAGCGTGAAATCTGGGTTTATTTGGGTTCGTTTTTTTCTCCTGATTTTGATCTGATTTCGCTTATTAAGTCCATATAATAAGTCAGTTGAAGCTTTGGGTTCGTTATAAATTAATGTTGGCAACTTTTCGCACGTCTGTGTTCTAATTATAACATTATAAATTGTTTACAAGTTTGGGCTCGGAATGAATATTTCGTACCCCCCGGGGGGGATTCCTCTCTTGACCGCCCGCTCGACCCTGCGGACCTCCCGGCCTGGATTCCCGCCTAGAACCGGAATTGGTGCCATCGGGATTCCCAGGCGACAAACAGACTGGCGACTCTCAATCAACCGAAGATCCATAACTCTCACCAGGGTCGGAGAGTCCAGGCTTAGGGAGCGACCCCTGCAGCATGTATATACCAGTTGCTTATGTATGTCAAGGGTATCGAAGCGGACAGGCATGACACGGTTTGTGTGTCGCGGCCTTTGGGTCACGAAGAAAAGAGCCCACGGCACACGAGGCGTGCCATGGCTATCGGCCGAAGGGTTTGTCATACGTGAATGTCGGGCTGGTAGTGAATCCGCCGGACCTGGATTTGCTTCTCGCGTTTGCGAGTCTGAGCGATATCGTACGAAGCCTGCATCCGCATGACGCGGAGTCGTTTATACTCAGGCGGGAAGTCCGCCGAGGGCGGCGTCTCACACAAGCTCGCAGGGGCTTCATGCACATCAGCCGGAACGTCAGTTGCGCCTCTTGGCGCAGGGTGGGTTTCAGAGGAGCGTGCTATGGAAAGACGGCAGTTTATCCAGCAAGTCGCCAGTACGGCGGTCGCATCCGCCGCGGCCTTTTCGGGATCCAGAATCCTGGGCGCCAATAACCGGGTGAATGTCGGCTTGATTGGGTGCGGCGGACGGGGACGAGCGGACGCCGATCTCTTGCGTCAGGTTCCCGATGTAAACATCGTGGCCGTGTGCGACGTGTACGAACCTCATGCGGAGGCCGCCAAGGCGTGGGCCGGCACCGGATGCCGGTCCTACAGCGACTTCCGGAGGCTGCTTGGGCAGCCCGACGTCGACGCCGTATTGGTGGCCACCCCGGATCACTGGCACGCGGCCATCACTGTACTGGCCTGCCAAGCGGGCAAAGATGTGTACGTCGAAAAGCCCTTGGCGCACAGCATCCGTGAGGGACGGAAGATGGTGGAGGCGGCGCGGCGTTACCAGCGAGTGGTCCAGACGGGCACGCAGCATCGCTCCGCCCCGCACTTCCGCCAGGCAGCCGAGATCGTGCAGAGCGGGCAAATCGGGCCCGTGCATTTTGTTCGGGTCTGGAACTACCTCAACATGTCGCCGGACGGGATCGGCCGGGCGGCCGACTCCGGGCCACCCTTGGGCCTTGACTGGGACTTCTACCTCGGCCCCGCTCCCATGGTTCCTTTCAACAAGGACCGCTTCCTGGTAACTTACCGCTGGTTCTGGGACTATGCGGGCGGCATGGCCACCGATTACGGCACCCACCGCTTCGACAGCGTCCATCAGGTGATGGGCGTGGATGCGCCGCGGTCAGCGGTCGCGGCCGGAGGGCGCTTCGAGCTCGCTGACGGCGCCGAAACTCCTGACGTGCTGCAGAGCACCTATGAGTATCCCGGCTTCGTGCTCAGCTACGAAGCCTCGATGGTGAACGACCACGGCTGCGGCGGGCGCACGCCCGGCAAGAAATACTACTTGACCCGCACGGCGGATGACCGGCCGCACGGGATGGCCTTCTACGGGAGCAAGGGATCCTTGTTTGCCGACCGGGTAGGTTTCGAGGTCTATCCGGAGCCTCGCGGCGAAAGCGGGCCCGGCGCGATCAACAAGTCAGGCACCGCCGTCGAAGGCTACCGCACCGAACGGATTGAAGTCGCCGGGGCGGACGCAACCGGTCTGCACCTGAAGAACTTCATCGAATGCGTGCGCACCCGCCAAAAGCCCGACGCCGACGTCGAGATCGGGCACCGCTCGACGACGGTTCCGCTCCTGGGCAACATCGCTTTCCGAACCGGGCACAAAATCCATTGGGACGCGGAGCGGGAGGAGATCCCCGATGATCCGAAGGCTTCCGGACTTCTGGAACGTCCGGCGCGAAAGCCATGGGACCTCATCGAAGTTTGAGTACGCCGGGGCTCGTGGTCCCTCAAGACCAGGGCGTCCATTGCGGGTCATCGTCTAGCGACGTCGTTCCCTCGTCAAGCGCATCTCGACGAGCGAGCCGCTCACCTTGACATTCTACCTGGAGCGCCTTATGATCACCTAGAATGTCTACCAAGGAAGAAAGAGACCGCATCGAATTGCTGCAGGGCAAGCTCGACCTATTGATCCTGCGCGCGCTCTCGTGGGGACCGGCGCACGGGCACGCCATCGCCAAGACCATCGAGCACAACTCCGAGGACGTGCTGCAGGTGGAGCAGGGCTCGCTCTTATCCAGCCCTGCATCGCCTCATCAAGCGGGGATGGATTTCCGCCGAAGCGGGCACTTCCGAGAACAACCGCCGCGCCAAGTATTACCGGCTGACCGCGAGGGGCCGCAAAGAACTGAACATCGAAACGACCAAATGGGACAAGCTGGTCGACGCCATCGCGAGGATCCTGCGGCCGGCGGAGCAGCGGGAAGAGTAGGGGATCTCATGAACCGTCGTAAGCGAATGCTGGGAGACCTCGATCAGGACATTCGCGAGCATGTCGAGATCGAAACCCAGGACAATATTGAGCGCGGCATGACGCCGGAGGAAGCGCGCTATGCCGCCTTACGAAAGTTCGGCAACACCGCACAGGTGCAGGAGGAGGTGCGCGAGATCTGGGGTTGGAGATGGCTGGAACGCTTCATGCAGGACGTGCGTTATGGCCTGCGCACCTTGGGGCGCGCCAAGTGGGTTAGCGCCGCGGCGGTCGCCACCCTTGCTCTCGGCATCGGCGCCAATACTGCGCTCTTCAGCGTGGTTTACACGGTGCTGCTGAGCTCGCTGCCCTTTCCCGATTCCGGCCGCCTCGTGACCCTGGCGCAGCGCGATCCGCACACCGGCGCGAGCACGGACTATTTTGCGCCCACCACATTTTTTGATTGGCGCAGCCAGAATCACAGCTTCGAATCCATGGCCGCGGTCGATACGGTCGCCGACATCCAGATGACCTTCCCCGGACGTGGCGAGCCCGTGCAGGCGGCCGGTGAGACCGTGTCCGCCAGCTTCCTCGAGGTGCTGGGAATTCGGCCGGTCCTGGGCCGCACCTTCCGGCAGGAAGAGGACTTTCCCAATCGCAACAACGTGGCGCTGCTGAGTTACGCCTTCTGGCAAAGCCGCTTCGGCGCAAGCACGTCGGCGGTCGGAGAACACATCACGATCGACGGCTATCCCTTCACGGTGATCGGTGTGCTTCCTCCTGATTTCGAGTTTTTTGGCCGCCCGAGCTTCCTGGTGCCGGTCGCCCGGGATCCCAACGCGCGCTGGACCGAGGGACGCGATTTCCAGATTGTGGCGCGCCTGCGGGCGGGCGCCAGCGTCGGGCAGGCCCAGGCGGACTTGACGGAGCTCACCCGCAGCCTGGAGCGCGATGGGCCTCCGATTCTCACCGGCATGGGCAGCGAGGCGCGGCTCAAGCCGCTGATCGAGTCGTACGTCTCCGAGGTCCGGCCGGCGCTGCTGGTCCTGCTCGGTGCGGTGCTGTGCGTCCTTCTGATTGCGTGCGCCAACGTGGCAAATCTGCTGCTCGCGCGTGCTACCACGCGGCAGCGCGAGATGGCAGTGCGCGCGTCGCTGGGCGCAAGCCGCGGCCGGTTGATCCGCCAGTTGTTGACCGAGAGCCTGGTTCTGGCGGGCATCGGCGGAGCGCTCGGTGTGCTGGTGGCGTGGTGGGGTGCGCGATTCCTCGTCAGCCTGGTGCCCGCGAGCATGCCGATTCCACGCCTTGAGCAACTGCGCCCGAATCTCGCGATCCTGGCTTTTACGCTCGGCGTCACGGTGGCGACGGCGTTTGTGGTGGGCCTGGTGCCGGCCTTTCAGGCGTCGCGCGAGGACGTGGTTCTCGCAATCCGTCACGGCGGACGTGCGGTCGGCAGCGGCCGGCGCCTGCGAGGCAGTCTCGTTGCCGTGGAGATCGCGCTGGCCGCAGTGCTGCTGATCGCTGCCGGACTCCTGCTGCGCACCTTTGCCTATCTTCGCAACGTCGATCCCGGTTTCAGCGCTCGGAACGTGCTCGCTTGCCACGTGAAAGTCCCTGACGCGCAGTATGAGAATGGCACCAAACAAGCTGCCTTCTTCGCGCAGGTCGTGGATCACGTGCGCAGCCTGCCCGGCGTTCGATCTGCTGCGGCCATCGATCATCTGCCGGTCTCCGGTCACGGAGCTTCAACCTGGATTCACGTTTACGGACGCCCGGAGCCGCCCCCTGGCCAGCAGCTGGACGCGCTCGCGCGCACGGTGACGCCGGAATACTTTGCCACGCTCGGCGTGCCGCTCCAGGCCGGCCGCGACTTCACGGCCGCCGATACGGGGGCGCTCGACATTTCGAAGAAGATCGATCCGGCCACGAGCCCCCTCAAGCTGATTGTCAACCAGGCGCTGGTCGATCGCTTCCTGCCCGGCGAGAATCCGCTCGGGCAGCGCCTGGGGATCTTCTGGGGTCAGACGCTGGTGGGGGAGATTGTCGGCGTGGTCGGCAACGTCCGGTATCAGAGCCTGGCTGAGGAAGAGGAACCGACGTTCTATTGGCCTGAGGCTCAGCGGCCGCATGGGGACATGCATCTGGTGATCCGGACCGAAGGGCCGCCCGTGGACTCGGCCGGTGCGGTTCGCGGCGCCGTCCGGTCGGTGGATGCCAATGTGCCCGTGGCCGAGGTTGAGACACTCAGCGCAGTCGTCTCGCTTGCCAGTTCCCGGACCCGCTTCAGCCTGGTACTGCTCGGAGCGTTCGCGGGCATGGCGCTGGTGCTGGCCGCGGTGGGACTGTTCGGCGTCATGGCCTACAGCGTCGCACAACGCACGCAGGAGATAGGAGTGCGGATGGCACTCGGCGCGAAACCGGCCGGAATCGTCGGGATGGTTCTCAGGGACGGCATAGCGCTGGCGCTCGCCGGTCTCGCAGCCGGCGCTTTAGCGGCGATCGGTCTCACGAGGTTCATCGTTGCGCAACTTTACGGAGTGAAGCCTTCGGACCCTTGGAGCTTCGCGCTGGCGCTCGGCCTGCTGCTGGCGGTGGCTACCCTCGCGGCCTACCTTCCCGCGCGGCGCGCGTCCAAAGTCGACCCCATGGTGGCGCTGCGCTGGGAGTGAGGTCCGATCGGCATTCGGCTAGTCCACGTGCCCTGACTCCTTCGACCTGATCCTGACGCTCTCATCCGGCAAGGTGCCATGCACCGCCCCCTCAGACCTCGTCGTATTGCCCGGTAAGTCTGGCAGCCGGCTCTTCTTGGTCCTGCAGCAGGAGTCTCGGAGGTAAAGGCTGGCGTTTCATCCGAGCGCTGTGCGACAACCCTTCACAGGGCAGCAGCGTCAAAGGGAGCGAGTCGCCAGGCTGTGACTTTGGTGTTATCCTAGGACTACGGTGAAGAGGTTTTTCACGGGCCGGAAGTTGGGATGCGCGAAGACGCGCAGGCACGGCAGCCGTGTATCCGGCGCACGTCGGCTTCTAACCGTAGCTGTCCTCCTCGCCCAATTTCAGCTTTTCTGTCTGGCGAGCTTTCATTACCACCCTGATGTTTCTGCCCCGGGACCACAGTCCTCGACGATCACAGGGGGGCCGAACCGCCAGGGAACACCGGTTGATGATGGGCATTCCTGCCCCGTCTGCCAACTTGTCCGGCACCACACTGCGACTCCGCCGGCGACTGCTTTTCTCTCCGTCGAGAGTTTCTCCAGCGCTCGAGTTGCGCCCCTATCCACCGCTAAACCGCTCGTAACCTCGCACGTGCGTCTGGCGGGACGGGATCCCCCTCTCTCCTTTTTGGCAAGCTGCTGAAAACTGGTCTAGGCCCACGAGTCTTCGCTCCGATGGGCTCCATCGAGTCGCTGGCAGGTCCCGCGGCTTGACCTACATTTTCAGTGCCGATGAAATCGCGGCGCAGCGACCCTCGCCTTTATAGAACAAAAGGAGACCTACATGCACCCACTCACGTACGGACGGTCAGCGCCCTGGCGCTGCCCGGGCCCTCTTACCGGAGTCCGACGGCGCCGACTGTTATGGTTAACCCAAGCTGTGTGCTTCTGCGCAATGGCCCTGCCTACGGTTGCAGCCGGGCAGACCCTCGGGAGTGCCAGCGCGGTTAACGGCACGGTAACCGACCCTTCCGGTGCCGTGATCGCAGGCGCAACTGTCACCATCTACAATCCTGTGAGCGGCTTTACACGCACCGCTACAACCGACAGTTCGGGCGTCTTCAGTATCACGAACGTGCCTTTTAATCCGTATCATCTGACTGTCAGCGCGACCGGATTTGCGCAGCACGTGCACGACGTTGATGTCAGCTCAGCGGTTCCCATCAGCTTGAAGATCGCCATGGAATTGTCCGGCGGCAAGACCACGGTGACGGTCACAACCGAAGCGGGAGATCTGATCGAGCTTGATCCTACCGCGCATACCGATGTAGACCGGGCTCTGTTTGACAAACTTCCCCTCGAAAGCCAGTCCTCGTCTCTTAGCTCCCTGGTCACCCTGGCCTCGCCGGGGATTGCGGCCGATTCGAATGGCCTGTTTCATGGGCTTGGAGATCACGCGTCAAACTCATTCTCGATCGATGGCCAGCCGATCACCGATCAGCAGAGTAAAGTCTTCTCGAATCAGCTCCCAGTCGACGCCGTTCAGTCGATGGAGGTGATCGACGGTGCTCCTCCGGCGGAATACGGGGGCAAGACGAGCGTGGTGATCGTAGCGACCACGCGTTCAGGCCTCGGGGAGACGCAGCCGCACGGCGATGTGACGGGTTCTTACGGGACCTTTGGGACCTCGAACGGGGGATTCGACCTGGGTTACGGCGGACAGATGTGGGGCAACTTCATTTCCGCCAATGGGTTGAATACCAGCCGCTTTCTCGATGGCCCGGAATTGAACGTCATGCACGACAAGGGCAATGAAGAGAACCTGTTCGACCGCTTCGACTTCAAGCCCTCCCAGGCCGACACGGTTAACGTGAACTTCCAGTTTACTCGGTCCTGGTTCCAGACGCCGAATTCCTACGACGCCCAGGACGCGACGGCATGGTCCGGGCTTGTGGTCAGCAACGGAGGCCTGGGCCCGAACGGCCTGCCGGTAGGCCCCTCCGATCAGCGTTCGCAGATCAAGACGTTTAACATTGCCCCAACCTGGACGCGCCTGCTTAATGCCAACACGGTGTTCACGTTCGGCGGCTGGGTGCGGCGGGATCAATACAGCTACTACCCGAGCGGCGACCCCTTCGCTGACCTCATACCCGATCTTCAGCTCCAAACGATCGGGCAGAATCGCAGACTGACGAATATCGGCGGCCGGGCGGATGTCTCTTACGTGAAGGGCATCCACAACCTGAAGGTGGGTGTCAATTACATGCAGACATTCCTGACCGAGGACGACAGCTTCGGGATCGTCGATCCGACGGCCAACGCGGTTTGCTTGAATGCTGACGGGAGTCCGAACACAAACCCGCTGCTGACCAATCCGGCGAATTGTGGGGCGCCCCTGCAGGTAAATCCAAGCTTTAACCCTCTCCTGGCCTGCTATGACTTGACCCGAACGGCGCCCCTGCCGGCCTCCGACAGTTGCCCGACTGCGACCAGCGGCCTCTACGCGTTCGACGCCCACAGCGATATCAAGGAACTGGCCCTATTCGCCCAAGACTCAATTACCAAGAACAACTGGAACTTCAACCTTGGGCTGCGCGGCGACTTGTACAATGGCATCTCCATCGCGCGTTCAATAGAGCCCCGCGTGGGCGCGGCTTACAACGTCAAAAAAACCAACACCATATTGCGAGTTTCGTATGCCCACACGATGGAAACGCCGTTCAACGAGAACCTGATCCTTTCGAGCGTGGGATGTACCTACCCCGTGATCAACGCGCTCACGGCGTCTACCATCAGTCCTTGCGTCAGCAACACGCCACTGAGTCCCGGGACGCGCAATGAATTCCACGCCGGTCTCCAACAGGCCTTTGGAAAGTACTTGGTGGTGGACGGCGAATACATCTGGAAATACACGCAAAGGGGCTTCGACTTCAGCGTGCTGGGCGACTCGCCGATTACCTTTCCGGTCGAGTGGGACAAATCGAAAATCCCCGGATATGCTCTTCGCGCCAGCGTTCCGAACTTCCATGGCCTGACGGCGTTTGTAGTGATGTCCAGCGTGGCGGCGCGCTTCTTCGAGCCGCAGGTCGCCGGCATCGGCGCCACGCCGTCCTGCTCGCCGTCCACGGGATGCGAAGTGTTCCGCATCGACCACGACGAGAGGTTTAACCAGACGACCCACCTACAGTATCAGCCATGGAAGCGCGGTCCCTGGTTTGGTTTCAACTGGCGCTACGATAGCGGTCTGGTGGCGGGTCCCATACCGTGCGCCGGCGGCAATTGTGCCAATGGGCCGTTAGGGACCGACTCTATTGTGGATGCGTCGATTATCACACCGGATCAACAGTTCCAGGCTGGACTCTCCTGCAACGGCGTGTTTGCGAATCCGACGGTCGGGATCAGCTCATCGCTCGGATACGGCGTGTGCCCGGGGAATGAGTACAATTCCAAATATGTGAGCGTTCCGGCGCCGGGCACTGAAAACGATGATCACAACCCTCCCCGCATCGCACCGCGCAACCTCTTCGACCTCGCCGTGGGCGATGACAACCTCTTCAACGGGGACAAGCGTAAGTGGAGTCTCCGCTTTTCGGCCATCAATCTGACGAATAAGACGGCGCTCTACAATTTCATTTCCACGTTCAGCGGCACGCACTACGTCACGCCGCGTACGTTTACCGCTGAGTTGGGGTTTCACTTCTAGCCGTACCTGTTCGACCCGGGGGCGCAGCCGCGTGGGCCGCCCGATCAGTAGTCGCGCCGGCGTCCGTATCCTCCGCCGCCACTCCCGCCCCGCCCTCTGCCGCCGCCACCGCCACCACCGCTTCCACCCCGCCCACCGGAGAAGCCCGTGCGCATGGGGCGGGCCTCATTGACCGTCAAGGTGCGGCCTTCGAGACTTTGACCATTCAGGCCATTGATAGCCCTCTGCACGTCCTCGCCAGGAGCCAGTTCCACGAAGCCGAATCCGCGGGGATCGCCGGTCATCTTGTCGCGGATGACCACTGCTGAGGCCACGCTAAAGCCTGCGTTCGTCACAAAGTCTGCCAAGGCGCTGTCGGTGGTGCTGTGGGGAAGATTCCCTACATAAAGCTTAGCCATTTCATTCCTCCAGGTAAGGCGAACCTGCGGTTCGCCCAGTTATCTTTGCTCGATTCGGTCCGGCCTGACGGTGTTTCAGGCAGGCTGGCAGACTTCGCAGTTCAGACGGCTCTGGGCAGGCCACAACGTCGCCGCTCTGGCCTGCCCCGCTTCCGCCCCGGGGCTAACGTCGGAGGTGCGAGCCCTGAGAGCAGTCTCAAGGCTTGAAACAAGACTCATCCGCGGTACCATCGCCCGCTCGTTTCCTAGACGCAATCTGGCACTCCAGCCTCCGAGCAGACGCTACGGGCCGCCTCGTTAAGGCGCTGCCGGGATGAGGTGTTGAGGAGCGAATGGTCAACCTATGACACGCCGGGTTTGGGTGAACGCGGCAACCTCTCTCTAGGGCGCGATTACAGATAACCTGACTGAGCTCAGACCACCTGGGAGACTGTCTGGAAGGCCCAATCCCGAAACTAACACTGGATTAATTGGCTCTTATTGTCAAGTTAAATCTGGAAAGGCCCGGGAGTCCAAGACCCGCGAGCACGAGTGTTCTAAACATCATATTAACAAATAGTATACGCCAACAGGTCAGGCCCGTGCGTCGGCCCAACAAGGTTTCGTTGGCGGGGAGGCTCGGCTAAGGGGAAGGGTGTGACAGGCCGGTGCCCGGCGATCCTGGGCCCGCGTGGGTGCCAAATCGAATGTCCATGGGCGTGTTCCTGGCGAAAACCACGTCGTTGCCACGGGCCACCACGTGGGTGTAGACAGACAAGCCGGCTCCGTAGAAAGCGAAGCCCGCGCTGACCGGGCGGTAATGGGCCAGCAGGCCGATCACACTGCCCACCAAACCGAAGCCGGCGCCGCCTCTCACGGCTCCTCCGGCGGTGTCAGGCCCTTGCGGTCCTAGGCCTTCTTCGATGCGCTTGTGGTTGTGAGGATCGAGGCCGTCGAGAGAACCCACCGCCAGAACCACGTCGATGGCGGGCGCGATGTACTTCGTCTTGGGAGTGACGGCGTGCGCGCCGCCCTCGGAGTCCAGCTTCATGTGAGCGCTGGTAGCGGCGTCGACGCCTTCCAGGCTCGCCTCCACCTTCTGGGGCGCTCCTTGGGCCAGGTCAATCTGCCGGAACGTGAACCGGAGCTGCCCGTTGCGGCCCAGGCGGCGAGCAGGCACGGCCTGGGTCACGGTACCTTCCAGGCGGGTGCCTTCCGGCAGGATCAGGTGATGGTCCGAGGAAAGAACAGGCTCCGAGATGACGGCCTGAACCGGCGAGCCCCGATGGTTAGTCGCCGAGCTCAGAGCCGTGAGCAGGCGGACGTGCACGTCAGTGCCCGCCGGGATCTTGGCCCCGAGCTCGGGCAGCTCTTTGGGGGGCTCTTCGGTGCCCAATTCCACCGGCGCCTTCAGCTCCGCCGTGAAGTGCGTGCCGGCGGGCAGCGATTGCCGGTGGTAGGGCAGCTCTCCCACGATCCATGCCTTCACGCGCTGCGACTTTCCCGGAGCCTTCACCTCTTGCACCGCCTGGTGCTCGCGATTCTTGACCTCTTGCTCGGCCTGCGACGCCACCTGGCTCACCCGGCCCTTCTTCTTGCCCTGGTCATCCGCCGACAGGTGCACGGTTTCGAGGGCCCCTTGGTAAACCACGGTGTGTACCGGAACCCGCTTGCCGTCTTTGAGCACCAAGGTGTCGAAATCCACATGGACCTTGCGAAGCGGCGTGAAGTCGCCATTGGCAATGTGCAAGGCCCGCTGCTTGCGCGAAAGGGTGTCGACCTGAGCCACGTGCCCCAGAAGCTCGCTGCCGGCGGGAATCACGAGGTGGTCGAAGACGTAAATAGGCTCAACCACGCGTCCCTGCACCGATGCGCCCGCCTGCTTGCTGATCTTCAGTTGCTTTTCGAGGACGACATCCAGAGGAACCCCGGTCTGGACCGTTAGCGGGATCATTTGTGGGCTTGCGGGTTTGTCCGGAGGTGCTACCGGAACCTCAAACGGGGACACCGCCGGGCTAGGCGTCTGGTCTTGAGCCAAGCCCACTCCTGCACATAGATAAGACAGGGAAACAACCACTCCGAAGCGATGAAGCGGTCTCATCGTCGCACCTCCGCTTGCGGCTGCGAGATACTTGCATTCGAAGCTTGCACCAAGCGTGCGGTTGCCTCACGACCGGACCCCGTTGCTGGAGACTCTGGCCAGACGCGCAGCGATTCTCCATCTTCCCTCGCCGAGCTTGAGGCTGCTGAAGGCGAGCCTCGGGCGCGCCGTTTCCACACCGAGGCAACAGCTCCTCCGGATCTTGGGTGGGCATCTTGAGACTTCGCTGCCCTTGGGTTCGTTTTGGGTTCGTTTTTTCCGAGCTGCAACTCTCTTTCCAATTCTAAAGGACTTACTGGATACCAATCTTGCAAATTGGGTTGTTTCTCGGGTTCGTTTGGGTTCGTTCTAGGTTCGTTTTTTCTAACTTGCGTTGATTCTAAACAACTTCTCAGGCTCGTTTTTTCGATTTAGTGGGGGCCCCCCTGGGAGTGGCCTCTGACTGGCCCGAGAGGCCTGCTCCGAAAAGCTGGCGCTTTCTACCGCAAAACATTGAAAATAAATATCATAGGATTAATTTGGCTCGCAACCGGACTGAAGTTGCGGCGAAGACGGTCCGGCGATCGAGCTCCCCGGGGGGAGGTTGGGCGGGCCGGTCATGGACGGATTCACAAAGGGCCATATGGACAGCGCCTGAGCACGTCGGTGTACCGAGTTAACATAAATCCAACTTTAAATATGGTCTCCAGCCTTGTCAACACTAGGCTCGGACTGAGTAGTGGGCCGAATCCCATGTTACCCGATTTGAGGCTCCAATCTCACGGGGTTAGGATCCTGCAGCACTGAGCGCATTCGCCGATCTCCGTGCATTTTCCAGCGTCAGGATATCCGAGAATGCTCAAGAAATCGTTGAGTGCATCTCGCGTCGACTCGCAGCTACAGTAGGCGGAAAAGCCAGCGTAGGGGTGGCGAAAGCCGCCCGGCGGCGGTCCGTGGACCCCGACAACTTTCACCTTGAAAACCGGAAGACCAAGATGGGCCAAGCCCGAGAGCAAAAGGGATTCATCCTTCTTTCCCTCGTAAGAACCTCCGTCTTCGCTTCGCCACGACCGTATTTCGGCGCAGGTTGCTTCGGACAGCTTCTTCTCGGCTGTCACCAGGGCGGACACGTCGATTTTGACTGAATGCTCGCCCCTGCTGGGTGTGATGCGAACACCCGCAAAGCGTCCCTGGGAAACTGCGATGACCCCCAGAATCTCGCCTTTGCCCACGGCAGGGATGTAGAAAACGGCATGATCGGCGCCGGCCGCCACGGGCCAGGCTCCTCCTGAGGGGAGGTTGATTTCGATTCCAAGGGTCACGGTCGGCCCGCTGTGGCTGGACGCCTCTTCCTGACCTAGAACCGGGGACAGCGCGGAGAACAAGACAATCAAGACGACCGGCGGAAGCAGCGTCGGAAAGGGCGGCACTCTGCGACGGTTCATTGACGAGCGCTCTCTTTCTAACGAACTGCAAGAAACGAAGGAATTGCGTCGACGAAGTCTCCGTTGAGCTGGCCTCTCAGGAAAAGTCAAATCTTGAGGAAGATTTTTCGCCGATACATCCAGAACAGGAGCAGCCAGAAGCACAGCAACACCGCGGCGCCGCGCATCAGCGGTTCGAGTCCGGCGCCCAGGAAGGCGAAGAAGTGCGGTCCCAGGTTGATGCGGAACGAGCTGACGATGAAATTCTCGAACAGATGGGCCATGCAGTAGGCCGCGATGGAATTCATGCCGATCACGACCAAGGGGAAGGCCCAGCCGCGACGCCGCTTGACATCAATCACCCAACTGAAAGCGGCCAGGAACAGGAAGCACAAACCGCCGCTGAACAGCGTCCAACTGGGTGTCCAGATGCGCTTCACCACCGGGCAGATCTGCGTGTAGTGGAGCAGCAGCCCGGCCGCCACCCCGATCACGCCAGCCACCAGCAGCCGCTTGAGTGGGATTCGGGGCGCGGCGGCGCGCAGCCAGCGGCCGGCGATCAACCCCAGGATCATGGTGCCGAGCGTGGGAATAAAGCTGAGCGTTAGATAGCCGCCATCGTTGTAGACAAACGGATGCTCCCGAGGAAACAGGTTCAGGAACCACTGGTCAAAGCGGTTGCCAAGGTTGTAGTTCTTGTTCCAGTGCGCTGCGAAACCGGTGAAATTGTGCTGCGCGTTCCAGGCCGCTGAGACGCCCAGCGTCTGCCAGTCGAATCCGGCGCCCGGCAAGGGATAGAGCGCCCAAGCCAGCCAGTAGCCACCTAAGATGACGGCGAGCGCGATCCAGGCCCACTTGGGAGGACGGAACCCGAGCAGGAAAAGGAAGGGGTAACCGAATCCGAT
>DATDGR010000178.1:0-2833 GCA_036521995.1 Terriglobia bacterium | reverse complement strand
GCTCTGGCCACCCTGGCGTCAGGCAAGCATCTCGTAACCGCCAACAAGCAGCTTGTGGCCGAGCATGGCCTGGAGCTGGTGGAGCGCAGCCGGCGGGCCGGAGCCAGCCTCGGTATCGAGGCCTGCGTGGCCGGCGGAACTCCCGTGCTGCATGCCATCCGCGAGGGCCTGGCCGGAGAGCGCTTCACCGAGGTGCTGGGCATTCTCAACGGGACCACCAACTACATCCTGACCGAAATGGAAGAGCGCGGCTGTCCTTTTGCCGAGGCACTGGCCGAGGCTCAGCGGCGAGGGTACGCCGAGCCCGATCCGACCGCCGACGTTGAGGGCCACGATGCTCGCTATAAGATCGCCATCCTGGCCATGCTCTGCTTTGGCTCGGCCGTGCCGGTTGCGGATATCTCGGTGGAAGGCATCCGCCGGATTGAGCAAGTGGATTTCGCCTACGCCCAGCGCTTGAACCACACCGTCCGGCTGATCGCAGCCGCCCGGCGGGTCCCAGGCGGAAAGCTGCGGGTATTCGTCCGGCCCATGATGGTGGCGCGCGCTGCGCCGCTCGCGGCCATCCGCGGGGCCATCAACAGTGTGCTGCTGGTCGGGAGCAAGGGCGGAAACACCATGATCACCGGCCGCGGAGCTGGCGGCGAACCCACCGCCGTGGCCGTGCTCTCTGACGTGGTCGAAATTGCGCGCGGGGTCATCGCCGGCGGCGCAGGGCTTAGCCCTCTCGGCTATGCGACCTGGCGCCGGGCTGGCCCTGCCCCCATGGCCGGGTACGCGGCGCCGTTTTACCTGAGACTGGTCGTGCGGGACCGGCCGGGCATCCTGGCCCGGGTCTGCGGCATTCTGGCCCGGCATCGCATCAATATCGACTCCGTGTTGCAGGAGCCCGGACAATCCAAGGTCCGGCTCCCCTTCGTCATGACCCTTGAACCGGCACGCGAGGGGCACGTCTCCGGGGCCGTAGCGGGCATCGCCCGGCTCCCCTTCCTCGCCGAGCCGCCCCTGCTGATGCCCTTCCTGGAAGGCATCTGACCCTTGCCAAATTAGCCGTGCGCATCACGTTGGAGCCGTCACCACGGCCGTGAGCCCGCCGCCCATCGTGGCCGTCGATCGGGTGCTGCTAGACTCGACGAGCGCAGACGAGCGGACCCGCCTCTGAAGAAAAGCCGCAGAGTCTCTAAGAAGCGCGACCCTGCGCTACCTTGCTCCCAGCGCTGCCTTGCTCCTGGTCAAAGCCAGGCTATTACGAAAGCGGCCACCGTAAATGTCCGAGGTCACAACCCGGCGGTTACGGGCATCACGTCGACCACGAAAGGAAAACGAGAAGGCAGGAAACAGAAGTCAGCACGGATATCTGACCATCAGTTTCCGAGTTGCCGACCACTCCCGACGGAGTGCTCTGAGGCTTTAGGCCAGTTGAGATCGGATGTAGCCTGTTGGTCGACAGCGGCAACGCGCGCCATGGCGATTCGCATCCGGCGCGCGTGAGCACCCCGAAACCGTCTTGCGGCGCGAGGGCTCGCCAATCTGAACTTGACTCGCGTTACCTCGGCGCCGTAAGCTAAGAATTCTTGGTATGGGACGCAAGGCGCAAAAAAACGATTCGTTGCCCGGTTCACTGGACATGTTAATTCTGCGGACGCTGTCGCTGCGCGACCTCCATGGATACGGCATAGTCCAGTTCATTCAACAATCGTCCGACAATGAGCTCCTCGTCGAGGAGGGCTCGCTGTACCCCGCTCTCCAGCGGCTGGAGCTAAACGGCTGGATCGACGGTGTCTGGGGCGTGACGTCGAACAATCGGCGGGCGAGGATTTACAGGATCACGGCGGCTGGCCGCAAACAGCTGGCGGTTGAAACCCGGAAGTACGCGAAGCTCACGCTGGCGATCGCACGTGTGATGGGAGCGGAGTGAGGGACATGTTGATACGACGGCTGAGGTATTGGATGGAGAGCGCCAGGCGCAGCGAGTCGCTGCGCGAGGAAATGGAACTCCACCTTGCGGAGAAGGCTGCGGAACTGCAAGCAGACGGTATGACGCCGGAGTGCGCCAGGGCTGAAGCGCGCCGGCGATTTGGCAGCGTCGGACTGAAGCACGAAGAGTCACGGGAGATTTGGATGACACGGTTTTTATCGGAACTTGGCCAGGATGTCCGCTATGGCTGTCGCACCATGACCTCTCACAAGGCATTCAGCGCCCTGGCAGTCTTCTCGCTGGCGCTCGGTATCGGAGCCAACACTGCCATCTACAGCTTCATGGAGTCGATTCTGTTGCGCTCGTTGCCGGTGAGCGATCCCGAGTCGCTGGTGCTCTTGAATTGGCATAGCCGGCCGCCCCAGGACGGCAGCAAGGAGTCGGTCCACGTCATGCACGGGTTACAGGGCATGGCGTGGCCGGGCGATAAAGGCGCCATGGTCACCGGCATGTTCCCATACGGCGCGTTCGAGACGCTTCGCGAGGAGAATCCGGTCTTTTCCACGCTTTTCGGATACTTCAACGCACGAAACCGTAACTTGGCCATCCGCGGGCAGGCCGCGAGCGCCAGCACGGAGTACGTCACCGGCGAGTATTTTCGCGGCCTGGCAGTGTCGCCGGCCGCGGGACGTCTGATCGACTCCGCAGACGACCGCCCGGGCGCAGCGCCGGTCGCGGTCATCAGCTTTGCGGCCAGCCGGCAGCGCTTTGGGGGACCTTCGAGTGCGATTGGACAACCGGTTCTCGTCGATAATGTGCCCTTCACGGTGATCGGCGTGGCGCCGCCGGAATTCTTCGGAGTCGATCCTGCGGCGGCGCCGGACCTCTACCTTCCGTTGCACACGAATCTGCTCC
>DATDGR010000177.1:0-23456 GCA_036521995.1 Terriglobia bacterium | reverse complement strand
GTCCTTTGGGGGCCCTCGGCCCCCAAAGAAAACCCAGGCCCAGCCTCCGAAAACTGCCGAGTTGACAGCCGGTTGAAAAGAACGATTCGGCGGCCGCTCGAGGGCGGAGCCTCGAGTGGAATATGCTCCCAGGAAACCACTGAAGACATCGGGCGCGGGGTGCGGCCGAGTATTCCCTGAAGCCGGGCCTTGCGGCGACGTTCGGTCCCGCCGAAGGCCTCCGGAGCCGGCAATCGCGCCTCCCAAATTCGAGACTCGGACACAAACAGCACCCCTCTTTCGAGTTTCCCTCCGGACCAACCCTGGGCCGTCGTGGCCACCCTTGGGGTCGGCCAGCCACCAGCGTTCCGGGTCCGACCCTACACTCCCTCAATACACCCAAAGTGAACCTATTTCAATAACACGAGAGTTAATACTGATTGGAGGAAATGGTGCATAGCAGTAGCGGCCCCGATCGCGGCGGGTAGGTAGTCGCGTTTAGGGAGCCATCAGGGCGGTCGGTAGTGCAAGGCTCGTCCTCGCCCGGCTCAGAGCCTGCCCTGAGCGCAGCGAATAGGGTAGGCTCTGCGCCTTTCCATTCTCGAGAAGGCTGTAGGTTGCCAGGGGTTAACGTTCGCAAAACGTGATATCGCAGGATCGAGCGTAAGCACTACGCCATTTATCATTGCCTATCCACGTTCCTAGCTCAGCGGTCTACTTGCCGGGCTCGTGGGATTTCAGAATCCGTAGCACTGAGAGTATTGTGTTCCAACTGCGCGTTGTCGCCGGCGCCCCAAAGATCCTGTCGATCTGGCCGAGACAGCCAATTGTTTTCATGTGGCGGCGGTACACCCCATACACGAGACGATTCTTCGAGCCAATGATTCGCACAAGCCACTCCCCACCTTCGGGAAGAGCAATAGGAACAGAAACTCTGCGGCGTCCAGCCTCCGACAGGATGCTCACAAATTGAACGACATCTACGCGCGGTGGCTCAGTTCCAAACGGATTGTCCGCCTCGAGTCGAATCAGATCACTGCCGTCGCAGAAAGCGATTGTTGCTTCAAACGGCAGCTTCCGACGCAATTCGGCAAGGAACTTTGCGCGCAACCCAGGTTTGCGAATGACAAGCGTGCCTCCGGCGCCCACGTTCACGGCATCGTAGATGTCCAGTTCTTTGGCGAGCACGCTCGGACGAAAAGCCCTGTGTCCTCCAACGTTGATACCCCGGAGGAAAACGATCAAAGCCCTGCAGCCCATTATTGCAGCACCGAAGTATAGTGACAAAAGGCGAGGATCGTGCCAGGAATCCAGGCAAGAATTGCCACGAATTTGGGGCATCGAACCGCCCTTGTCCCTTGGTCATCAACGGCCGCCATGTCACTTTCCTGCATCCTACAAAGGGCCAGGCTAGATGCTCTTCCTTTCGTAGTCCCGTTCTCTTAATTCCCTGAAATCTCCTCTTCCTTCTTGGGCACGATCCAGCCCTTTTCCTTCATGACGGACTTCAAGAAGTCCCGGTCCTGATCCGTCGGTAGAACGGTGGGCAGATACCGGGCATACTCGTCCGCGGTCAGTTGCTTGCCTTCCAGCGTCCAGTGCTGGCCTGCATACTGCCCGATCTGGCGGTTGAACTTGATATCGGGCACGAGCAGCTTCGGCTGATCCTCCAGAACCAGCTTGTTCAGGAGGTCGGTGAGCTTCACGGCCTCGTCGCGATACAACTCGCGGGAAGCCTCGTTCAAGCGCTCCTTGTCCGCCGGGTCCCCGGCATCCCGTTCGTTGTAGCGGCCCTTGAGGCCCCACACGTAAGCCCACTGCGCCGAGGAGGAATGATCCGTGCCGAACAGGTCAAACGAAGTGGGAAGCCACTTGTTGTAGTAGCGCTGGATGACGGAAGTGGGGATCATGCCCGCCTGAAGGATCCGCCGCAAGCCATTGTTGCCCGTGCCGAGATGAAAGGACTCTTCTTTGAGCATGGGGAGCATGCTCTGGGCCAGCGGCTGAAAGCCCGAGTAAGAGAGCATGGTGAGCTGAAACTTGCCGTCGCGGTCGACGAACTGGGTGTAGGTGAAGAAATCGAGCCAGTTCTGTACGATCTCGTTGAACGCGCCCAGCAAGCGGTCGTCGGTAAAGGCGCGCCGCTCGAGCAGCTTCTGCGCTTCGATGCGTCCCGAGCGTCCGAACTGGGTCACAAGGAGATGGCTCATCTGCCAGCCGTGACGCATCTCCTCGGTCATCACTCGAACCAGGCTCAGAAAGTCGTAGCGGCTGGGAGCGGTCTCAAACAGGTGCCGCTGTTGTTCCACCGAAGCAAACTCGGTGTCGCCTTGATACACGATCAGGTTCAGCGCCGCGTCGCGGATGCGCTGGTCGGGAATGTGCATCACCGACTTCCAGCGCAGTTGCCCCTTGTAGTCTCCGAATTCAATCTCATTATTGGGGAGCTGGCCGTACTTGGCCTCGAACTTGTACTCGCGAAACTCGGGGGCGTCCAGTCCGATGTCCTTCTGCCAGCCGTAGAAATAGTCGATCCAGTCGTCAAAATTGGAAACCTTGAGCATTGTTCCTCCTTACCCCTAGACATGCGGAAAGCCCGGATTGTACGCAACCTCCCAGAGGAAGCCGTCCGGGTCGGCAAAGTAGCCGGAGTAGCCCTGGAACTCGGGCCGCGGCCGGCCTTCCTGGACGATGCGTCCGCCGCCCGCAGACACCTCGGCCAGAAGTTGCTCGACGTCCGCCGCCGCGCGCACGTTGTGCGAGAGTGAGAAGCCGGGAGAGGCGCCCGGAACCGGGCCGCCAGAGTCGGATACCCCGGCGTCGGCGGCGAGATCGGCCCGCGGAAACAGCGCCAGATAGGTCCGTCCCAGCTCGAAGAAGGTGATCGTGGGCGGCGTCTTAAGTTGCGGCAGACGCAGGACCTCCGCGTAAAACCGGGTGGCGCGCTCGAGGTCGGCGACACCGAGCGTGACGAAGCTCAATCGAGGTTCCATGCTCATCCTCTAACGTAGCAGTTCGTGGAAAAACTCACCTCTAGACAAGGAGGCTGCGGAAAAAGGAATCTGTCATGCTGAGCTAGGTTCCGCTGAACTTCGGGGCCCGCTTCTCCTGGAAAGCGCGCAAGCCCTCGGTGAAATCGTCGGAAGCGAAACACTTCATCTGAGCTTCGAGCTCATTGTCCATCACCCGTTCGAGCTCCGTCTGAACACGCTCGTACAGGTCCTGCTTGAGCAGCGCCATCGGCAGAGGTGGCGCCGCCGCCAGCCGGGCCGCCAGCCGGCCGGTCTCGGCAGCGAAACACTCCGGCGGCACTACGAAATTCACCAAGCCGATTCTTTGTGCCTCCTGCGCCGTCACGGGCTCAGCCAGCCAGAACATCTCGAAGGCGCGGCCAAGACCCACCAGGCGCGGCAGAGAGAACGTCCCGCCCCAATCCGGATGAAGCCCGATCCGGGAAAAAGCCTGCGTAAACGTCGCCTGCTCGGAAGCGAGGCGCAAGTCACAGGCGAGGGCCAGATTCATGCCGGCACCCGCGGCCGGACCATTGACCGCGGCCACGATCGGCTTGGGAATCTGCCGGATTCTGCGCACCACGGCGTGTCCGGCATCGAGATAACCGCGAAAAGCGGCCGAATGGTAACCCTCCTTCAGCTCGACCATCTTCTGAATATCACCACCGGCGCAAAACCCACGACCCGCACCGGTGATCACGGCCACCCGAATCTCCGGGTCGCGCTCCACCACATCGAGAGCGGCCCTCAGGCCGGCACGGATGCTATCGTCGATCGCGTTCAGCTTGTCGGGCCGGTTGAGGGTGATGGTAGCGACCGCCGCCTCACGCCGCAGGAGCACCGTTTGTTCAGCCATGCCGCCTCACCCAATCCGCCAGCCTAGTGAAATAGGCCAACTTCTCGGCCCGAGTCAGGCTGCCGTTGCGTCCGCTGGTGGACGGCAGCACGAATACAGGTACGCCGGCGAGGCGCTCGCGCGCGCGACCGAGCGGCGCCGGATGCCCTGCCAGATGCTCGTAAATCCCCTTGCCGTTGAAGGCGATCGAGCGGGGCGCCGCCCATTCCAGCTTCTTCTCCAGTGCGGCAAAGCCGTGCCGGTAGTCGCGCGGTCTCAGTTCACTCGAGGACCGCGACCAGCGCTTGACTACATCCGTGAGGCCGATTCCGAAGTCGAGCACTTGGTAGTCGTCTTCGGGCGCGAGGCGCCTTGTCGTCAGTCCGGACTCACGGAGAAAGCTCCAGAACTGATTGCCTCGCCCAGCGTAGTAATGGCCGATGCGCGAGGAGCGATCCCCAGGATTGAATCCCACAAAAACCACCTTCAGACCGGGCTTGAGATAATCGGGCAGTTCCGCCCGTTCTTGAACCTGGGACGTCCCGGTAGAAGGATCTTGACCTATCATAGCCGTGATTCCGACTTCAATTCCTGACTTCTCTTTCGGCATTCTCGCTTTCAGGCCCGCTCTCATTCTGGCTTCTGGCTTCAGGCTTTCTCGCTTCTTTCGCGGCAGTTCGCCAGGAACTCCTCGAAGATCCGCCGTTGCTCGGGGTGGTCTGCAATCTCCTCGGGATGCCACTGCACGGCCAGCAAAAAAGGGTAGCCGTCCGCCGCCTCCACCGCCTCCACCAGGCCGTCCTCAGAATGTGCCGTTACCTTGAGTCCGCGGCCCAGATGCTTGATGGCCTGGTGATGAATGCTGTTGACCCGGCAGCTGCCCTGAATGGCTCCGGCGAGCAGCGAATCCGGCTCGGTCACGGTCACCGCGTGCGTGGTCTCATTCCGGGAGTTGCCGGAATCAGTCTGCCGGTGCTCGAACTCGGGGGCGGCATCCAGGGCCAAGTCCTGGTATAGCGTTCCCCCGAAGCCCACGTTGATCAGCTGGGCGCCGCGGCAGATGCCGAGAATAGGCAGACGCCGGTCGAGCGACCGGTTGAGCAGAACCCGCTCGAAGTCGTCCCGCGCCCGATTCACCTGCACGTTGTCGTACTTTTTCGGTTCGCCGTAGAAGGGTGGATCGATGTCCTCGCCACCGGCAAACAGGACCCCGTCGAAATCGTCAGCGCGCAGACGGTTGCGGTCAGCCGCTGTCACCAATTCGAGCTGGTCCTCCGTGGCTCCGGCGCCAAGTAGGGCACGGAAGTAGGGGCACTCGGATCCCTTAGCCTTGTCTTTGTCCGAAACCGACAGCGCGATTTTCATGGCCGGCTCTCTCGTTAGATTCCTGTGCGGCAGGTTGACCGATTTCCGGTTGCGCTAATGCCTGGCTCCAGGACCTAACAAGAATCTTGCTCCTCCGTTAGCTGAAGGAGCCTGGTCACTGTCCGCCAGTTTCTGGCGGTGCTGATCGTCCCGAGCTTGGAATCGAAGTAGGAGTTGGTCAGCTTGCTCCGCGCGACGCCATTTGGAAGCCGAAGATAGACCTCTTGCCCGCGGACCATGAAGGCATCGGGTGGCGACCGGACCGGGTCAAGTGCATTGACCCGGTCCGGGTCCGGCCAGTCCGCCAGGAACATAACGTGAAGCGTGTCTTCGGCGGCTCCCTCTATTAGGAATGGGTTGTTACGAACAACGTTCCTGAGCTGTTCAGCCGTTCGCAACACCACGGGCACCTGATGTCCGAAGCGCTCTTGAATTTGGGTCCTAATGACCTGTGAAAGCCGTGCTGAGACGTTGGGGGTCGCTCTGAAAATGACGTTGCCGCTCTGGATGTAAGTCTCTACATCGCGGCATCCCGCCCGAGCAAACATTTCGCTGAGGTCTTTCATGGGAAGTCTGTTCTTCGCACCGAGATTGATTCCCCGAAGCAGCGCCAGGCACGTCTGGAGCAAGTCTTCGCGCTTTGCAACCAGCTTCGCACGGCGATTCCGCATCCTCATTTCGCCTTGAACTGCGGCGTCCGCTTTTCGACGTAGGCCGCCAGCCCCTCGTGGGCATCTTCGCTTTGAAAAAGGTGCTGCTGTAACTCGCGTTCGAGCGCCAGCGACTCCGAGAACGGCATCTCGAGGCCGGACTGCACAGACCGTTTGATCCTGCCTACCGCCCGCGCCGCTTTGCCGGGCGGCAGGAACTGCTTGGCATACTCTGTGACTTCCTCAAAGAAGCTGTCGCGGTCAAGCACCTGATTGACGAGACCGAATTCCTCGGCTTCCTCGAAAGAAAAGGTGCGGCCCGTAGCCATCAGCTCAATGGAACGCGACTTACCGATCAACCGCGACAGCCGTTGGGTGCCGCCCGTGCCCGGCAGGACCCCCAGAGCCACCTCGGGCAGCCCGATCTTGCCGGCATCACGCCGAGCCAGGCGGATGTCTGCCGCCAGGGCGATTTCGAGTCCGCCACCCACAGCATGGCCGTTCAAGGCCGCGATCACCAGCTTGGGCGTCTGCTCAAGCCGGGTCAAGGTCTCGTTGGCGTGCAGGCAGAAGTAGTACTTGAACTCCGGTGTGACGCTCGAGAGCATCTTGATGTTGGCGCCCGCCGAAAAAAACTTGTCGCCGGCACCGCGCAGAACGATGACGTGCGCCGAGGTGTCCATGCGTGCCCGCAGAATAGCGGCGTCCAGCTCCTGCATCATTTCATAGGTGTAGGTGTTGGCAGGAGGATCGTTCATTTCGATCCAGGCAATGCCTTTTTCGACGCGATCATTGATGAGCGCCCCGGTTGGAGCACTGACAGTGGTGGCCATAAGCTTCTCCTTCTAATTGTGAGCTTGTGATGGGCGAGCGTTGAGGCGCTCGACGGCGGCCGGGCGCTCAATAGACGACGACTCGCCATTTGAGGGTCGTTGCCCACGAGCCCGCCGGCGGCCGGCCTTCGGCCCCTGTCCGTTGGCGGCCACCCCGGCGGCCCGGCGGGTTGACTTAGCCACGCTCTCACCGAGAATTCCGCGCAGAAAGATCGCAGCCATCACCTCGGCGCACCCCGGCGCGTCCGGATCGATCTTCGGGTTGTACCAGGTATAGATCCAGTTCATCATCCCGAACAGGGAGAGCACGGCCAGGCGTGAATCAGGCCGCTCCAACCGCTGGGCACCTCTCAAAGCCTCCACCTGGTCGAGGACAAGCTGGTAGTAGGCCCGCTTGATAGCCCGAACTTCCTGGCTCCGTCCCTTCCCGAGCCACTCTTCTTCGTGGATCAGCACCTTCATCTCGTTGGGGTGATGCAGGAAGAATTGCACGTGGAACCCGATCAAAACGCGCAGCCGCTGCTCCGGATCCTCGATTCCTTCGATGGCCGCTTTGGCGGTGGTCAGGATGGTCTCGAAGGTGTGACGCTGGATCAGGTAAAGAAGCTCTTCCTTGCTCGAGAAATAGTAGTAGAGCCCGGCGAGACTCACGCCGGTGAGCCGGGCAATGTCGCGGATGGACGCCTGGTGGTAGCCACGGCTACAAAACACCGCGGCGGAGTGTCGAAGAATGGCATCGAGCTTGCGGTCAAAAGCCTTGGAGCCGCGTACCGCCCGGGCCCCCCGGCGCGGCCGACGGCTTCTCCCGGGCTGTGGTGATCTGGTCATCAATCGAACGTTCGTTCGAGTCCACTATACACCGGTGCGGGCTCTTGTCAAGCCTTAAGGTGTGACGGATTGGAGACGATCACGCTGTTGGCTTCAGAATCGGCCATGGCAGGTATAGGATCATTCGGGAAATACCGCGCCTTCAACCGTTCAGGCACCTGGGTAGAGATGGTAAAGGATCCAGTAGACCAGGACTCCGGTGACCGAGACATAGACCCACAGCGGAAACGTCCATCGAGCGATTTGGCGATGCCGGATAAAATTTCGGCGCAGCGCGCGGCTCAGCGTCACGAGGACGAGGGGTACAATCGCCGCGGCCAACACGGTGTGGGAGCCGAGCAACGCAAAATACAGGTTGCGAACCATTCCGAGCCCTTGGAATCGCGTGACGCCGTGGTGGGCGTGATACCAGAGGTAACAAAGCAGGAACAAGGTCGAGGTTCCGACCGCGGAAAGCATGAACGCCCGGTGGGCTTTGATCCTGTGGCGGCGGATGCACAGATAGCCGGCCATCAAGAGCACAGCGCTGGCGCCGTTGAGGGTGGCGTCGATGGCGGGAAAATAGTCGAGCGGGATCACAATTCTTGCGGCCGCGCCGGCACCACGCGCTGGCTAGGTGACGCCCTTCTTATCAAGCGCCATCAGCGCCAAAACCAGTGGGAGGTAAACAATCGAGGCCAGGAGCATCTTTCGAGCCACCGCCTTCGAGCGCGAAGCCGCCAAGCGCATACCGTAAGCGGAAAAGCCCAAGCCAAGCAGCAGAGCTCCGCAAAAGTAAATCACTCCAGCTCCGCCGAGCCAGACCGGCACCAGGCTCACAGGCAGCAAGAACAGCGATGAGATTGCTACCTGCCAGGCCATCAGACGGCCGGCACCGTCCCAAGACGGTAACATTCGATAACCAGCCCGGGCATAGTCGTCGCGATACATCCACGCAATCGAGAGAAAGTGTGGAAACTGCCACAGGAAGAGCATCCCGTAGAGCACCCAGGCTTCGAAGTTCAGGCTGCCGCGAGCCGCCGCCCAACCGATCAGAGGTGGCATGGCGCCCGGGAAAGCTCCCACCACCATGCACCAGGCGGTGCGGCGTTTAAGTGGCGTGTAGAGTGCCAGATAGCTCACCAGTGTGATCAGGGCCAGGGCACTGGCGAGGGGGTTCACGGCGATCGCAAGGTAAGCGGCGCCACCGATCGAAAGCGCCAACCCGAGTACCAGAGCTTCAAAAGATCGCAGACGCCCCGCCGGCAACGGACGCAAGGCTGTCCGCCGCATTTGGGCATCGAACGTGCGCTCCACGTACTGATTCAGGGTGGCCGTGCCGCTGGCGACGACCAGGGTTCCCAAAAGGGTGTGGACCAGGGGCAACAGACGAAAGGGTCCACGCCAGCCGAGATCGAAACCGACCCAGGTAGCAATGAGAACGAGGAAGTTCACCTCAGGTTTGGTGAGGGCCCAATAATCCTTTAATCTTGAAAGTCCGTCGCTGCGGTTCGATTCCATTCAGGATCTCTTTACACCCGCGCAAACTGAGCAAATCCCCGAAAGCCGGAGGGCTGTCCGCCCGTCAGACCCGATTCTCATTGACCGGTAAGTCCAAGAGCCGTTTAGGTATCAAATTGATTCTAAGGCACGTCCCAGCTTTGTTTGTAAGACCCGCTCCACCACGGCGTCCGAAGTGAAGCCCAGCAGGCAGCCGACGCTCGAGCACAACCCATACCTCTCACGGCCTCGTCATCGCTTTGACCGACAGCATCCCGTTTCTTGACGAAACCTTGTCCGTTGCCTCATCGGCGTTCTGCGACGATCCTTCGGCTGAGGTCAGACGGAACGCCTGAAGGGTCAACACCAGGCTCGTCACGAGTACTAGGGCTCCGACGGCGACATGTATTGTAGTCACAGTCACGACAGGAAGCAGGGGCTGCGGCGCCGTAAGGGCGCCGACCTTCAGGATGTAGGAAGCGATCCCCAAGCCAAGCTGGACAACCAGCAACGCCGCCAACAACGACGCGGGCTCCTTGAGGCGCGGCTCCCCGGAGAACCGGCTGAAGACGCGAAAGGCGATCCAGACCACACCTCCGGTCACCAGCAGGGCCCCAATCGCGTGCGGAATGATTCCGAAACCGTTATGGCGGAAGCCGGCGCCGACCATCAACTGCAAAAAGACCAACGAGGTGGTCCAGGCCGCCAGGCGTCGAAGCGAAGGCGAAGAAGAATCCTCAATCCTAGACTCGTCCCACCCCCACTCCTCACCCGTGAAGAGCGCCAGGCAAACCGACAGGCAAAAAAAGACTTGGGCCATGCAAGCGTGGCTCACGGAAATCACAACCGGCAAATAAAACAAAACCGTGATGCCGCCGAGCAGGGCCTGAATGAAAATGGTGAGCACGGAGACTGCGGCCAGCCTCCTTACCGACCGGCGGGAGTCGCTCCTCCAAATCCAGAGCGCGAGGATGACGGTCAGGACGGTCACCACGCCCGCCACCATCCGATGGCCATGCTCGAATTTAACGCCGCCCACCATCCGGGGCATCCGGAAGCTGCCGAAGGAAGTGGGCCAGTCCGGCACGGACAAGCCGGCGTCATTGGAAGTAACCAGGGCGCCAGCAATGATCAACAGAAACGTGGCGCCGGCGACGAAAATCGCATAACGATGAAGCCACGGGGAATAAGCTTTACGAATCATCTTTAGTGCTCTTCAGGCGGCCGAACGAAGCCTGGGACAAGCCATCTGGATCTCCGGCCTGCCAGTAACGATGCCGACTGCGCAACGCTGCTACCACAATGACGGCGAAGATCGCGAGTGGTGGCGCGATAAGAATCAGGATACCACTCCGCAGGGCGTGAATGACACCAGCGTTCGCCGAGGTTGGGGCCGAAGCCACAGCACTATAACAGAACGGACAGGACCAAACCCGGCGCGATCCCAGTTCCAAAGAGGCAACCGCAAGCTGCGTTGCCCAGAGTGCAACTCTTTCAAGACTCCTCTTGCGGGGCCTCAGCTTGGACTTCAGTGCCACCGAATGAGTCTACATCTTCAAGGTCAGCAAGGCGAGAACGTATATCCAGAGTATTCCCACAAAGTGCCAGTAGATTGCGATCACGTCCACCAGCGTTCGCCCCCTGATGCTGGCCGTCAGGCTGGGCGCCCGCAGCGCCGCGTAACCGATCGCCACCAGACCGCCGAACAAATGGAATCCATGCGCACCGGTCAACAGATAGATGAAGGAGCTGCTCGGGTTGGTCGCAAGAAAGATGCCGCGCTCGGCGAGGTCACGCCAGGCTCCGAGCTGCCCGACCAGGAACGTGAGGCCCAGCAACAGCACAGCACCGAGACGACTTCCAAGGTGCACATCTTTACCGAGCGGGAGCCCTCGAAGTTGGCGGCGCGCCCGCTCGAGAAGGAAACTGCTAGCTGCCAGCACCAATGTGTTGAAGAAGAGGATGCGCGGCAGAGCGATCACGGCCCAATCGCTCGAAATACCTTTGCGAACCACTACTGCGCTCGTAAGGCCTGCGAAAAACATTACGATCGCACCCAGCACCAGCCACAATCCGGTGTAGTAGGTGTGCAAGGGAATGGGTCCGCCGGGCGCTTGCCCCCCGCCATGGTCATGCTCGATCCCTCCGCCGCCGGCGCCGTCCCGGCCGGGATCGAAGTTGTCTCGAAGCGACTTTGATCCCGGAAATGCAGCCACCCTTGATGCCATGTTCCGCCCCCGTCTTTCGCTGGACTTCCCTCAACTCTTTGCGACTTTCGGAAAGTCCTGCATGATATAGTCTTCCGCTTCGCCGGGCACGCTGTACTCATAAGGACCCCGGTAAACCACGGGCGGCCGCGCGCCGAGATTACCGGACCATTCGAGCGAAGTAGCCTCCCAGGGATTCTCGGTGGCCTTGCGGCCCCTGAAAATGCTCCAAATTAGGTTGAACATGAAAATAACCTGGGCCGCTCCGGTGATCAAGGCTGCGATGGTCATAAACCTGTTGAATGGAGCGAGCGGCACCAGGAACCGGTCCGTGAACTCCGAATAGCGCCGCGGAGCGCCCTCCAGACCCATGAAGTACATGGGCATGAAGATGCAATAGACGCCTCCCAGCGTGATCCAGAAATGGATCTGGCCCAGCCTCTCGTCGAGCATGCGACCGAAGAGCTTTGGAGCCCAGAAGTAAGTGCCCGAGAAAACGGCAAAGAGTGCCGCTGCGCCCATCACCAGGTGGAAATGTCCCACCACGAAGTACGTGGCGTGCAGGTAGGCATCAACCGCGGGGTCGGCGAGGAAGAGCCCGGTCAGCCCGCCCGCCACGAAGAGCGAGACAAAGCCGATGGAAAAGAGCATGGCGGTCGTAAGGCGGAGCGTCCCGCGCCAAATTGTGGCCAGCCAATTGAACGTCTTGAGCGCAGAGGGCACAGCGATAACCATGGTCAGAGCAGAGAAAGCTAACCCAGCGTAAGGGCTCATCCCGCTTACGAACATGTGGTGTCCCCATACAGTGAAGCTCAGGAATCCGATGACTCCTAGAGCCAGCACCATCGACTTGTATCCAAAGACGGGCCGGCGCGAGAAACAGGCCAGTACGTGCGAGACGATACCCATGCCGGGCAAAATGGCGATGTAGACCTCGGGATGCCCGAAAAACCAGAAGAGATGCTGCCAGAGCAAAGGTGAACCACCCGCGCTCGACGGGGAAATGACATAATCATTCAGTACCAAGCCTCCCGGGACGAAAAAAGTGGTGTGGCCCAGACGATCGAGCAGGAGCATCACACAGGCGCCGAGGAGCACGGCAAACGACAGCAGGCTCATGACCGCGGTGATGAACCACGCCCAGCAGGTGAGCGGCAGACGCGTCAGATCCATCCCGGACGTACGCAGATCGAGAGTGGTGGCAATGAAGTTGATCGACCCGAGGAGCGAGCCTATGCAGAAGATCGCAATGGAGAGGATCCAGAGCGTCTGACCCAAACCCTCACCCGGCCCGGCCGCAGTTCCGACTGCGCTCAACGGAGGATATGCCGTCCACCCGGAAATGGGCGGCCCATCGGTGATGAAGAGCGTCGAGAGCAGCACCGCGAGTGAGGCACACGCGATCCAGAAGGAAAGCATGTTCAACCGTGGAAAGGCCATCTCGCGGGCGCCGATCTGAAGGGGCAGGAAGAAGTTGCCGAGGCCGTTTTGGGGTACGGTGGTGAGCACAAAGAAAATCATCAGCGTGCCGTGCAGCGTCAGCAGTGAAAGATAGTATTCCGGCGTCATGACGTTGCCCGGGGCGCCGGCCGAGGAGAGCACTCCGAGGCCCGGAATATGGGTCTTCGGCCAGGCCAGGTGTATCCGCATCAGCCAGGAGAGGATCATCCCAACAAACACTGAGAACAGAGCGAGAAAGAAGTATTGCTTACCGATCACTTTATGATCCGTGCTAAAGACGTATTTTCGTAGAAAGCCGTTGGCCGCCTGGCTGTGGAGAGGGGCGGCTGCGCGCGGCTCAGCCACGGAATACCTCATGGTCTTCGAGGCGGGCCGAACTTGCGGACAGAAGCGAAGGGGGAAAGCCGTTGCGGATTACCTGATCTGCTGATCTGTTCATTGCTCTCACTGGGCGCTAGCCTGCTCCGCAAGCCATTCTTCGAAGTCAGCTTCCGGCAACACTCTCAGAAAGGCGCGCATACGATAATGCCCCAGGCCGCAAAGCTGGGTGCAGATGATCTCATATTGCCCCGACCGGGTGGCCGTGAAGTGTACGGGGATCTCCACCCCCGGGAGCATGTCCTGCTGAATGCGGAGTTCTCGAACGTCGAAGGAGTGACCTACGTCTCGAGATCTTAAGAGCAGCTCGACAGGGCGACCCACGGGGATACCAAGGGTGGCTGTGACGACATCATCTTTTGAGTCGGCGTCCCTGTCGCGGTCCAGCCCCCAAGGATTGCCCCCGGCGTCATCGATCTTGTCGGCGTGAATCGGGCCGAATCTGCCGTCGGGTCCGGGGTACCGGAAGGAATAAGCGAACTGCTCGCCTTGCACGTCGATCCGGAGCGCACCGGCTGGGGCTGGGCTCAAATACATCTGAGCCCACACCCCGTAACCGGTAAAAATCAAACCCACAAAAAGCGCGGCAACGGCTAAAGTCCAGACCGCCTCCAGCCTCCCGTTTCCCCGCCCTCCGGCCGCCTTGCGCCCGTCGCCGCGCTCGCGATACTTCCAGACTGCATAGGCCAGACCTAATTGCGCCGCCCCGAACAAGAGCCCTGTGATCAGCAAGGTAAGATTGAGCTCGTGATCCACGCCGGGCCCGTGCGCGGAGGTATCCACCGGCAGCCACCCTGCGTGCCCCCAGAAAAGCCCGGCCGAAATCGCGGTTAGGAGAATCAGGACGAGCGCTACGGCCAGTGCCGCCATATTGGCTGCTCCTCTTGACATAGCCGCTAGGAAACCCCACCGGGTTTGAAGCTGAAATCCAATGTAGCGCTGGAATGTGGTGTCACTGTCACCACCTCGTGCTGAGCGCCGAACCGGGATGTCCAGGCTCCGACGGTGTATTCTCCCGGCGGCAGTCCCCTGAGAGTATACGCGCCATCATCTCCGGTGACAGCGAAGAAAGGAGTCTTCACCACGCCCACGTAAGCCTTCATCCAGGGATGCTCGTTGCACTGGATAGGAATCATCACCTCGGCGTGCGCAAATACCCTGTCAATAGGAGCCGCCCCGGGCAATTGGGATTCATTCCATTCTCGATTCGCGCGGGTCAGGGCATGGATGTTGTGGGTGGTGGCGTCGCTCGACACAATGCGCAACGTCTGTCCTACCATCAGGCCAAGAACGTGGGGCCGATAGATGCACCCATCCTGGTCCAGCGTCACCGGCCCCGACGGGGTTGGAAAGGTGTACTGGTCGGCCCCGCTCTGGACGTAAATGAAGACGTTCGGAAGCGAGCCGTCAGGATTCACGGCGCCGTCTTCGGCGAAAACGGGCTGGCCTTGTTTGGCGGCACAGAAAGGGTCCTGATCCATGTGGATCGTCGCCGGCTTTGGGCGTTGGCCCTCGAACCTGACTTTGCCCGTGATGGCGCCCACCGTGTCGGGATCGACCGATTGGGTGGCCGGCGTTGCGGGACGTTCTGTAGCCGCCTCACCCCCGCCACCGGCCTGCTTCCGGCCGCAGGCAGTGAAGATCAGCAATAACAGGGCGACGGAGCTTACGGCTGCGCATGCAGGCCTGCTTGCAGGATCAGTCGGCGCGAGTGTCACTCGACATCATACCATCCGGCACGAGTCGCTCGCTCCACCGGAGACAAAGCTTGAGAATGTGTGAGAAAGAAAGGAAGGCGGTCAAGAAGAACAGGCGGCGCTCGGCTTCGGCGCCACCCTCGGTAGGTACGCAGCCCGTCATAAACCCAATCGGCCAAAGAAGGAACTGACTAAATAACGTCGGAACCGAACTGGTCTTGAAACTCTTTCATCTCCTGCTGGAACTTCTTCATCTCGGGCCCCAGTTGCTTGAGATCTTGCTGCCATTGATCCTTTTGCCCGAGCAGTTGCCGCTGGAGTTCACGCGCTTGATCCGCGGCCCGCCGGGCTTGCGCTTTCACCGCCCCGGCTTCCCGGTCGATCTCTCCGCGTTGGGACTCGAGCTGCCGGCGGACCTCATCAGCGCTCGCCGCAAGGCTCTCGGCGTCTGGCAGAAGCGCCTGCGCCTCGGCCTCGAATTCTTCGTCCGCAGGTAAGCCGACAGAGCTGGACTCCGTTATTACCTGCGGACCCGGGTGGGACACTGGCTCCAGGTGCACTTGCAGGGTCTGCTCCTTGCGGTCGCGAACGATGGTCAAGGTCACGTCCAGACTCTTGCCAGGGCTCTCGCCCTGTTTGCGCAGAAGAGCACGATGCAGCTCATTGGCGGAATCAATCGGGGTGGAATCCAGCTTCACGACGCAATCCCCGGCCTTGATCCCGGCCTTATCCGCCGCGCTTCCGGACTTGACCTCACGCACCAGTACACCCTTGCCGTCTTGGACGCCAAAGTACTCGCCGAGCTGCGGCGTCAGGGCGTCGACCGTCAGGCCGAGCCGCGGTGCCCCAAACCCAAAAGAAAAGTCATAGACCGGCACGTTGACACGCGGCCACACCTCCTGGCGAAGCTTCGACACCAACGGCAGCGTGGCGTCTTTCCGGGCCTCAAGCGTAGCACTCAGAGTTTCGCTGTTGCCAGCTCGACGCACGCGAATCTGCACGGTACGTCCCGGCGGCGTCTCGTCCACAAGGCGGCGCAGCTCCGCCACGCTGCGGACCTTTTCTCCCCCGAATTCCACAATCACGTCCCCGGGCTGGAGGCCGGCTCTTGCAGCCGGACTATCCTTCTCCACTTCGCCGACCAAGGCGCCGAAGTCATTGCCCACCTTCATCTCGCGGGCCTGATCGGCGGTGATGTCCTTCAACTCGACGCCCAACCACGACTGGTTGCCCGGCTCGATCAGAGTATTGATCACAAGCTGGTCATCGTCAGAGTCTTTTTGCTGTGCGCGCAGCGACCGGCGGCCGAGGAACAGGCCTGCCGCGATCATGATTGCCAGACCTGCGACCACTCGCTTTTTACCCGTCATGCTTGCTCTCCTTTCGGTCAACGGCGCTTGGCCCACTGGTAATGCCGGCCCACTACTGGTCGCTGTCCGGCATTGCCCTTTGCAACTCCTCTTGAAAGCGTTGCTGCGCTTGTTGCATCGCCTTCTGCATTCGATCCAAGTTGGCTTGCTGTTCCTTGATTCGTTCCTGCCAGTTATTCCAGAACCTTTGTTGATATGCCTTGAGCCGCGCCTGAGACTCGGCGTCCTGCTTGCGGATCTCAATACTGCCGAGCGAGGTGTGCAAGTTGAGTGGCGCCCCGCCACCCGCAAGCGTGCCTGATGCCTGCAGCGGGCCTAGGCCCAAGTCACCTGACTCACGGCGCTCCGTCAAGGGAAAATCTGAAGCGATCGCGTGACCCATAGAGCTGTCAATCATGGCCTTAACGGTGATCGGAAGGTCGGACGGCAGAAACACCTGCAGATCGCCCACGGACGACTCGAGGGTCGAAGCCGTGAAGGTCTGGCGGCTGGCATCGATTTGAGCCAGAATGTGTCCGGCCGCCGTCTGCGCCCGAACACCGCTCATTAACCCCAGCAAATCCAGGCTGCCGCCAGCCGTTTCCGCGTCCACCCGTCCGCGCGCCCCGTCAAGATGGATACTGCCGGCCGCTGTCTGGGCTCGCACGGGACCACCGCAGTCGCCGAGCTGGATCTGGCCGCCAGCCGTCTGCACAATGACTGGGCCAGAAACGCCACGCAGCACGATGTCACCGGCCGCCGTCTCAGCGTGCACCGTGCCGCCAATCAAGCCGGATACGATCTCGCCGCCGCTGGTTTCGAGAAAAGCGTCACCCTTCACGTTCCCGACGTGGATGCTTCCACCGGCCGTATGAGCCGTTATACGCTGGCTGATGTTGCCCACGTTGATGTCCCCGGCTGCCGTCTGCAGTCGTACGGGGCCCGTGACATCACCGGTTCTGATATCGCCGCCGGCCGTGACGGCCCGCAAATCGCCGTCGAGCGATTCCACCGTGATGCCGCCGCCCTGGGTCTCAACATCAACATCCATGTGGTCCGGCACCTGAATAAAAAGGGCTGCATCGAGGCGCCGCAACGGATGATCTTGGTCAGCGTAACGAAATTCGAGAAAGGCACTGTCGCCGCCGCTTGGGCGCGCCCTCAATTCGGCCCGCCCGAAGCTGGCCCGGGCCTCAGCTTCCGCCGGGGTGTAGGCGGTTAGCCGAACCGCGCACCTCACTTGGTTCGTGGCACCCGCCACCACCATGACCGATCCCACATCCGCCCGGGCCGTCAGCCGCCCGCCGGACCTCACGGGCACCGAACACTCATCTTGCTCAACCCAGAAGCGCCCCTGGTGCAATGCCACTCCGCGACGCACCCAAGTTGCGTCCGTGGCCGACACGGGCAAGCTCTGGGCCAACAGCATCAGGATAAGCCAGACAGTCTTTCGCACTCCCACTCTCCTAAACCTGCTTGCCGGAAACCATCAGGAATGGCGTCCCACAGCAGCTCCCGTCATGCCCGCGAAGGCCGGATTCCAAACTCCACTTCCGCACCGATGACAACAAGGGCTAATACGGCTGTTGGCCCATCTGGTGAAGGGCTTCCATGGACTTGATACGCACGTAGCGATCCGAATCCTGCGTCGCCAACTGCTGCAAGGCCGGAACCAGATCGTCATCGCCCGCGGTCGATACATGGCCCACGAGCGAGTCGATGGCCGCCTCCCGCACGCCCAGGTTAGGGTCATTCTCTGCCGCCTGCAAAAACGCATGAGCCACGTCACTGTTCCAATTTGCCTTCCCTACCGTCCGCAGCGCCTCCAGACGCACACCGGCGTTTTGGTCGTGCTCTAGAGCGTAAAGCAGGGCATCCCGCACTGTCGGGTCGCTGCTTCCCAGGCGCAGCGCGCTCAACGTGTCCAGGCGGATGCCTGGATTGTCATAACTCTTCAAGGCGTAGACCATGACGTCGCGAATGTGTGGATCATCGAGTGAGCCTTCCATGGTCACTCTCTTCTCGGCGTTCAGTGTTATGCGCACGTCGCCCGTCTGAGGATCGGGCGCAACCTGGCTGATGCTGTTGATTCTCGCACTTCCGAGGTCACCGCCGGCCATCTGAGCCTGTGCAGCGCCCGATGCCGGCACCGCGATTCTCCCGACACGGGAGTGCAGAATCCAACCCAGACTGAAACCGAGAGCGACCAGGGTTAGGGCGCCCATCGCCCGGGCCGGATGCGCAGCCGCTACCGGCGGCAGCCACTCCCGTATGAGAGCCCGCCAGCCCATCTGCTCCTGATCAAGCGCGTCCTCCAGCCTCTGCCGGCACTGCACCAGCAAATCGGGTGTCGGGCCAACCGCCGGGTGCTCAGACAGGAGATCCTCCAGCCGTCGCGACTGTTCCATCGCCCTCCGGCAAGCCTCACAAGCGGTGATGTGCTCCTCAATCGCCGTCCGCTCATCCGCACGCAATTCGTTGTAAGGGTAAAGGGCGAGACTCTGATCAACATCATGACAGGTCATGCTTTATCTCTCCCAAGCGCCATCTTTCGGGGTTCGCTTCGCATCCGACTCACTTTCTCGCGGCACTGCTCTCAACCCAATCGAGATATTCTTGTAACCGCTTTAGTATCCGTAACATCGTAGCTTCGTTCGTATCTCACGCGACTCAAATCAAGTCTCCCAGCTCAGTGCGCAACTTTTGCGTGGCACGGAACAAGCAGTTCTTGGCCGTCTCTTCGCTGGTCCCGCACATTTGCCCGATCACCCTAAGCTTCAGTCCCTCGTAGTGGCGCAGTTCGAACACCATGCGCTCGCGCGGCGTCAGCCGGCTCAGGGCCCCGCACAGCCGGACGGCGATTTCCTTAGAGCGCAAGCTCCGCTCCGGATTAAGCGAGGCCCTGTCGTCCGCAAGTGTATGAAAAAACTCCGGTTGACCGTCATCGGTCTCGGGCGGTTGCACTTCCCTCCGCGTCTTCTTGCGCCGCAACTGATCGAGGCACACATTGGTAACCACCCGGTAAAGCCAGGTGGAGAAGCGTGACTCGAACCTGAAGTGGTGGAGAGAACGGTAAACCTTCAGGAAGACTTCCTGAAACAGGTCCGCGGCTTCATCGCGGCTGCCGGCCACCCGCAACACCAAGCGCAACACTCCCTGGTCATACTGGCGCACCAAGGCATCGAAGGCCGAACGGTCTCCCGCCTGCGCCTGGCGGATCAGAGCAGTTTCCTCCGCCCCCGCCACCGGCGAGCCGTCGGCGGGAATTTTGCCGGCTAACTCCAAACAGGCGCCATCCATTCGAAGTTATCTTTCTCTTTCTCTCTCATCCATTCTGACGCAGTTGGCAGTAAAAGGTAAGCTGAGTTCGCAAGTACGTTTCTCCGCACGTAGCCCACCGAGGCGAACTCAATCGGTACGGCCGCCAACCTCACTTCACCACTGCCAACCGGCAGAACAGGTTGCGCGCGGGCAGGATCCAAGCCAGGTGCTTCTCATAAAAGTCGATGGAGGCGGCCGCACATAGCCTTCCCAGATTGTCCAGGATCAGGTTGCCGCCGAAGCTCAACCGGCGCTCCAGGATGCGAAAGCCTCCGGAGTTGTAGGTGAAGTCCTGAAAACTGTGCCGCTCGAAATAGTCGAAGCTGTGAAATCCAAGATGAAACAGGTGGGTGGGATCGGTGTAGGAGTCCGGCGAGGTGAAATGCGGGGTCGCGATAATGACCTCGGCGCCGGCCTTGCCCACGCGATGGACTTCAGCCATGACCCGCAGGATGTTCGTCTGGTGCTCAATGAAGTGGGACAGATAGACCTTGTCGGCGCAGCTATCACACAACGGCCACGGGAACCGGCTGAGATCGCAAAGCAAGTCGGCCGACGACCCGGCTTCGCGGTCCAAGCCAATGACGCCTGGTTCCTGCTTCTTCTTGCCGCAACCGAGATCGAGGATGATCATCGTTCTGCGCCTGGGGCGCCGTCAGCGGGTAGCGGGCGCAGGCACGAGACTATTTCTCTTCCAGGCCTGCCAGCCTTGCGGTCTCCAGCCACAAGCGTTTGGCGGCGGCGTCATCCTGAGCTTCCTGAGTCGGAGTAGCCGGACGGCACTTGTAGAAATATTCGCCGCTGACGTTGGCCACCTCCGGCGAAGAGGCGAGGTAGACGATGGTCTCCGCGCCTTTTTGGGGAGAGATAGCAATGAGCCGCTTTCCGATACGGATCCCGAGGGCGAACAGTCCTCCGCTCTGATCCCCAAAGCGGGTGTCGACGAAACCGGGATGAAGGCAGTTCGCGCTGACGCCCGTACCGGCGAGCCGCCGAACGAGCTCCCGCGTGAACAAAATGTTGCAAAGCTTGGAGCGTCCATAGACCTTGAAGGCCTGATATTCGCGGGCCGATTGCAGGTCATTGAAGTCAAGCTTGTTGCCCTTATGGGCGTCTGAAGAAGTGTTCACCACCCGGGCGGGCGCCGAGGCCAGCAGTCTCTCGCGCAGGCCGTTCGTCAACACGAAGTAAGACACGTGGTTGAGCGCAAAGGTGCGTTCCAGACCGTCTTCGGTGAGCTGGCGCGACCCGAACATGGCGCCGGCATTGTTGATGAGCACGTCGATACGCGGTTCAGCCGCTGCAATCTCTGCCGCCACCCGCTTCATCTCGCCGAGGCGCGTGAGATCGGCATAGTGGACATTATGAGGAGCGTCAGGGCCGAGTTCGCGCAGCCGGGCGAGAACTGCCTCGCCCCGTGCCGTGTCACGCGCAACCAGCACCATGCGGGCGCCCATACCGGCCAACTTCTCCGCCGCGACCTGGCCGATGCCCGACGTAGCGCCCGTAATTACTATCACTTTGCCTGTCACGGAACCCTGCCTAGCCCCTCCCGTCGACCCCGCCGGCCAAGTGTAGCAGGACAGCCCACGCTTGTCTTGCGGAGTCCGTAACCGCCAGGGCGCGCCTGCCGCGGAACCTCCCTTCGACGGACGCGGGGATCCTCTTGCAGGCGGTCAGGCCCTTTGGTAGGCTCGGAGCATGGTACAGCTTTTTGAATCAATCGTGCTCAAGGTCTCCCTCTTCCCCTCGCGGAAAAAGGACGCAATCGCCTCGCAGCTCCTCGACGAGACTGCGGCTGTGCTCGCGGGGCGATGAAGGCCCCCACCCTTAAACCTCGAAGAGTCATCCAGGGACTCAGCGCCGAGCACCCGTCGATTGAAAACCGGGCTGGGACCGTGCGGCTCGACATGAACGAGAACACGGGCGGCGCCGCTCCCAGGGTGGTGCGGGGTCTCCGGCGCGCGGTTACTGGCAAACAGCTCGGCACCTACCCGGAGTACCAAGGCGCTCGCGCCGCACTGGCCCGGCACTTCCAGGTTTCACCGACGGAACTCCTGCTGACCAACGGCATCGACGACGCTATCAAGCTCATCTGCGACACGTTCGTGGACCCCGGCGACACGTTGCTGATCCCCGCGCTCACCTTCACCATGTACCAGTTTTTCCACTCGGTTGCGGGCGGGAAAACAGATGTGATACGCTACGACGCTAGGCTCCGTTTGCCGGTGCATCAGGTACTCGCAGCGCTAGGCCGGGCCGGAAGCCGGAGGCCGCCGCGCTGGGTGGCGCTCGCCAACCCCAATAACCCCACCGGAAGGCTGATTTCGAAACCCGATCTTCGGTCCGTTCTCAAAGGGGCGCCCGGTACGCTTGTGCTCGTGGACGAGGCCTACTTCGACTATTCCGGCGAGACGGTGCTTCCCTGGATCCGGCGATTTTCGAATCTCGTTGTCAGCCGCACGTTCTCGAAGGCTTATGGTCTGGCCGGGTTGCGCCTCGGGCTGCTTTTCGCCCGGCGGGAGGTGATCGGCTGGATGCGCCGCGCCCAAGCGGTCTTTCCGGTGAACTCGATGGCCCTGGCGGCAGCCTTGGAAAGTATACGGAACCCGGACGACGTTCGGCGGCACGTGGAAGAGGTGCAAGTAAACCGGGCCCGGCTCTGCCAGTGCCTCGAGTCGCTTGGCATCCCTTATGCCCCGAGCGCCGCCAACTTCGTCTTCGCGTCTTTCGGCGAGCGGGCGCCCGAGATCGCCCGGCGCCTCACCGAGCAACGGATTCTGGTGCGGCACTGGAGCGGCGATCCTCACCTGCGATCCTATTTTCGCATTGGCATCGGGACCGGATCGGAAACCCGGCGGCTGATTCGTGCCTTGGAAGGCCTTGGTAGCTTAATCGAGCCTCAGGACCCGAAGTCGGCCTGGCAGGGCGTCATGGCACACTGTCCTATGTCCCACCGGGCGTAAGGCTGGATGGCATCTGATTCAGCTGCCTTCGTCATCCACGTAAATCCGCGGCACGCGTTTGCCGATCGAGCACAGGATCTCGTACGGCACCGTGGCCAGGTCAGCGGCGATTTCCTGCGCTGTAATACTGCAGTGTTCGGAGCGGCCGATCAGGATCACCTCATCGCCCACCTCCACGCCCGGAATGTCGGTGACATCGAGCAGGGTCAGATCCATGCTGATGCTGCCCACGATGCGAGCGTAGTCATCGTTGACGATGGCCCGGCCTCGGCTCGAAAGGGCGCGGCTCAAGCCGTCGGCGTAGCCCACCGGAACGGTGGCAATGCGCGACGGGCGCCGCGTATGATAGGCCGCCCCGTAGCCCAGAGGAGTATTGCTGGGGACGTCTTTGAGGTAGACCACCTGCGACTTGAAAGTGAGCGCGGGCTCAAAATCTGACACGCGCAGCGACCGGCCCGGCTCTTCGCCTCGAGCTCGTCGATTCGCGCTTTCGCGGGAATGACCCCCGTCTGCGGGCACGGTTGAAGGCCTGCCGGAAGCGCCTGGAGGCCCGTCCCCAGGGCCACTAGGCGGGAAGATTAGCGGCAGACAGTATCCGTACAGCAGTGCGCCCACTCGCACCAGGTTCTCGGGAAAGTCGCACCGCACCAGCAGCGCCGCGCTGTTCGAAACGTGCACCCACTCCGGTTGCACCTTGTACCAGGGCAGCTCTTTGACGGCTGCCCGAAATCGCTCGAGTTGTTCGTCCGTCTGGCTCGCCACCAGGTCCTCGGCGGAGGCCAGGTGGGTGAAGACACCTTTGAGCTCGAGGCCTTCCAGTTCGCGATAACGGGCCAGGAAGAGGTGTAGGCGGGCGGGCGGGAGGCCCAGCCGTCCGAGGCCAGTATCAACCTTCAAGTGAAACTCAATGGGCCGCTGGAAGCGCCGCGCGCACTCCGCGTAGGTGTCTAGGCGGGCCGTCGAAGAGATGCTGGGCGTCAGCCGGTACTCGACCAGATCGGCGGGGTCGCTCATGTAGAGCCCGCCGAGCAGGAGAATGGGCTGCTCGATCCCTGCCTGGCGCAGCTCCACCGCTTCCTCAACCGTGGCCACCCCGA
>DATDGR010000176.1:0-30728 GCA_036521995.1 Terriglobia bacterium | reverse complement strand
GCGCACCTCGCCAAGCTTCGGGCGCCATCGACCCGCCGAGGGTCGCGAGCAGCGGTTGGGCGTCGCCGTAAGAGATGGGTAGGGTCGGGACTTTGGTGAAGACTTTCACCTGATCGAGCGGCAGTCGCTTGGCGTCTTCCGTGGCACCCACTCCCGGCGTCAGTGGGTCACCGGAGTAGGTGGGAATGTCCATGACGCTGCCTCGCTGCACCCCTTCGAGGGGCCGCCATGCGCCTTGGGGAAAAGCGTCGCCCTGGAAATAGCCGTCGTCGCGCGGGTCGGAGTAGATCAGGCAGCCGACGGCTCCGTGTTCGGCCGCAACCTTAGGCTTGATGCCGCGCCAACTCCCGCCATAGCGGGCGATGACGATGGCGCCCTTCACGGAGACACCCAGGCGATCAAGGTCCTCGTAGTCAGCCGGCACTCCATGGTTGACGTAGACCAGCGGAGCGGTCACGTCGCCGTCGATGGAGTAGGCATTGTAAGTGGGAAGCTGTTCGTCATGCTGGTTCGACGTTGGGTCTTCGGGGACGGTAGGCTCCTCGAGCTTGGCCACAAACCTGGACGGCGCCACCAGCTCAACGGCGCGTTCCTTCGGGGTAGGAAACAGCACCTTGAATGTTTCGATATGCGCATCCCAGCCCCATTCCTTGAACTTGGAGAGAATCCACTCGGCGTTGTCCTTGTCGTACGGTGATCCAACGTTGTGCGGGCGGGCCGAAAGACGGCGATTGTACTCACGCAAATTGTCGGGGGCAGGAATCGCCTTGAATTTCGCCTCCCACCCGAGCTCGGTGCGCGCCGCGTCGTCAGAGAACCCTAACAGGTGCTCAGGTGACTCCGGAGCGGCCGCGGCTAGAACCATCACCGCAACCACCAAAGACGATACTGAAGCAATACGGCCCATTTTCACAGCCTCCACAAAGGTCGGGCGTCCGACAGCCGGCCAGGCCAGGAAACCACGCCACTCACGCTCGACCCTGTATTGTATTGATCGACCCGTCCCGATCCGCTTCGGTGGTCCGCCCTTTCAGGGCTTGGCTCCACGAAATGAGCCTGCCTCCGAACCCCAGGCCGCTGGCCTGGGCTGTGATCCAACGACCCTTCAGGGCTCGAAATGTCCAAACTCAAGTTCGCGACCTGGAAGCCCGTGCCACCTCACTTAGCCGCCCTGATGCGCGGCCCCTCTGCGCGGCCACCTAAAGGTTCGCCTTGAAAAAATCGAGCTCACGCTGCTCCAGGTAGATTCGTGAACTTTCCGTGCTGAAGCCGTGCTTTTCGCCCGGCTGCAGGTAGAGCTGGAACGGGATACGGGCCTTCACGAGCGCGTCGACAAAATTCAGGGTGTTCTGCATGTGGACGTTGTCGTCATCCGTGCCGTGAATCAGGAGCACCTTGGCCTTGAGCTTGTCGGCCGCGTAGAGCGGCGAGGACCCGCGATACCCGTCAGTGTTTTCGTCCGGTGTGCGCATGTAGCGCTCGGTATAGATCGAATCGTAGAACCTCCAGGCCGTCACCGGGCCGCCGGCCGCTCCACATTTGAAGACGCCGGGCGCGCGCGTGAGAAGCTCCAGCGTCATGTAGCCCCCATAGGACCAGCCGTGCACGCCGATGCGGCTGGCATCGATGTAGGGAAGCGTTTTCAGGTAGTTGATGCCGGCGAGCTGGTCTTCCACTTCGTGCTCGCCCATGTGCTCATAGATTACCGACTCCCAGGCGTGACCGCGTCCCCAGGATCCGTGGTTGTCCAGAGACCAGATGACGTACCCCTGTTCGCTGAGGAGCTGATCACCGGCCCCGGTGACGCCCCAGAAGTTGCGGATGAGCTGTACGCCCGGGCCGCCGTAAACGTCGACAATCACCGGGTATTTCTTCTGGGGATTGAAGTCCGGCGGCTTGACGAGCCGGCCGTACAGGGTGGCGCCGTCCGGGGCCTTGAGCGTGACAAACTCCGTGGCGCCGAGCGCATAGTCAGCCAGGCGGTTCTCAGCCTTATGGAGGGTCGCAACCAGCGTGCCGTCTGATCTCAAGAGCCGCGTTTCAGGGGGCACGGCGAGGCTCGAGAAGCTGTCTTCCAGGTATTGCCCGTCGGGCGAGAGGCTGAGGCCGTGCGTTCCCGGGTCTTTGGTGAGGCGCTCCATGGCGCCAGTGTCCATTCGCACGCGATAGAGCTGGCGCTCGCGCGGATCGGGATCGGTGGACGTAAAGTACGCCCAGCCGGCCCGCTCATCCACCTGAAAGGCGGCGATGCCCGGATTCGAGAAGGTCGACCGGTCGATCATCCAGTCGCCGGAGCCGAGCTGCCGTTCGAGCTGCCCGTTGACGTTGTACAGATAGAGGTGCAGCCAGCCATCGCGCTCCGAAAGCCACAGGAAGCGCTGTCCGTCCTTAAGGAAGTACGGGGCGTCAATGGCGTTGATCCAGTGAGGGTCTTTCTCCTCCACCAGCTTGCGATCCGAGTCTGAGGCGGGGTCCCAGAGGTGTGCCACCAGGTCCGTCTGCGGGCGGTTCAAGGTTGAAAAGGCCACGTCCTTGGAATCGGTGGACCAGCGGAACTCCGGACTGATGTACTCCACATCCGGATCCTTGAGCGGATAGCTCCAAGTCTTGGTCTCGCCTTCGGTGACCGTCACCACGTGCATCGCCGGCTTGGGATTGGGATCTCCGGCCTGGGGGAATCTTTGGTTGGTCAGGGTAACATGGTCTGAGAGATAGTGGGTCAGCGGGTACTGCGGTACCGGCGTGTCATCAAGGCTCAAGTAGGCAATCTTCTCGCCGTCGGGCGACCATTCGTAAGCGCGGCCCGTGGACCGCTGGGCGAGCTCTTCTTCATACACCCAGTCCAGCTTGCCGTTCATCAGGTTCTCATTGCCGTCGGTCGTGAGCTTCTTCCGAAGGCCAGAAGCCAGATCCACGGCGTAGATGTTGTTGTCTTCCACGAAGGCCACGCGATCCCCGGAAGGCGAGAAGGTGGCGTCTTCCTTATCGCCGGGATCATCGGTGAGACGCCGAGGCGCGCCGCCGTTCAAGTCCATGAGCCAGAGGTCGGAGCCGCCTTCCACCAGCAGCTTGTCCCCCTTCGGAGACCACTCGTAGGAGGACAGGTTCACGGGCTTCCCACCCGACGGCTCCGGAACGTCCTGTTCCTTGCCGGTGACCGCGTCGTGGCGCACCAGCCTCATCTTGGCATCGCGTCCGGACCCTTCAGTCTTGAGGTAGGCAAGCTCATCCGTGCCTGGCCGCCACGTGGTCTTGAACAGGCCGCTTCCAGATCGACCGCCCGCGCGAACCACGAGTTCGGGAGTGAGGCGTTTCTTCCCAATGGGGCCGGGTTGATCCGCTTGACCAGCCTCGGGCGCCTGGGCCGCTAGAGTCATGGGCAGGCTGAGCGCAAGCAGGCCAAACGCCGAGGCTAGTCGTCTCATGATTTTCTTTCCCCTTGGACGCGCGGCTTGGATTGCAAGTTACACCATCTGGCAGCAAGCGCTCGGGCTGGGACTCTCAATGGCGATCTTGCAGTGGTTCAGAGGCCGGAGGGCTCGTCGTTGACTCAGTGAACGAGGACGGCCTTTTCGAGCTTCAGGTCTGACTTCAGTGCGCCGAACTCGGTGGTGTTCACGAGCGTCACATCCTGGTATCGCCTGGCCTTGAGATCGTATACTTCGCAGGTAGTGAACGGGCGCGAGTAGATGTGCAGTGTGACGGCGCGCGAGCTGAAGGATGCAGGGTTGGCGACCAGGTGAATCGGCTCTTCGGGATCAACCTCGGCGGGCCGTTCGGCGTCGATGATGAAATGGGTGCTCGGTTCGAGCTCACAGTACTGAGTGGCGGGGTCTTTGCACAACAACTTGAAATTTTGCACCTTCACCCGGCCATACGCGATAGCCATCCAACAGCGTTGATCACGGTGGTTGTGAATCGGACTTCTCTGTCCGATCTCCCAGCAGATGGCGATTAGGTCGTAGAGGTCGGTATGCTGGATCAGGTTCCGGGTGTAGTGCTCATCGTTGAAGTAAAGATAGGGATCGAGGCTGTCAACGTCAACCGGGTTGCGGCGAAGGTAAGCGAGCACTCCTTCGTGCGTGAACTCTGGCTCGGGGATCGAGCTGAGGCCTTCGGTGAATCTTTCGATCGTGGTCATGGCTCCCCCCGAATGATCATAATGCCTTGACGACCAATGTTCAACACAAGCCATGACAGCTGGCAGAGGATGTCAGATGACAGGGCGCGTGCGAAGTGGAGCGCTGCTTCGCGACCCGACAGTCCGCCTTGTCCGGTCGCAGGCGCTGGTCCCGCAACAGTTCCCGCCCCGCCCAGCCAGTCGCTCATTCCTCGGCTGGCAGGTGAGGGTGACGGTCCGGATAGGCCGGCCGCGGATAAGTCTGCGGCGGATTCTTTTTGAGCTGCTCGAGGGCCACCTCCACTGCCTTCTCGAGCTGCGGATCATGTCCTTCGCGGACCAGCTTGGGATCCATTTCGACTTCAATGTCCGGTGGGATGCCGTGGTTTTCCACTTCCCACTCGCCTTTCAGCCCGTAGTTCGCATAGCGCGGGGCCATGACGTGGACACCGTCCATCAGTGTGGGATAGCCACCTATGCCGATTAATCCTCCCCAGGTCTTGGTCCCAACCAGCGGCCCGATGGCGAGCTTCCGAAAATACCACGGCAGCGCGTCGCCGCCCGAGCCCGCGAATTGATTGATGATCATGACCTTGGGTCCGTAAATCCCTTCCGCCGGTTCCGACTGGTCGTGCCCTTCGCGAGCCTCGGCCCGATTCAACAGAGGCCGGCGAAGATAGTCCACCACGTAATCCGCCAGCAAGCCTCCGTGATTGAACCTTTCGTCGATTATTGCCCCCTGTTTGCCGACCTGCGCAAAGTAGTAGCGATTGAAGTTGGAGTACCCTTTGATGAAGGTGTCGGGGAGGTAGACGTAAGCGAGCTGGCCGCCGCTGAGCTCGTCCACCCGGCGGCGATTGCCCTCGATCCAGTCCAGATTCCGCAGGGCATCCTCGCTCTCTAGGCGATTTGGGTCTTGCTCAAAGTGGGCGATTGGAGCAACAAAGGCCTGTGGCCTTGTCCAAGACACGAGACACCGGCCGACAATAGCATCATCGTCGCAAAAACTGGCTTCATCATCACCAGCCCCCTTCAATGTCGTGTGTTCTCATGACCCTACGGCAGAAACGCCGTGGGCTAAACAGGATTGTAGCTCAAGCGGCGCGCAGATGCACTCCCCGGCTCTGGTTGCCGAAAGACACTACGAGGCTACCAGGACTCGATGAAACAAGCTTCCACACCAGTGGGTCCCACCCGGCCGCTTACGGGCTGCCGCCAGTGTCACGCGGGTTATCGAAGTCCAGCTTTCCGGAGGCTGCTACTCTAATTTTGCAGCCGCGTCACTCTGTCGGCCTGTGGTCCCTTCTGGCCCTGGACCACTTCAAACTCGACCGGATCCCCCTCGTTCAGGGTCTTAAATCCGTCCATACTGATGGCGGAATAGTGAACAAACACGTCGGGACCGGTGTCTTGACCGATGAATCCATATCCCTTGGTGTTGTTGAACCACTTGACCTTGCCTTGAAGTCGATCCACTGCTATGCCTCCTTGATCTGCGCTCGGGTTCCACCCTCGTTCTTCAGGGGTGCAGTACCAGACTCGTCCCTGAGGGCGCAGGTCACTCGGATTCCTGCGCGAGAGCCCCGAGCCAGTTAACCCCTCGGGGCAAATCAATATACGCAGTTTTGGGCTGTTGTCAAGAGGCGAATCGCACGATTTTGTAATCCGGCTATGGGCGAGCGATCAGAGAGTGGGTCAGCGCCCGAACAACCACAGCAGCGCCACCAGGGTCTTGCCGTCGCGAATCCTGCCCGAAGCCAGCATCCGGCTGAGTTCGGCGCGGCTGAACCGGCGCACTTCGATGCGCTCGTCCTCCTCGGGCTGCGCCTTCTCCAGCGTCAAGTCATGCGCTTCCACCACATGCATCTTCTCGGTGAGAAACCCAGGGCTCGGAAAGAAAGTCAGCACTCGTCGTAGTTTGCGGGCCCGGTAGCCGGTCTCCTCGATCAGTTCCCGGCGCGCAGCGGGCAGGACGCCTTCTTGTGGCTTGAGACTCCCGGCCACCAGTTCCCACAGACTCTGGCGGGCGGCATATCGAAACTGCCGCACCAGAACAATCCTTCCGTCCGCGAGGCAAGGCAGCACCACCACCGAACCCGGATGCACTACTACCTCGCGGCGGGCCCGAACCCCACCCGGCTCGATCACCTCGTCAACCTTTAGGGCCAGCACCCGGCCGCTGTAAAGGGTCTGGCTCCCGACCACGCGAACACGCAGACCCATCTGGCAAGTCCTTCCTGACGGCCCCCGGTGGATTCGCGTCGAAGCGGAAATCCACACCCGCCAGTTCTATTTCGCCGCGCCCATGGAAAGATCGAAGGTGCCGATCAAGGCCTTGGCGTTCTTCGGGTCCTCCGCTGCTTTGAGCGCGGTCTTGTACCCGCTGAGGCGGTCTCTCAATTTCGCATCAGCCTCTTTGGCCGCCTTGTCGGAAGCCGCTTGATCCGCAGGCGTGCTCGCGTTCTGGCCGGCCTTGTCAAGGCAGTCGATGGCTTCGCCGAGGGCGTTGATGGAGAAGGTCAGCTTGGTGAGGCAGCTCTTCTGGTGAAACTTCGCCACGAAATCGGCCTCGCTTTCCTTCTTGACGGTGTCAACGATTACAGCCGCGTCCTTGACCATGGCTTCCGACATGGCGCGCTCGTCCTGGCAACTCTGGGCCGCCAGGGGTGGCGCGCAGACAGCGAGCGCCGCGGCGAGCATTGCCGGCACGCCCGCGATACCGATGACTGATCTGGCTCTCATAGCCGCTCCCTTCCGTGCGTCTCGGGTGCTTGTCATATCACAAGCGAATCGCGATAACAAGTGCGCAGCAGCCATCGGCAGCGGCCATTGCGGCCCTCGATAGGGGTTTGTACGCTGCCGCATATTCCCTATACTACAAAGGGGACTGAATATGAAGATTACGGCACTGATTGTGGATGACGAGCAGCCGGCGCGCGACGAGCTGGCCTTCCTGCTCAAAAGCTTTCCGGACGTGGAGGTAGTGGGCCAGGGCAAGAACGGGGTGGAGGCCATCAGCCTGATTCGCGAGTTGAACCCACGCTTGGTCTTTCTGGACGTTCAGATGCCAGGCCTTGATGGCTTCGGGGTGTACAGGAAACTTCTGGAGAAGAAAAGCAAGCTGCCTCTGCTCATTTTCGTCACCGCTTACGACCATTACGCAGTCCAGGCTTTTGAAGTGAGTGCGGTGGATTATCTGCTGAAACCCATCGCCCGCTCGAGGCTGGAAAAGGCCCTGGGACGCGTGCGCCGCCTGACGGAGACGACGGACGCCACCCAGGAAAAAATTGACCGCCTGGTGGAGATGTTCGAGCGCCGCCCCCTTCCCCAGAAAAACAAGCTGGTGGTGAAAGCCGGCGGCCGGCTCTACCTGCTTGACTCCGACGACATGGTCTATGCCAGCATCGAAGACGGCGTGATCAGCATCGTCACCCGCGAGCTCGAAGGCCAGTCAAACTTCCGCACCGTCGAGGAACTGCAGAACACGCTTGACCCCAAAGTATTCTGGCGCGTGCATCGCTCCTACCTCATCAACGTCAACCGCATCAAGGAAGTCATCCCCTGGTTCAAAAGCTCCTACCAGCTCAAAATGGACGACCGCAAGCAGACCGAGATTCCGGTGAGCCGCGCTCAGACGCGCAAGCTGCGGGAATTGCTGAATCTCTGAGCCCGGTCGGGGTACACCGCCCTGGCCAGTCCCGGGCCCTGGAGGAACGATTGCGGGCTTACCGAGTGGGAGCCGGAGCGGTAGCAGCGGGGCTGCTGCCGTTTTCCGCGCCTGCCATGGCAGAAATCGTAGTCGTCCCAGCCCAAGTGTCATTAGGCAGAGACCCATTCCCGATCGACATTGAGGGCACAACTGCATTCGCTTTGACTAAGTTTTTACAATTCAAAGACATTGTGTGCGCGCGCCTCGCGTACACTCCTTTCTGATCTGTAGGCTTGGAGGAGCGATGAAACCTCTGCTGCGAACCCTCTTCTCTCTGGCGATGGCTTTCGCTTTCGCCTCGGCCTCGTGGGCCAGCGCCGGCTCCGAATACAAATTTCGCGGTGTTCCCGACGGCTCGCAACCGAATGGCGGATTGGTTTCCGACGGAGCGGGCAATGTTTACGGCACGGCCTCCGGCGGGGGCCGCAGTGAGTGCGGCTTGAGTACGCCGTTCTGCGGAACGGTATTCAAGTTGTCGCCGGGCACTAGCGGCCAATTGGAGGAGACCGTCCTCTACGAATTCAAAGGCGGAACGGACGGCGCCGCACCGTCCGGTTTTCTTGTCTTCGACGCAGCCGGCAATCTCTATGGCACGACTGTTACCGGCGGCAACCCGGAAGTCTGCAACGGAGAAGGCTGCGGAACGGTCTTCAAGCTTTCCCCCAACCAGGACGGCACTTGGACCGAGAGTATCCTCCACAGTTTCCTGGGCAGCACGGATGCAGAACAGCCGGGCACGGGAGTGATCTTCGATTCGGCCGGGAATCTCTATGGCTCAGCCGGAGGAGGATGCATCGAGGAATGCAATGGCACCATCTTCAAGCTGTCGCCCAATTCGGACGGAACGTGGACCGAAAGCATCATCTACACGTTTCTCGGCGGCAACGACGGCGGATTTCCCAGCGCCCTCGCATTCGACGGCGAGGGTAATCTATTCGGCACAAGCTTCAGCGGAGGCGTTACGCAGCCGCCCTGCGATTGCGGCACCGTATTCGAGATGACGCTTTCCTCCAGCAGCCAGTGGATGAAGCAGGTCCTTTACAGCTTTACTGACGGACTGGATGGTGGTTCTCCGAGCAGCGGAGTGACGTTGGACAGCGCGGGAAATCTTTACGGCGAGACGTACGATGGCGGATCGTTCGCCTGTCCGGAAAGCGGTTGCGGCGTGGTTTACCGGCTTACGTCCGCTTCAGGTACGTGGAGGCTCCAGGTGGTACACACTTTCAACGGAGTCGACGGCTCGAAAGGAAGCCAGCCTACGGGCGGACTCGCGTTCGACGCGGAGGGAAATCTATACGGCACAACCAGCGGGGGTGGCGACTTGGCCTGCAACAACGGCAACGGTTGTGGAACAGTCTTCGAGCTCTCTCCGAACAGCCGAGGCGGCTACGCCTTCAGCTTGGTGGCCGCGTTTAACGGCACCTCCGGAGACCACCCGAATTACGGTGTGATCGTCGACGCGGGAAGCCTCTACGGCGCGACCTATAGCGGTGGAAGTCCGAAGTGTACCCCGTACGGCTGTGGGGTCGCATTTGCGATCACACTACAGCCGGACTAGCAGCAGGGTAGCCATCTCTGGAGCAGGCGATGCCGTTTCGAATCAGGAAGGATGATCACGGAATACGCAGCGAATCTTGGAATCCAGCTAAACCGGCCGCCGCGGGTGGCGACGACCTCGTTGTCCATGTCGTCGCGACCACTTTGAACAGGCCAGCAGCGGTGACGAATGCATGAAAGGTCTTTTTGGGCGAAAAAGCCCACGGCACACAAACCGTGCCGTCGCTACCGCTCACCTTCGCCACCCGTGGCGCTGGGTCGCCGCTTACGAAAATCCTTGACACATCGTGGTTACTGATGGTACATCCACTCTAGTGTAAACTGCTCCCTGGAGGAGCAACTGTCGTGCGGTATTTCGCTCCAACTCAAGAAGATTCGGGCAATTCGGGCCGCGCCCGGCGCAGGCAGGCGATCACTGCGAGCAGCTATCGAGTGGCCCCCGTTTGTCTGTCGAGAATCACCCGGGGTGGTCATTCACGCGAAGGCGGGAATCCTTTCTTTTCCTGCTTGACTCCGCCTCCGATTTTGAAAGGCTGCAGAATGGCGTGGGTGACAACCAAGTCGGACTTGCAGCTGAAGCTCGACGAGGGCTCGCCCCAGTGGGGAAGACGAAAAAAATTAAAAATACATCCCACGATATGTATGAAAACAAATGACTTAAAAAATGAGGTCGGCACGTCCCACGATCTATATGATAATAAGACCCTTAGCTTAGTTTTGCCACGATGTTGATGAAAACAAAGGTGATGGTAAAGGTAAAGTGACTCACCACTGGGTGATGGGTGCCGCCGAGGCAAAAAAAGCGGACCGCCCCCCGGGGGGGTTGAATATTTCCAGTTCGAACCCAAACCTATAACTAGTTTTAATAAGCTTTGTGTTAGCGACAAGTACTGGGAATGGCTGCCAGGATTAATTTCAAATGAACCCAAACCTGTAAATGACAAATTTTAAATGGACAAAACCCAGCAAAGGTTAAAAAAGAAGAAAGGTAAACAAACCCAAACGGACCCGAATTACAGGCTCCACTAGCGGAAGCCAATTCGATAAGCCGTTCAGAATCAGCAGACGGCTTTGGGCTTGAAAAGAAACGAACCCGAAACGAACCCAAGACGAACCCAAGAACGAAGTGCTTTAGAATCTGAGAGCGTTGAAAACTCGGAAGGACAGACCTAACGTGAGATTCTTTCTGACGCCCTCGAGTTTCCACACAGAAAATCGCAAGGCCATAAGACCGGATGTCTGCGACGAGGCAGCCGCGTCGAGGACCTAATCGTTCGTTGGCGTCGCCCGAAGAGAATCGTCGCATGTCTCTGCATCTCCGCCAGCTGCGGCTTCGTTGTGGAGCGTAACCGTTGCAGCGCCAGACGCGTCATAGGACTTTGGGCTTTGTCTTGACAGGGCTTGCTTTTGTTCTCACACCACGCCATAATGCCTGAGACTTAGCATTAGTGTTCCCGGTCGGGTCACGTTCCCTGCGGCCTTTGGGTCGGCCAAGACGACCGAGAGGGGCAGCCGGCAGAAACAGAAAGTGGGGGCCGTTCGCATGAAGATCAAGGTTGTTCTCGCAACCGTTGCCGTGGCGGCGTGCTGGGCGCTCCCCGGAATCGTGAAGGCGGGAGGCCCGCCCGCCGGGGCCGCCGTGCCGTCTCCTTCAGCCGCTCTGGCGGCGCCGGGCTCACCCTTCCTCACCATCCCCGCCGAAACCGAGGCCAGCGTGGTGCTGCTCTCGGGCATCCACACCAAGATCAGCGAGGTGAATGATCGGGTGGAGGGTCAGATCGTTCAACCGGTGTACGTGGATGGCGAACTCGCACTGCCCACGGGAACCCTTCTGTTCGGCCGCATCACCAACGTTCGCCCGGCCGGAAGGCTGCACCGGCCGGCCCAGATCGGCTTCCGCTTCGAAAAGCTCTCTCTTCCCGACGGCGAAACGGAATCGATCACCGCGCGCCTGGCTGCGCTCGAGAATCCCGGCAAGCTGCGCCTCGATCGCGAAGGCTATCTGACGGGTGGGCACCAAATCTCGTGGCACTTCCTCACCGGCACTCTGGTAGGGGCCAGCGCGCTGACCATCATCCCGAAGGTGGCGGGCGTCACGGCCGGCGCCACGGCCGCCTCGATCGCGACCGCCGGATTCCTGGGCTACTGGGTGCTATTTCCGCGCGGGCCGGAAGTTCAACTTACACCGGATACCCGCTGTCGCGTGCGCTTCGACTACTCCTTCACGGTGCATGGCCAGTCCTGAGCCGGCCGGTCCGAGGCGGCAGCCCCTAGCCTAGTGCGATAGGCGCTTGTGGGTGCGCCCGCCGTCTGATGGTCTCGGCCATGGACCCCTTGATCCTACACAACGGCCGCATCCTGCCCCTGGCCCAAGCCCGGCTTTCGCCGGGCCAGTCCGGGCTGCTGGCAGGCTGGGGCGTCTTCACGACCTTGCGCCTCTACCACGGGCGCCCGTTCGAGTTCCATCGGCACTGGCAGCGCATGGCGCGGGACGCAGCCCGGCTGGGCGTGGAACTTGTCTACGGTGAGGAAGCGGTGCGCGACCAGATCGTTGAGTTGGCGAGCGCCAACCAGCGGTTCGAAGGTGCGGGGCGGGTTTCGTTTGTGCGCAACGGCGGCGGGCTGTGGTCCGACGGCGTGAATCAACCTCCGACCGATCTCCTCGTTTTTACACGCGAGCTTGTTGCCTGGCCCCAGTCGCATCGCCTCGTGCTGCAGGAAAACGCGGTGCTGTCCACTGCAGTTCTGGCCGGAGTCAAGATGCTGGCGTGGGCGCCGAACACTTTGCTTCTGGAGCGGGCGCGGTCTGAGGGCTTCGACGATGCGCTTCTGCTGAACGAGAAAGGCGAGCTGGTGGAATGCACGTCCGCCAACGTGTTTCTGGTGTACGGTGGCAGAGTGCTGACGCCGCCGCTTTCTTCGGGCTGCCTGCGCGGTGTCACGCGCGACGTGTTGTTCGAGATTGCTCCGCGAGCAGACGTGGAGATCCGGGAGCAGATTCTCACGTCCTCGGATCTTTCCGGGGCGGATGAGGTGTTCATCAGCTCGAGCACGCGCGAGGTGGTTGGTGTGGGGTATGTGAGTCCGGGATGGACCTATGCGGTTCCGGGCGAGATCACCCAAACACTGGAGAACGCTTTCCAGCGATATGTGCGGGCAGCATTGGCCGGCCTGTAGGCGATCGCAGCGACCGCCTCGCTGTCTCCCGTAAGGTCGCGCGCCGGGGTCAGCTTCGGCTTGCGAGACAGCGCCGGAAGAGCTGATTCAGCAGATCGAGGGCGAGGTCGGTTTCCTGGCGCGTGATTGTGAACGACGGAGCCAGCGTAAACACGTTCTTGAAATAGCCTCCGACGTCCAGCACCAGGCCATATCGGCGGCCGCAGGCTTCGAGGTCGCCCTTCAAGCCCTCGGCGAAGATGCGATCGGTGAGCTCGCGGTCGGGCGTGAAGCCGTCAGGGCGGCACACTTCGATGCGCAAAGCAAGACCAATGCCGTCCACCTGACCGACGGCGTCGGGGTGCCGTTTTTGCAGTTCGCGCAGTCCCGCCAGAAAATAGGCGCCTTTCTCGTTCACTAGCTGGCCGTAATCTTCTTCCTCCAGCATCTTCAGCGTCTCCAGCGCCACCGCCGTGCCGAGAGTGTTCGACGAGAAAGTGGAGTGGGTCGAGCCCGGCGGGAACATTTCCGGCGTAATGAGATCCTCGCGCGCCCAGAGTCCCGAGAGGGGATTCAGGCCGTTGGTAAGGGCCTTGCCGAAGACGATGATGTCCGGCGTAATGCCGAGGTTTTCGACCGCCCAGAACGTACCAGCGCGGTAAAACCCCATCTGGATCTCGTCATCGACGATCAAAACCTTGTGGCGGTCGCAGGTTTCCCGCAGGCGCGTAAAGTACTCGCGGGGCGGAATCACGTAGCCGCCAGTCCCCTGCACCGCCTCGATGTAAAAGGCTCCGTATTCGCATGATTGAGCCTTGGGATCCCAAACCGAGTAGTATTCGCTCTCAAAAAGGCGCGCGAACTGGTCCTGGCAGTAGATGTCGCAGCTTTCGCGCTTGAGCCCGTAGGGGCAGCGGAAGCAGTAGGGGAACGGTATGAACTGGGCCCGATCACCGAAGTGACCGTAGCGCCGGCGGTAGCGGTAGCTCGAGGTGATAGCCGAGGCCCCGAGGGTCCGCCCGTGATAACCGCCCGTGAAGGCGAACATCAGGTTCTTGCCGGTGTAGTTGCGGACGATCTTGAGCGAGTCCTCGATGGCCTGCGAGCCGCCCACGTTGAAATGGACTCGGCCCTTGACTCCGAATCGCTTCTCGCAGTACTGCGCGATTCGCGCCGCCACTTCCACCTTTTCAGCGTGCAGGTACTGGCAGGCGAGCTGGGGCAACAGGTCGATCTGGCGCTTCAGGGCTTCATTCAGTCGCCGATTCTTGTACCCAAAGCTGGCCGCCGAGTACCACATCTGCAAGTCGAGAAAAGGTACGCCCTCCTCGTCGTAAAGGTACGAGCCTTCGCAGTTCACAAAAACCTTGGGAGGATCGAGGTAGTGAACCGTGTCGCCGAAAGAGCAGTACCTACGCTCAAGCTCCAGAAGCTCCGCTGTTCGATTGGTGCTGGTAATGGTCAAACTTCGTCTCCTTGCTAGGTCTGTTCCCGCGGATCGCTAGGCTTGTAGAATCGTCACAGGGAGCAGGTTCAGGTTGCAAGGGCGACCGTTCGTTTTGTATTCGCTTTTCATTCCATTTTTATACGTGACGGTATGTTCCTTTGAAATCACGCGAACCTAACAAAGACTGCCCTATTATGGTGCAAGTGTAAAAAGTTATACACTTTTGTTCGCGGGTGATTCCAAATAAATCCTTTGGATTCGGCAGCAGCGATGGAAACACCCCCGGTGTCCGGCGTGGTCTGTAAGTTGTTGAAAATACGTCTGGACCTCCCAGCCTAGATCGGGCTGAGGACCGCCCGGTGCCTGGCGGGTTGACGGAGGGTGTCGAGGCCGGCGAGTAGTGGCCCAAGCTCACGCTCGATGTCAACGAAGCTGGAATACGGCCTGCACCTCAAGCGGTGATCGCCGCAGTAAGCCAGCAGCTTGTCTTTGGCGAACACTACGTCCGCCTCCTCCACGGCGAAGCGATCCGAGAGACCATCGCCAATGAAGATCACGGGTGAGTGGGCCCCCCGCACCCGCCGGATTACCTCCGGCTTGCAAGTCGCGCATCCGTGGGCGCAAGGCACGGGCCAATGCGGAAAGGCCACGGCCAGACTCGATCCCTCGACCCGCATCGAGCTTGAAAACAGGTGCGAGCCATTCAGCAGCTCGCCGTTCACGCCACAGTTGCGCAAAACCCGGCGTACCACGTAGTCAAAGCCGTCGCTCACAACGTAGAACGGCGCTCCGATGTCCCGGGCCCAGCGATGGAAGGCCGCGAAGTGCGGGTCAAGCGGAACAGAATCGATCAGCGAATCCAGATCTTTCGACGACGCGCGCACCAGCGCCATCTGCCGGCGCAGGCACTCCCGCGAGCCGATGCCCCCTTCCACCCATTCTTCTTCGATCTCGCGCCAGGCAGGGTCCGCGAGTTGGTCGAGAATTACGTCCGTGACATCTACCTGTGCGATTGTGCCGTCGAAGTCCGAGAAGATCACGGGACCGTCGGGCTGTTCAGTTTGTGGCTCTAAAATATCTAACAAACAATGTTCCTTTCGCAGCTGGCCGGCGCTGGGCCAGTGGACGGGTTTCTTCGTGCGCTCGCGATCGCGGCCAAGAGTACAGAAGTTACGCCGCGCGCTCATCCACCAGCCGTCGTGGCTTTCGGCCACCGCCCAATGTGCCAAGCGGCAGAAAAGAAAAGGAAAACCGGTACATGTCGCAGAGATGGTTTGCCCAAATTTCGGGATAGCGCAACTCAAGGTTCCGACGGATGGCTTGCTCCACCTGTTCCGGCCCGACACTATTCGTTAGCTCCAGCCGGAACTCGAGGATGTCACGCAGACCTTCCTGGCGGATGGCCACCTGCCAGTTGCCGGAGATATCTGGCACATCACGAAGGATTTGTTCGAAAATTTCTGGGTGCATGTTCCCTGCACCCATCACTACCATCTCGTCCCGCCGTCCGCGAATGGGCTCGATCCGTCCGATGGTCATACCACAAGCACAAGGCTCCTCGGCGAACCGGGTGACGTCCCGCGTGCGGTAGCGAATGAGGGGCTGGGTGCGGCGATTCAGCGTAGTGATGACAAGCTCGCCGTAACCGTGCTCGTCGCGATCCACCACTTCGAAGACAAAATCATATTCATCAAGGTGGTAACCCTGCTGTTGCTCACATTCCATCCCCAGGCCGCCGCCAGCCTCGGTGGAACCATAGCCGAGGATCACAGGCGTCTTCCAGACGTCCTGCACGTAGCGGCGGTAAGCGTCCGTCATGCGGTCACCCGCCGCCATGATCAGCTTGATGGGGAAAACGCCTTCCTTTTCAGCGATTTCGGACAGGCTGACAAGCCAGGTGGGATCAGCCACGATCACGTCATAGTCGTAAACCGGCAAGCGGTTGTAAAGCTCGCGGGGCGGCGGCTTGCCGATGGCCGAGCAGAACACACCCATCTGCCGGCAGGCTAGAAACGTAACCCAGCCAGAAACCCAATAACCTCCGTCGAATGTGCAGACTACTCGATCTCCTGGCCGCACGCCGTTCTTATGAAACGCGGCCGCTTCATGCCTTGCTGAAGCGTCGAGCTCGTCGTAACCAAAGTAGATCCGTTTGGGGGCGCCGGAAGTGCCGGTAGTCTCAAAGACCGCGTCGGGGGTGCGGCACAGAAACTCCTCCGCTGGCAGACTCAGAAGATCATCCGGCGTAGTGAAGACCTCGCCCAGATCTACAGGGCGCCGCACCCGGCTCGGATCAACCCCGGCGTCCTTGAGCTTTCGCCCAAAGAACCTCTGGCGATCCGCGGCATACTGAACTACCTCGCGAAAAGCGTCTTCCTGCAGGCGCCGGATCATCGGGCGCGGCATCGACTGGCTCCAGCGCACCAGCGAAGGGATGGAGTCCCCCACCACTACCCGCTCAAGGCCCCTTTGCACACTCTTCAGCATCTGTCAGCCCGCCAAGTCTTTCGAACAATCCGTGGAGATATTCTTAAACTCTTTTGCTATGTTAAATTCCGGCTTCGCTCGTACTCCGTCACATCAGATACGCGGGCTCACCCACGCCCTCAACCGAGGCGGCGACCAAGTCCATGTACCCCGTCTTCTCCATCAGGGCGCGCGATACCTGGGCGATAGCGTGCGCCGCGTCCGGACGGGCCATCTCGCGCTGCTGTTTTACCATTCGCGCCCGGCGCGCTGGGCTGGTCAGCAGGCTGGAGGCCAGCACCGGAATCTGATCCAGGGCGTGCGCGTAAACCGCTGCTCCGCGGCCCACCAGGTACTGGACGTGACGTTCCTCTGGACCAGGAATCGGCTCGGTCAACAGCAACGGAACCCCTGACGCTAACGTTTCAGCCACAGTTACGCCGCCGGGCTTGGTAATCAGCAGATCAGCAGCAGCCATCAACTCCGGTATTCTCGCCGTCCAGCCGAAAGCGTAAAGATCAAGGGCCACCCTGCCCCGCAACCTTTCGAGCCGTCGCATCATACCGCGATTATGTCCAGCGATAGCAATGACTTGGACTGGAATCTCGCACCGAGCAAGGCTCCGGACGATCTCGTCCAGCGGCGCGGGTCCCATGCCGCCGCCCATCACCAGCACGACCGGCTTACGAGCAACGAGGCCGAGCGAGCGAAGGACCTCGAGTCGATCCATGGGGAGCGAAAACCCAGGGTCAATGGGAACGCCGGAGACCAAAATGCGGTTCGACGACACCCCCCAGGATACGAGTTGTCCCCGAGCCTCCTCGCTGCCCACGCAGTAGTAGTCCACTTCAGGCTGGACCCAAGGCGGCTCAGCGTGATAGTCGGTTTGGACCGCCAGAATCGGCGCGTCAAACCAGCCTTCGCGCCTTCCGAGTGCCGCGATCTCCACCGCCCCAATTTCAGTGGCGATGACGAGGTCCGGTGCGAAGGCGCGAAAGCGCTCCAGAACCTTCGTGCAACCTCGCCGGAATACCCATTGCGGCGCGGTGGCGCGGTGACGCCTGCGGTTGCGGCGCTCGAACAGGTTTCGCCACGCCCCCGGCGCGTGTTTCAACATCATAAAATAGGAGCGCACATAAACCCAATGAAACCAGCCACGTGCGAGGTCAAGGGCGTCCACCAGAAGAATTTCCGGATTTTCACTACCGTCGCGTAAGGCCTGCTCGATAACCGACGAGGCCTGAAGGTGGCCGGAGCCTACGCTCAGCGTCAGAATGGCGATCCGCCTTTTCATGCTCATGACCTTACCGTCTTGGATTTCGCTTGCCCGGGAATGCAATGGCGCCCCTGCCGAAACCGGCTCTGCGGCGTTCTGCTCATCCTTGAGTTTGCCCATCTACTCCAACCGCCGCACCAGCAACACAGCGTTCAACCCGCCGAAGGCAAATGAATTCGAGATGGCCGCCCTGATCGGTGCCTCGCGCGCTTGATTGGGCACATAGTCGAGATCGCACTCCGGGTCCGGCGCCGTGTAGTTGGCGGTGGGTGGTATCACACCTTTTTGCATGGCAAGAACGGTGGCGGCCAGTTCCAGCGCGCCGGTGGCCCCCATGGCGTGGCCATGCATGGACTTAGTAGAGCTGACGGCTAGTTTACGGGCGTGGTCGCCAAAGGCCTTCTTGAGGACTTGGGTCTCGGTCGTGTCATTGAGACGCGTGCCAGTACCGTGGGCATTCACGTAGTCGATCTCTTCCGGATTGAGGCCCGCCTCATTGAGCGCCATACAGATGGCCCGCACAGGCCCGTCCACCGTCGGCTGGGTGATGTGGCCCGCGTCAGAGCTCAGCCCGTAGCCGGCAAGTTCGGCGTAAACGTTTGCGCCGCGACGCTTGGCGTGCTCAAGCTCTTCGAGCACCAGTACCGCTCCTCCCTCGCCCAACACAAGACCTTCGCGGTCAGCGGAAAACGGCCGGCAGGCGTGGCTGGGATCGCCATTGCCCGTCGCCATCACTCGCACCGATTCCCAGAAACGCATAATTCCGAAGGTGATGGGCGACTCACTTCCGCCCGCCAGCATAATGTCGGCCAAGTTGAACCTGATGTGGTGAAAGGCCGTCCCGACGGCGTGGCCCGAAGACGAACAAGCCGTGGAGGTTGCGAGGGACGGACCCTGCGCACCGAACTCCATGCAGATCTGCGAAGTCGCGGCGTTGTGCATACTCTTCGGAATGGTGAAAGGGTGCACGCGCGTGGCGCCTTTGGCGTACAGGCTGGAGTAACCCACTTCATACGTTTGCGCGCCTCCCATGCCCGAGCCCATCACCACACCGAATCGAGGCTGTTCAGTTTCCTTGACTTCCAGACCGCTCGAGGCCATCGCTTGGCGCGCGGCAATCAGCCCGAATTCGGTGAAACGGTCGACCAGGTCGAGGCGTTTCTGAGGAAAGTAGTCGGAGGCACAGTAGTCCGGAATCTCAGCCGCGATCTGGACGCTGAGCGAAGAGGGATCAAACTGCTCGATCCGCCGGATGGCCGAGCGGCCCTCAATCAGATTTGTAATGAAGCTCTCCGGATCCTTGCCCGTGGAGGCAAGAACTCCCACGCCGGTTATGACGACTCTGCGCACCGTGAACCTCAGAACTCAAAGGGTTTAGCTGGCAGCAACCTGAGTGTCACTCTTGGCCATGGCTACCAGGTCAGAGATGTCCTGGCCTTCGAGCACCCTCGTCAGGCTGTCCACCACCTGCCGTACTCCCCTCATGTTCTGCGCTACCGAATCCGGGATGTCGATTTTGAACTCTTCCTCCAGAGCGAACAGGATGTTGACCCCGTCGAGCGAGTCGATTCCCAACTCGGCGAAGGTCGAGTCCAGCTTTACGACATTCGGATCCAGATGTTGCTCCCGAACAATGATTTCTATGACTTTATCAGCTACGTGCATGCTTTTCTCCTCTCAATTACGGGGTCGAGGCCAAACTCTGCCCTAGAGTTCCGCGCTGACCGCCCTTCGGCCCGCCACCTTGCTCACAATATCCAGCAACTGGTTTAACCTAAATGGCTTCTCAAGCAGGGCGCGAGCCCCCAACTTCATGGCCTGCTCTTTTTCCGTTCCAGTCATGAAAGATGACATTAGGATTAAGTCCTGATTCTGATTCCGGCTGTGGAGCTCCCGCAGCAGGTCCAATCCGCTTCCGTTGGGCATCCGCAGGTCAGCGATCACAATTTGATAGCCGGCGTCACGCGACAGCTCGTCGCGGGCGGCAGTGCCATCCGCAGCCGCACCAACCAGATAGCCGTTAGCGGCCAGTACCTCACTGAGCAGCTCACGGCTACCTTGATCGTCGTCAACTATCAGAACTCTGGTCGTGCCCATTCCACACCCTTCCGCAGTCGCAAACAGCACGCGCGCTGCCGTGAGACCGTTGGGTCATGATAAGTTTATATCCTGGAGTAGTTTGAAGGGACAATCATGCAAGGCGAGCGCCGTCAGGCCGACGACGAAGTGTATAGCTCTTGCACACTTCCAAGACCGTAGGCCGTAGGCAATGCCTCAAAGTGTGAAGTTTGTGCAACTGGTGCCGAGCCATAGGTCGATGACTGACTGCACCCCAAAAGAACAAGTCCGCTGCGGCGGTCCTCAAGGACGGCGGGGCCCGTGGCGGCTAATTTGGGGAAGAAAACGGCTTGCGCGGCCCGGGGTGCAGGCCCGTGGGAAGGTCAAGCCGCGGAGCCGCATAAAGCCGCCCGCCACGCCGTCATGCCCGATTGTCTCATCCACACTCGTGCAGCGCCGCGTTGATCTCCGCCCCGATCAAGGCAATCAGGCTGGTGATGTAGGTCCAGACCATCAGAATCACAAATGCGCCCAGCACGCCGTACGTGCGGTTGTAGGACGCGACATGCCGTACGTAGAAATTGAACCCGTCGGTTGCCAGCAGCCACCCCACAACCGTAACCGCCGTCCCCGGCGCTATCCAGCGCCAAGGCCGCCTGATGTTGGGCAGAGCTTGCTCCAAGATTGTGACACTCATGGCGATCAACACGACCGATACCAGCCGTCTCGTTAGACGGGCCAGTGCCGTCAGGAAGCCAGCGGATTGCACTGCCGACGCCAGCCATTGATCGATCTTGTCGCCTACGGCGAACAGGCCAAAGGTTGCCAGCAGCAGCACAATCAGAACCAGGAACATCAAGGCGCTCAGGGCCAGCCTCCTCAAGTAGCTGCGGGTCTCCTTGACCTGGTAGACGGCGTTCAGCGCCGAGATAAGGGTCATGATTCCGCCCGTGGCTCCCCAGAACGTCCCCAGCAGTCCCAGGGAAAGGAATTGCTTGCGCCCTTTCGTCAAGCTGAAGACGGTCTGAAAAACCAACTCCCGCGACTCCGGAGGAAGGTAATAGGCGATCCATCTCAAAATGGCATCCCACAAATGGGTGAAGGGCAGCATCCCCACGATGCCCCCGAGGAAGATCAAAGCGGGAAACAGCGAGAGCGCGAAATAGTACGAGGTTTGGGCTGACAGGCCGGACAGGTTGTCTTCGCTGATTCGTTTTCCGACGAGGGCCAGGAACTGAGCCGAAAGAAGCCGGGAAGACAGCCGCGCGACCGGCCTGTTTTTCGGCTGGGCCGTGGGTACTTGAGCCGGCGACGACATATGGATTGCGCTCAGACCCGCCGAGCGCCAGGGAAACTGTACCTAGGTGTGCTTCACCGAGCCGAGCAGTTGTTCCAGGTATGCCTTGTCCTTCTGATGTCTTCCATCTGCTTAGACCTCGAGATCTCGCGCTCCGTCGTGACCGCGCCCCGATCATTCAATTCGCTCAGTTTCGAGAAAACGCGCGGGAGGCCGGCCATCCTCTCCTTTACGGGGACGCCGAGCGCAGCCGCGGTGGCTACTGCGGAGTCTCCTGGATCTCGATATCCTTCCACCGCATCTTGACCCCTCCACCCATGTGGAGCTGCAGGCCGATAACTCCATCCGTGAATTTCGGCGCTGTGTCGGTGTAGTCCACGATCTGGACTCCGTTCAAGCGCGTGACGTAGCGGTTTCCGTGGACCGCGATCTCAAGCTCATTCCACTGTCCGGGCTTGAGCGCCTGCTCGCCTTCGGGCGTTGGCTGAACGAGCCAGCCACGTCCTCCGCTTTCGTAGATTCCGCCCGTGTGATGACCGAGGTTAGGATCCACTTCCACCTGAATGCCCTCGATATCCGGCCCGTGCTCCGGATCGATGCCGATGATCCGGGAGCGAACAAACACCCCGCTGTTGCCCCCGGCTTCAGGCTTAAAGCGGAGCCGGAGATTGAAATTCCGGTAGGTCTTTTCAGTGGTCAAGTAGCCATATTTCTGGTTGACGCTTTCACCCAGAATCGTGCCGTCTTCAACCACCCACTTCTGATCGACATTGTTCTTCCAACCCGACAGGTCCCTGCCATTGAAGAGTGGCACCCATTGACCCGAATTCTGAGCCCATAGCGCAGGTACGAAGGCTATTGCGACCAGGGCAAGGAAAAGAGCGGACCGGAAGTTGGCAAGTGGGGTGATGAGAGGGTCGGTGGCTAGCGTTTCAGTGACTCGAGCCGAGCGGGGCCAGTGCATGACGCCTCTTCTTAGATCCGGCGCTGAGCCCACACCAGGGGCAGATGCGGGTTCAGCCCGGACGATATTCGCTGAGTCAATAACATTGTACAGCGAGCGCGCCGCCTGTCAAGGCCATGCGGGCACTTGAGGAACCTTTTGCGTGGGGCTCCGTATTGTCTCCCTGCTTCCGAGCCTGAGTGGGCCGGCCGTGCCAGCGAAAGCCCCTCCAGGCGCTTGTTCATGCCGCCGGCTGGAATCAGCCGCCAGGCTTCTGATCAGGCCGTGAGGTTCGAAGACAGTGCCAGGCACGGCCCAGCAGGACCGTGCGCATTGTTCACCTGCACCACCGACCGCATTTGTTTCTGCTTTAGAGGAGCGCGATCCGCTGGCGGAGCTGTTTGAGCTGCTTTTCTGGACAAAGAGTAAGTTCTTGACGCCCGCGTTGGCAGCAAAAGCTGTAAACGGCGAATCGAAAGGCCGCAGGGCTTGGCAGACGCCCGTTACGCTACGACTCCCTGATCGCTTCCTTCCTCAGGGCCACCGTGCCCGGCACGTCGTGATCGGTGCCCGTACTGGCGCGGACCGCCAGGGACCGCTTCTTGTAATCAGCATTAACTCTCGTGTTATTGGAATAGGCCGTTTTTCGGTGTATGCAGGGTGTAGGTTCGGACCCTGGGACGCTGGTGTCCGAGCCGAGAACGGCCCGAGAGTGGCCGGACAGGCGGCCTGCTTATGTTCGAATCTCGAACGCAGAACGATGGTTGCCGACTCAAGGTCGGAGTACTGCGGCCAGGAGCCTAGCCGGGGACCGGCAGGGCTGGTTTGGAGCGCCCCGAGATGGCGAAGCAAGGCTCGAAGTCAACGCGTTTGGAGGCTGGCCGGTGGCTTTTCTTGGGGCCCCCCATTAAATCGAAAAACGAACCCGAGAAGTCGTGTAGAATCAACGAAAGTGTGCAAAAACGAACCTAGAACGAACCTAAGCGAACCCGAGAAAGCGCAGATTGGACGGGTTCGAATCCTGTAAGTGCTTTAGAATTGAGTGGGGGTTGGAACCTGAAACAACGAACCCGAGACGGAATCGAGGGCGGGGCAGCTTCTACTGGGCTACGGGTCCGCACCTATGGCGCCGGCCGGCGGTGAATTGACTTTTCCTGGCAAGTAAGCTGCAATTGACTTGCCATGACCAAGGATCAAGCCGTTGAAATCGAGCCGCGCAGCAAGTACACGCCTGCGGATCCGGAGACCGCCAGCAGTCCAGTTCACGAGACCCCGAGTGAAGGGAGCCCGGCGCGGTTCACCACGCTTTCCGGCGTGCCCGTCCAGCCGCTCTACACCCCGGACGACCTGGCAGACTTCGACTACCGGCGCGATCTCGGCGATCCGGGCGAGTACCCGTTCACGCGCGGCATCCACCGCACCATGTACCGCGGAAAGCTCTGGACCATGCGGCAGTTCTCCGGCTTCGGCAGCCCGCAGGATACCAACGCCCGCCTTCACTACCTCCTGAAGCAAGGACAGACCGGCCTTTCCATCGCTTTTGACTTGCCTACATTGATGGGCTACGACAGCGACCACCCGCTGGCCGAAGGCGAGGTGGGCAAGTGCGGCGTCGCCATCTCCTCGCTGGCCGACATGGAGGTACTGCTCGGCGGTCTGCCGCTCGAACAGGTCACCACCTCCATGACCATCAACTCCCCGGCGGCCATCATCTGGGCCATGTACCTGGTGGTGGCGGAGAAGAACGGCGCCGACTGGAAGAAGATTTCGGGCACCACCCAGAACGACATCCTGAAGGAGTACATCGCTCAGAAGGAGTACATCTTTCCGCCCGAGCCCTCCATGCGCCTGGTGGTGGACACCATTACCTTCGGCGCTCGCGAGGTGCCGCGCTGGAATCCCATTTCGATCAGCGGTTACCACATTCGCGAAGCGGGCTCGACCGCCGTGCAGGAACTCGCCTTTACCCTCCGCGACGGCATGGAATACGTCGAATGGGTGATGCGAGCCGGGATGGACGTGGACGAGTTCGCGCCCCGCATGAGCTTCTTCTTCAACGCTCACAACGATCTGTTTGAGGAGATCGCCAAGTATCGCGCCGCGCGTAAGGTCTGGGCCCGCGTGTGTCGCGAGCGCTACGGCGCCAAGAATCCCCGTTCGTGGCTCTGCCGCTTCCACACGCAGACGGCAGGCTGTTCGCTGACCGCGCAGCAGCCCTACAACAACGTGATCCGGACCACGATTCAAGCCCTGGCGGGAGTGCTCGGGGGGACGCAGAGCCTGCACACCAATTCGCTCGACGAGGCCTGGGCGCTGCCCACCGAATCGGCCGTGACCCTGGCCTTGCGCACGCAGCAGGTGATCGCGCACGAAAGCGGCGTGCCCAACACCGTGGACCCGCTGGCCGGTTCTTACTTTGTCGAGAAGCTGACGCTTGAGACTGAGCGCGCCTGCTGGGACTACATCGAGCGCATCGACGCCTTGGGCGGCATGGTGGCCGCGGTGGAGAAAGGGTTCCCGCAGCGCGAGATCCACGAAGCCGCCTACACCTACCAGCGGCAGCTCGAGCGCAAGGAAAAGATCATCGTGGGCGTGAACGAGTTTGTGACCGATGAGAAGCGCTCTATCGATATTCTGGTGATCGACGAGGCGGTCGCCCGCCATCAAAGCGAGAAATTGGCGGAGCTTCGCCGCACGCGCGACCAGGCTCGCGTACAGTCCGCGCTCGAAGCCTTGCGTGGCGCCGCGGGAACGGACCGGAATCTTATGCCTCATATTCTTGAGTGCGTGCGGGCCTACGCCACGCTCGGCGAGATGTGCGACGTGTTGCGGCGCGTATTTGGGACCTACGAAGAGCCGGCGTTCGGATAATCGCGTTTGTGGTCACTCGTGACCTCGCCCTATGAGCCATGGATAAGCGCATCCGAGTGCTCGTTGCCAAACCTGGCCTTGACGGCCACGATCGTGGCGCCAAGATCGTCGCGCGCGCCTTGCGTGATGCCGGTATGGAGGTGATCTACACCGGTCTGCGCCAGACGCCGGAGCAGATCGCCCGCGCCGCTGTGCAGGAAGACGTGGACGCCATCGGTATCTCGATCCTTTCCGGCGCCCACAACACCATCGTGCCGCGCATCTGCGAGCTGCTGCGCGCCGAGCGCATGGATGACGTCCTCCTCCTGGTGGGCGGGATCATCCCGGAAGAGGACATTCCCGCTCTCAAACAGGCCGGCGTCACTGAGGTCTTTCAGCCGGGCGCGTCCACTCAGGATATTGTGGAATTCATTCGCGCCCGCGTCGCGACCAAGACAATCTGACAAGCAGCCCCTTCCAACCGTGGAGCTTTCAAGCTACGACTCCATCGCCATCCTCACCTTCTCAGAAGAGCCCGAGTATCCTCGCCTCAGCCGTGACGTCCTCGCTGAGTTGCGGCAGCATCTGCGCGCCATTCAATCCGCCGGCTGTTTCGAGGGCATGGTGATCGCGGCCAATTCGCGTTCCTTCGCGACCGGCGCCAGGATCGAAGAGGTTTCCCAGGTGTCTGGGGTGGCCGCGTTCGGCTTTGCGCGCAGCGGCCAGGCGACTTTCGGGGAGATAGCTCGATCACCGATCCCCGTGGTGGCCGCCATCCGCAGATTCTGCTTGGGCGGTGGCCTCGACTTGGCCCTGGCATGCCACGGGCGCGTGGCAGCTTATGATTCGAGCTTCGGGTACCCGGGGGCAGCGCTTGGCCTCATTACCGGCTGGGGTGGAGCCGGGCGACTGCCGAAGTTGGTCGGTCGCAGTCCTGCTTTGCAGATGTTTCTTACCGGCGAGCGTGTTCCGGCCACGCAAGCTCTCACGCTGGGCCTGGTCGAAGAGCTTGTGTCTTCGGTGGATCTGGTCCCGGCGGCTGCTCGCCGCGCCCGGCAGATGGCCGTTGAAGCAGGCCGGGCAGGGCCTATCTGAGGAATTGAAGGTGAGTCATTCACCCCAGTTCGAAGAGGCGCCCGCTGGTCTCTCGAAGCGCGCCGCGCAGCGGCTGATCCAGCGCGCCCTGGTGCTGGCGGCCCGAAGCCGCAAGGTGCGGCAGCATATCCGCGAGGCGGACCTGACCTCCGTCTGGACCATTGTGGACTGGGGCCTGGAGTGGGCTGTGATGATCCGGCGCGGCAAGCTCGATTTTGACCGCCGCCTGCCGCATCAGCCGGACATTCGAGTCGCCTGGCCCACGGCCGAAGCCTTCTTCGCTCAGACGGAGGCTGCGGATTCAAGTGTGGGTCCATCCGAACATGAGGTCCAACCCATGGACCAGAGTGTGGCCCAATACGAGGGTCCGCACGAAGTGCGTCGCACTTGGAACGTGATCCATCAGGCTTTCCGGGCCGCGTTGAATGAGTTGCTCCAAAATCCCGTGGACCAGGACGGGCGCAGCCTCCTGTGACTTATGCGTCGATTTGCCGAAGCGTGCGAGGCGATCGCGGCGACCACCAAGAAGACCGAGAAGATGCGGCTGGTGGGCGATTATCTGCGCGCACTCCCCTCCGAAGACGCGCCCCGCGCCGTCCTGTTCTTTACGGGGCGGGCGTTCCCGAAGCTCTCGGAGCACGTGACCCAGGTCGGCGGCAGTCTGATTTGGAAGGCACTGAACCTCGTCTCGGGGGCAAGCGCCGCCGAGATGGAAGCCGCCTACCGCCGCTACGGAGACTTGGGAGGTGCAGCCCAGGAGCTGCTGGCCGGAAAGACCGAGGGTCAGGGTTTAACTCTTGCCGAGGCCGAGGCAGCATTTCGCGAAATTGCCGCCCGCCGCGGGACGGCACAAAAGCTCGATCTCCTTTGCCAGATTCTGGGCAGGATTCCGCCCCTTGAAGCCAAGTACTTCGTCAAAATCCTCACTGGCGAACTGCGGATCGGTCTCAACGAAGGCCTGGTCGAGGAGGCGCTGGCGCGCGCCTTCGGGCGGCCTCTCGCCGAGGTTCAGCGCGCCAACATGCTAACTGGGGACATCGGCGAGACCTTCCGTCTCGCCAGTTCGGGACGGCTCGGCGAAGCACGATTGCGGCTGTTCCATCCAGTGGGATTCATGCTGGCCAGCGCAGCTGAGACCGCCGCAGAACTGGCGGAGACCTTTCCGGCCGGTGCGATGGTGGAAGACAAATACGATGGCATCCGGGCTCAGGTTCACAAGAGCGGCAGCGCGGTAAGGTTCTTCTCGCGTACCCTCGATGAGCTGGTTGAGTTCACTGAGCTGATCGCACCTGTTCGGAGTCTGCCCGGCGAATTCATTCTCGATGGCGAGATCTTCGGTTGGCGCAACGGCCGCCCCATTGCTTTCACGGAGCTTCAAAGCCGCTTGGGCCGCAAACACGCGGACCTCTTTCTGCCGCTCGATGTTCCCGTTAGCCTGGTGGTCTACGATATGCTCTGGCACGACGGCGACCTGCTGCTCGACCAGCCCTGGAGTGAGCGCCGCCGCCGGCTCGAAGGGCTGCTGGAGCACGCTCAGGCCCCATCCCTGCAGATTTCGACCCCTATGAGGGCTGAAACGGAAGCTGATTTTGAGCGAGTCTTCCTGGGCGCGCTGGAGCGCGGCCACGAAGGCATCATGGCTAAGGCGCCGGATTCGTCCTACGCCCCGGGGCGCCGGGGCCGCCACTGGCTGAAGCTCAAGCGGCCGATGGCCACACTCGATGTCGTTGTAACAGCGGTTGAGTACGGGCATGGAAAGCGTCACGGGGTGCTTTCCGACTACACGTTCTCGGTTCGGGAAGGCGACCGGCTGGTCTCCATCGGAAAGGCGTACTCAGGCTTGAGAGACGCGGAAATTGAGGATCTGACTGCCTACTTTCGTGAGCATACGGTGGAAGACGAGGGCGTCCGCCGCCGCGTGGAGCCCACGGTGGTGCTGGAGGTGGCATTTAACAATATTCAACGGTCGAGCCGGCACGAGAGCGGTTATGCGCTGCGGTTTCCGCGAATCGTTCGGCTGCGGCGCGACAAACCGGCTTCGGAAATTGACACGCTGGACCGCGTCTGCGAACTCTACGAGCGTCAAATACACTCAATCCGCTGACCGTCTTGTGTCTTCGGCCGGGATCTGATAAGGTTGCGTTATGGACCGAACGCTCTCTGCTTGCTTGAAACTTGCGCTTTTGATGATGCTTGCCGGCACCTTGGCAATCCCTCCGGCGGCCCTGGCTGCAAAGAACGACTCCCTAGGAACCGCCGTGGGGACTGAGCTGGCGGCATGCCCTTCCGACCCGGGAGGCCTTAGCGGAACCTGCTGGGGCTTAAACGTCTCTTGCCCTTTAGTCACACAGATTCAGCCCTACGATGCCACGCTGAAGGTTACAAGCCCCTCGGGCGCCTCGATCGGTACCGTCATCTTTATTACGGGCGGCGGCGGCGTTGGGTTTTATGATACGCAGTTCACGGACGGAAGCGACTTAATCAACGCGGTGGTTAAGGCTGACTTCACCGCCGTCCAGATCGTCTTCGACAATCAGGTGGCCGGCTGGCTCACCGGGCCGGCCCTCGACGGCAACGGTCCACTTTCGCTGGCCTGCCTTCCGGCAACCTCGATGCAATGGGTTCATGACCATATCCTGACTTCGGGTACTCCACTGTGCGCGACTGGAAACAGCGGCGGCTCGTTCGCCATCGCCTATGCGCTGTCACAGTATGGCCTGGGCTCCATATTCTCGATGGTTGAGGCGACCAGCGGTCCCGAGCTCTCGCGTATCGACCAGGGCTGCGCTCCAGTGCACGAGTTTGTGGCTTGCGCTACTTGCGGTTCCGGGACCCAGTCGGAGTCCTACGGGCTCAACAACGCTGAGAACTTTGTGGACCCGGCCTACACCGGGGTGGTCGACGGCAAGCCTAACGGCCCTTGCTCCAAGGGGATCAACGGTTCAACGCAGAGTGCCGGCCTGTTTCATCATGACAGCATCCTGTCGGATACCGCTGCCCCAATCCTTTCCTTTCCCACGACGGACATTCGCTTCGTCTTTGGCGGACAGGACCTTACGGGTGGCGCTATCCCGGAAGGCCTCGAGTGGGCGTCGGTCATCACCTCCCAGATTACGATCGTCTGCGTACCTTCAGCAGGGCACATGATGGCGAACTACATGGCGGGCGCCACCCAGATTGAAAACGATTTGATCAACTACTGCAAGCTCCAGCAGCCCACCCATTGACCCTGATCTTCGCCGTGCTGCCCGTTTGAGAATAGGACCCCTCCCGCTGTGCCTTCGTCTCGAGGCACCCGGAGTCCCATGGCTGCCGCGGAAAACGAGCGTGGCTATAATGATGCGAAGCCTATGCACCATCCCTTTGATGGCTTGATTCGCGCCTTCCGCCTCGTCGCTCTGTGCCTAACGATGGCACCGCCGGTCTGTGCGGCAACGTCCTGGGGCGGGACCTTGCGTGACGCCACCGGAAACCCTGTGGGCGGAGCCATCCTCAGGCTGCACTCGACCTCAGGCGACCACGACTACTCGGCCACCACTTCAGCGAGCGGCGAGTTTACCATTCCCGATATTGCGGCGGGCAGCTATGAGGTTTCCGCAAGCTCAGGCGGAAAAAGCTGGAAGACCGCCAATCCAGTGGTGATCGCGGCCGGGACAGCGCTCCCCGACGGGTTGCAGCTCTCGGTCCAGCCGCAGGAACTCCGCCTGGTGACCTCAGGGCAAGCATCCTCTCGCCGGGCAAGCGGCGGCGAGCATCTGTCTAGCGGAGAAGTCTCGAGCCTTCCTCTCAATGAGCGCGACTTCAGCAAGTTGCTCCTGCTGGCGGCCGGCACCATGACAGATGCCAATGGCGCCGCCAACTTCACCCAGCAGTTCGCCGTGAACGGGCAGCGTGGCGTCACGACCGTGTTCGCGCTCGATGGGGCGGACACCACCGATCCCGAGATGGGTGGCGCGACTTTCTCCAACTTCAACGTGGACGCCATCCAGGAAGTGCAGGCCAGTTCAGGCGTCATGCCGGCTGAGATTGGCCACGGAGCGGCGAGTTACACCAACGTGGTCACGAAGTCAGGCACGAACGAAGTCCATGGCAGCGTCTTTGAATTCGTCCGCAATGCCGCTTTCGACGCCCGCAATTTTTTTGACCGCAAGAGCGTCGCCGACGAGGGCCGCATTCCGCCTTTTGTCCGCAACGAGTTTGGCTTTACCAACGGCGGACCCTTCGTTCTGCCCGGCATCTACGACGGCCGTGGTCGGACCTATTACTTTGGCGAATACCAGGGCTTCCGGCAGGTGCTCGGAACCACGCAGGTGCTATCCGTACCGACCGCGGCCGAACGGCAGGGAATCGATACCGCCACTTATCCGGGAGACACTCTGACGATTCCGGTCAACCCCCAGATCGAGCCCGTTCTGGCGGGCTATCCTGTGCCCAACGACCCGCAGGGATCCTATGGCGCGCGCACTTATGCCACGTCTTCCAAGGTTTCCACGAGCACGGACCAGTTTTCCGTGCGCATCGACCACCAGATTTCCGATAAGGCGACCGTCTTCGGGCGGTTCAGCCTGAACCAGGTCACGGGACCCGTCACCAATCCCGATCAGACAGCGATTGATCCCAGCTTCGCCATCCAGTTCTTCGATCATCAGCGCAACGCCGCCCTCCGGTACTCGCGGGTTTTTTCCCCGCACCTCACCTCCGAAACGTCCATCGGATACATCCGCAGCACGCCCTTGTTTCCCTCCATCAACCAC
>DATDGR010000175.1:0-6073 GCA_036521995.1 Terriglobia bacterium | reverse complement strand
TCAAAGCGGGCCAGAAGACGCTCCAGCGTTGGGCTCCATACGGCTTTCGGGGTTTCGATCAGCAAGAGCTGGCCAAACTGGTTTTTCATCTTCGTGCGGCTGTCACTTCCAGCGCAAAGTCAGGCCGGGAAGGGGCACCCTCGAGCAAACGCCACGGTCGTGCCTACTTGATCTGGCGCTTGAGTTCCGCAAGCAGGTTCAAGGCCTCGATCGGCTTCATGTTATCGAGGTCGGCTTGTTCGATCGCCCGCACGACCTCGGCATTGAGCGGGGTAAAGATGGTCAACTGCACCGGTGAGCGATCTCGGGAGCGCCGACGCGCGCTTCGGGGCAAGCCGGAGTTCTCCGAATCTTCGCCGTCGATCGCCTCGGCTGCCAGCCTTTCGCTGAGCGTATGTTCGCTCTGCTCATGGCGCGACAGGATTTCGCGGGCCCGCTCGATTACCGCCGGGGGCAAGCCGGCAAGCCTCGCCACCTCCACGCCATAACTCTTGTCCGCGCTTCCGGGCTCGACCTTGCGAAGAAACACAATGTTGGAGCCAGATTCTTTCACCGAGACGTGATAGTTGCGCACGCCAGGCAGCAAGTCGGCGAGTTCAGTCAGCTCGTGATAGTGCGTGGCAAAGAGGGTCTTGGCGCGCGTCCGGGACTCTAAGTGCTCCACCACCGCCCAGGCGATGGCGAGGCCGTCGAAGGTGGCTGTGCCACGACCGACCTCATCGAGCAGCACCAGGCTGTTGGAGGTCGCGGTGTTCAGAATGCTGGCAGCCTCGGTCATCTCCACCATGAAAGTGGAACGTCCGCGTGCCAGGTTGTCGGATGCGCCGATGCGCGTGAAGATGCGATCCAGAATGGGCAGCCGGGCGCGCTCCGCCGGCACAAAGGCGCCCATCTGCGCCATCAGCGCGATCAAGGCCGCCTGGCGCAGGTAGGTGGATTTGCCGCCCATGTTGGGACCTGTGATGATCAGGATGCGGTCCGAGGACGAATTCAAGAATAGATCGTTGGCGATGAAGCCGCCGATCTCCCCAGGCGCGACCAGCCGCTCGATCACCGGATGCCGCCCCTTCAGGATTTTCACCTCGCCGTCTTCGCAGATCTCGGGACGGTGATAGTTGCGCTCGGCCGCCAGAACGGCGAAACAGGCGAGCACGTCGAGCTCCGCCAGCGCCTGAGCCGTGCGGCGAACCCGCGGGGCCTCGGCCGCCACGCGCCGCCGAATCTCACGAAAGAGTTCGAGCTCCATCGTCTGCCCGCGCTCTTCGGCCGTCAGGATCTTCGCCTCCAGCTCCTTCAGCTCCGGCGTGGTGAAGCGCTCGGCGTTCACCAGCGTCTGTTTGCGCTCGTAATCGGGCGGTACCAAGGAAAGGTTCGGCTTTGAGACTTCGATGTAGTAGCCGAACACGTTGTTGAAGCGCACCTTGAGCGAGCCGATTCGCGTGCGCTCGCGCTCCCGGGTTTCGATGGCGGCAATGATCTGTTTGCTGCGCTGGCTGATGTCGCGTAGCTCGTCAAGCGCGGCGTTATAACCCGGTCGGATCAGGTTGCCCTCGGTCAGGAGCGCTGGGGGCTCGGGGTGGATCGACTGTTCCAGTAGGGCGCCGATGTCAGCCAGCTCGTCCAAACGCTCGTGAAGCTCATGCAGCCTCGCGGCCGCGAAGGCGGACACCTGGCGCCGGACCAGCGGCAGTTGGGCGAGCGACAGCCTCAGCGCCAGTAGATCCCGGGCGTTGGCTGTCTCGAGCGTGACCTTGCTCAGCAACCTCTCCAGGTCCTGAATGCGGCCGAGCTGCTTCCGCAGTTCTTCGCGCGCGATGGCCTCGGAGTGCAGCTCGCTGACCGCGTCCCAGCGAGCCTCGATCTCGGCCTGATCGATCGAGGGCCGCAGTAGCCAGTTCTTCAATTGCCGCGCACCGAGCGGCGTCGCGCATTCGTCGAGCGTGGCCAGAAGCGTGGTCTCCCGGGAGCTGCCCAGGATGGGCTCGATCAGTTCCAGATTCCGCAGCGTGGCCGCATCGAGAATTAGAGAATCCTGCTGCTCGTAAAAGCGTATGCCGTCCAGATGGCCCAGCGACCCCCGTTGCGTGTCGCGCACGTAGTGCAGGATGGCGCCCGCCGCAGCCAGCGCCAGGGGATGCCTGTCGAGCCCGTAACCCGCGAGCGAGGCCACCCGGAAGTGGTCGCGCAACAGGCGCCCGCCGTAGTCTTCAGCGAAGATCCAGCCGTCGAGCGGCGTCACCGTGGCCGGCGGGAATTCGGATTTTGGATCTTGCATCTTCGATGGGATCGACGGCAGCATGGCCCCGGAAAGCTGGGGGCTTGGGACTCCGAACGCCGCGGTGGGCGACGAGAGAAGTAACTCGCTCGGCGCGAGCCGCGCCAGCTCCTCATCGAGACGGGCGCGGGCTGCGGATCCGGCAAACTCGGTGGCGTGGAACTCTCCGGTGGAGAGGTCAGCGTAGGCGAGACCGATCGTCCCCTGCCGCTCGGCCACCGCCGCCAGATAATTGTTCGCCCGCGGCTCCAGCACCTGCGAGTCGATGGCGGTTCCGGGCGTCACCACCCGCGTTACTTCGCGCTTGACGATGGTCTTGGCCTGGCGCGCATCTTCCATCTGGTCGCAGATGGCCACGCGAAAACCTTTGCGGATGAGCCGGGCGATGTAGCCTTCGGCCGCGTGATAGGGCACGCCGCACATGGGAATGGGTTCGCCCTTTTCCTTGTTGCGTGAAGTCAGGGTGATCTGCAGCTCGCGGGCGGCCACGACAGCGTCTTCAAAGAAGAGCTCGTAAAAGTCGCCGAGGCGGAACAGGAGGAGCGCGCTCGGGTGGCGCGCCTTAATGGCGCCGTACTGGCGCATCAGCGGGGTGGAGAATTCGGTCATGCGCGCGACCAGGCTTCGGACAGCATGCTGCAAGAATTATGCGAGGTGCGTCCCGAGTTTGTAAACCTGGCCTCAGGATCCAAATCTCCTTTCCTAGCGGGTCCAGCAGACTAATTCGAATTGAACAACTGCATGCGGGCGCGCACGACGTCTTTCACAGCCTGAAGCGCTCCGGGCAGGATTTTGTAAGGGGCAACCTCATCAGGATCTTTGGCCAGCGCCGCGTCCAGGCCTCGCCGCCAGGCCAGCCGCAGTTCGGTGTTGATATGCACGATCGTCATCCCGGCCTTGATCGCTCTCTTGAAGTCTTCGTCGTTGGTTCCCGAGCCGCCGTGCAGCGTCATGAAGACGCCGCTGGCTTGCTTGATCTGGGCGATTCGCTCGATATCCAGTCGTTTCTGGGTCTCGCCTCGAACCATGCTCTTCAACAGCCCGTGCATGTTCCCCACAGCCGGTGCCAGCACATCAGCCCCCGTGGCCTCCATAAACTGCTTCGCCTCCGCGGGCGTGGTCAAAGGACTTAGACCTTCGGGAGTCTTGTCAAGGATGGCGGAAGACGTTCCGATGTAACCGACCTCGCCTTCCACCAGGGTTGACGGGCTGATGGACTTGATGGCTTCCACTGCCTTCCGGGTCTGATTGACATTCTCTTCGAAAGGCAGCGCCGATGCGTCAAAGATGATTTCATCGAAGCCGGCTCGCGCCGCTTCTTCGGCTTTGGGCAGCGAGTGGGTGTGATCGGCGTTCAGAAAGATAGGGTGCCCGAACTCCTCGCGAAGACTCTTCACCAGCGCCGACACCTGGGGCACGCCCATGAAGGCGCGTTCTCCTTCCGAGACTCCCACCAGGACGGGCAGATTGAGCTCGTGCGCTGCCGCCACAATGGCCTGCAACCCAACCAGGTCCGAGATGTTGAAATGGCCGACCGCCACGTGGGCGCGATCAGCGTCCTGCAGGACCTCGCGGAGCGTTTTCATGGTCGCCTCCTCTTATGCCTCCATATTGAGGCTTGAACTGCACGCATTTTCGCCATGATTCCTCCCCGTCTATTAAGGATGCATCAGGAAGGGGGGTGATCTCAAGAAAGTTGCCGCTCGGTCTCTAATCTGGCCGTTGAACGGTAGCTTGACGGTCAACCGCAGGCCGGAAGCGGGGCCGCGGCTCATTGACCGGAAGGATAAATCGGCAACCTCTTTGTAATCTGATACATTCCGGCTTTGAACGTCATTGCCGTCCTGAAGCCGTCGAGATTCGGGCCGAGCCTCGGTGGCTCGCTCAAATCGAGCAAACAGAGCTTTTCCGAATCCAACCCGACCATGCCTCGGCTCAAATATCCACCCCTATCGGGTATTTACTGTAGGGATATCTAACATACAACGAACGACTCCGAGCGTCAAGTTGCAGAGCTGACCGAGACCCACGCGGGCCCTGGGTGTCGGTTGGCCCGGCTGCCCCAAACCCTGCCATTGGGCACGGCGGGGACCGATCGGTGGCGGAAGTGTGTCGGAGTCGAACCGACCGGTCCGCCAGAGGCGGACCCACAGGATTTGAAGTCCTGGGCGAACACCGGCCCGCATGCACTTCCGCATTGATTCTAAATTAGTTGCTTCGCGGTTCCAAACTGGCCCTCTTTTGTCGTAGTAGAAACCGTAGTAGCCGTGTCGGGATTTTGACCTTCCGGCACGCTCGGCGCGGCTCTTTGGTTCATGGCTTCCAGCCGCTGAATTGCCAAGCCAAGGGCTTCGGCGGATGGATGCACATATTTCTGAGAGACCGTCACGGTGGAATGCCCGGCCAGCCGCATGATGGCGAAGGCGTCCGCTCCGGCTTCGCCCAAGCGCGTACACGCAGTGTGGCGGAAAGAGTGAATAACCGCGTCCGCGGGAAGCTTCAGCGTTTGGCGCATCTTGGTGTGTTGGTCCCGCAGGGTAAACCTGGACAGCGGCTCGATTCCCGAACCATCCGTAAACACAAACGCGGACACGGTCTTCGCTTGCCGACTCTCGAGAATGGCATGGGCGCGGCCCGTGAGCGGAATAAAGCGGCGTGCATTCGCCGTTTTGCCCCGGCGGATGCTCAAAAAGCCATGCGGAGCGCCGGGGGCGGCCGAAAGGGCCACATCGCGCCATTCAAGGGCCAGCAATTCGCCCACGCGGAGCGGAGCATCAAGCATCAATATGGTGGCATCCCTCAGCGGTTGCGGTGCGAATTCAAGGTACATACGTTCTTGCTCGCGGGAAAGCACGAACTCGCGTGTCCGCTCGCCCGGCAGCATCCGGATACGTGGTACACGGTTGATGATGCGCCATTCTTGAGCAAGCCTCAAAGCCTTTCGCAGTGTGGCCAGTTCTCGGTTGACGGAGGCCGGCGCAATGGGCCTGTCATTATTCACGACGGCCCGCCGGTGCTGGACGTAGCTGGCAATCATGGCTTCGTCTATCACGTTAAGCCGCGCCTGAGCCAGTGGTGTGAACTCCAAGAGGCGGGCGAGCTTCGAGAGATAGAATCCCACCGTCAACGGCTTCGCGGCGCATTGGGTTTCAACCGACTGCCGAAACTGCTTGGCGAATTCTGAAAAGGTGGGCGTGGGTTTCAATTCGGCGATTCCCACTTCGCCTTTGGCGAGCGCCGTCTTGTAGGCGGCTTCCATCTGCCGGGCTACGTCCGGGTTGCCCTGACTGGTGGACTTCTGAATGTGCTGGCCATTCCACCAGAAGTTAAACCAGTAGACCCCGCGCCTTCGCTTCCCGTCTGCTTCGCGGTAGATGCGCTTAAAGATTGCCATGGCGTGATTCCCCTTTCGGCTTTCGCGGACGTCCGCCGAGCTTCCCCCACTCGCGCATCCGCCGTTTGAATTCCTTTTCGCCCCATCTTTCGCGCCGGGCGCGAACGCTCTGTTTTGCGAGTTCTTTCGCCGCTTCACTAGCCTTACTCATTGTGTAAAATAATAACCTTGCGTTAGGTTATTTGTCAAGTGAAAAGTGAAGGTGTATAATCGGCCCGCTCGCAGCCACAGAAATAACGAGAGGCGGGTCGATGGTTAAGAAAGTCTTGCTGTTCTGGGCTATAGGCGTACCGGTAAGCCTTTACGAAACCTTCGTGCTTCAACAGCTTTGGAACTGGTTCGCAAGTGTGGCCTTCGGCTCGAAACCGATCTCATTCTGGGTGATGTATGGGCTGGTGCTCGGC
>DATDGR010000174.1:0-3624 GCA_036521995.1 Terriglobia bacterium | reverse complement strand
TATCGCAGAGCTCAAGATGCCGCCCACCGTGCAAGGGATGCTTGCCTCTCGAATTGATCGGTTGGCTGCTGATGCCAAGGAGCTGCTACAAACGCTGTCGGTGATCGGACGCGAGCTCCGGATGTCGCTGGTTCGCGTTATCGTTCCCAAGCCTGTCGAAGAACTCGCTCGAATGCTGAACGACTTACAGCTTGCGGAGTTCATTTACGAGCAGCCCGCAGTGGCGATGTCCTGAGAGTTGTTGAGAATTGAGTGGCTGCGATCCTCGCCCGATCGGAAGATCGGGTTGGGTAAAAGGAGGAGGCCGCCATGAGGAAGAGTGCCCAGGGTGAGGGTGGAAGGAAAGCGGCGCCGGGGCAACTGTGGTTGCACTTGCCGGGCATGGTCCGCGAAGCGCTGTACGACACGGTGATCGGGGCCGGGCTGGCGTGCGTGGACGAAGTTCTGGAAAAGGAACGGGTGGCGCTGTGCGGCGCACGCTACGAACATCTGGCTGATCGTCAGGCCCTGCGTGCGGGCCACGTGGCAAGCTCGCTGGTGCTGGGCGGGCGGCGGGTCTCGGTGGCGCGGCCACGAGCGCGCAGTGTCGAAGGTCGCGAGCTCAGGTTGCCGAGCTGGCGGGAATGGAGCGCACGCGATCCATTAGACGAGCGCGCTCTGGAGCAGATGGTGCTGGGGGTCTCGACGCGCGGCTACGCGCGTTCGTTAGAGCCACTGCCGGAAGCGGTTATCGTGCGTGGCGTCAGCAAGAGCGCAGTGAGCGAACGCTTCGTCTACGGTACGGAGCGTAAACTGGCCGAACTGATGAGCCGCAACTTGCGCCAGATCCACGTAGTCGCACTGCTGATTGACGGGGTGCACTTCGGCGAGCACGTCGTGCTGGCGGCCGTGGGCGTCGATGCCCAAGGCGACAAACACGTGCTGGGGCTGCGCGAGGGCGCGACCGAGAACGCTGCCGCCGTCCGGGCTTTGCTGGCCGATCTGGTCGAGCGCGGCCTTGATAGCAGCCGCGCGATGCTCATCGTGATCGACGGCGCCAAAGCGCTGCATAAGGCGGTGGTGGAAGTGTTGGGCGCGCACGCCCTGATTCAGCGCTGCCGCGAGCACAAGAAGCGCAATGTCACCGACGCCCTGCCTGAGCGGTTGCGCGGTTCAATCCGCAGCGCGATGAATCAGGCTTACGCGATGCGCGACGCCAAGCGCGCCCGGCGCCTGCTCGAGGGTCTCGCCCGTCGGCTTGAACATCAGCATCCGGGCGCCGCAGCCTCGCTGCGCGAGGGGCTGGAGGAAACCCTGACCGTGATGGGCCTAGGGCTGCCCGAGAATCTCGAACGGGTGCTGTCGTCCACTAACCTGATCGAGAACCTGTTCGGGCGGGTGCGTGAGATCGGCCGCCGGGTCAAACGCTGGCAGAACGGTACCATGGTGCTGCGCTGGACCGCCGCCGGGGTGCTCGAAGCCGAGCGTGGCTTTCGCAAACTCGTATGCTATCGCGCGATGCCGATCCTGGTCGCCGCACTGCGCGCTCACGACGCGCAGCTCAATCGTACCGAGCGCAGGGTTGACGATACTGACAAGGCCGCTTAAATGACTATTTGCCGCTCACTCAATTCCAACAGCGAAACGGGGTGCGCTGGGATAAAGCTGACGAGGACATACGGGTGGAAGTCCGGCCGACCAGAGCCGTAGCGGGCAGGGTCGGAACCGAGTCTTGCGGGCGTCGTGGTAACGCGGGGTCCGAAGCGTAGACAGGGGTTGTGTGGGGTGCGGGTAGTTAGCCCCGAAAGGTTGAATGTGGTGGAGGCCGAGACTGTTCCGTTAGTCGAAGGCCGTGTGTGCGCCGTCGCTATGCGAGACGGTGTCGCTTCACCGGGGTCGTTGACCGCATCACGCATGAAAGGTCGTTGTCGGAACCCAGGAGGCCCGGCCGGGGCCGTCGGAATGGTCGCCGATGGGGGCGTGGCGCGAGGGAGAACCGAAGCGCCGCGCCGAGCTGAGGCCGGGAGTCGGACCGATCCATAGTACTGATGATGTCGCCGAAGGAAACGAGGTGTGCGGAGGGAAGGGATCGGCCTGAGGGAGAACTGCGCGAGATTGGTAGAGTCCGGACGCAGAGCCGGGTCACCCTGCCGTCGAATCTCGCGCGGGTCAACGAGGCAGCGAGGAGGGACAAGCGCACACGATTCACAGCGCTGTTACATCACGTTGATATGAGTGCCCTGGAGCGTGCCTTCAAACGACTCAAGCGAAGCGCCGCTCCGGGAGTCGATGGGGAGACGGTGGCGAACTACGAGCAGGAGCTGGCGCGAAACCTCAAGCGACTTCACGCGCAGATTCACTCGGGACGCTACCGGCCGCAGCCAGTCAGGCGGGTGTACATTCCCAAGGCCGACGGTGGCCAGAGACCACTCGGCGTTACCGCGCTCGAAGATAAGATCATTCAGGGTTCGGTGGCCGAGATTTTGAGCGCCATCTACGAGGTTGACTTCCTGGGGCTTCTCGTACGGGTTTCGGCCAGGCCGAAGCCCGCATCAGGCCCTTGAGGCGCTGCATTCAGCGTTCATGACACAGTATGTGAACTGGGTGCTTGACGCCGACGTCCGAAGCTTCTTCGACTCGGTTGACCACGAGTGGATGCTACGGATGGTCGCGCACCGGATTGCCGACCAAAGGATTCTGCGGCTCATCCGCAGATGGCTTGGGGCCGGCGTGATGGAGGGGCAGCGATGGAGTGAGACAGTGCAGGGGACGCCGCAGGGTTCAGGAATAAGCCCACTTCTCGCCAACATCTTTCTGCACTACGCGCTCGACCGCTGGGTCCATCAGTGGAGGACACGCTACGCACGAGGACGGGTTATTATCGTGCGTTATTGCGATGACTTCGTGATGGGCTTTCAGTACGAGGATGATGCGCGACGGATGCTGGTCGATCTCAAGGAGCGTCTGGCGAAGTTCAAGCTCGCGCTCCAGGAGAAGAAGACTCGCCTCATCGAGTTCGGCAAGCTCGTAAGTGAGCTGCGAAGGAAGCGCGGTGCCCGTCGCTGCGAAACGTTTAACTTCCTGGGATTTACGCACTACTGTGCGCGGAGCCGGGACGGTCGTTTCGTGGTTAAGCGTCGTACCGATCATCAGCGGCTCACGCGGAAGCTTAAGGAACTGCGTATCGAGGCGCGACGGCGGATGCACACGCCGATTGTGTTGCAGTATCAATGGCTGTGCAGCGTTTTGCGCGGACACTTTGCGTACTTTGGTCTGCCGAGCAATCTAAGTCGGATTCACGCCTTCCACCAATTGACACGAGGCCTTTGGTATCGGGCGCTCAATCGCCGTAGCCAGCGGCAATTGACGTGGGAGCGCTACGCTCGGTTGCTCGAACGTTTCCCCTTGCCCACTCCACGCATCACCCATCCCCGGCCGGTGGCTACTTGCTGACTCGGGTAAACTTCAGGAGGAGCCGAGTGCGGGAAACCCGCATGCTCGGATCTGTGAGGGCAAAAGCCTAATGGCTGAGCTACTCGACCATTGCCCGGTTATACGGTTGAAATCCACTACGGCCGTTAGGGGATGGTGGTTGGACACGCCTTTAGCCCGCGGCAGTCACTAGCCGCGGTTCGCGTTTTGGAC
>DATDGR010000173.1:0-17932 GCA_036521995.1 Terriglobia bacterium | reverse complement strand
TCGCCGCACGGGAAGCCTCTGGTTTGCCATCGGCTTGCACGCCAGTTGGGACTACTCGGAAAGCTTTCTCTACTCGGTTCCGGACAGCGGGGCCATGATCCCGGGGCACCTGCTCAATTCGTCGTTTCACGGCCCAGTCTGGCTCACGGGAGGCGCCGTCGGCCCGGAGGGAAGCGCTCTGGTGTTCGTCGTGATCGGTGGCCTGTTCTTGATCTTTAGCCTTCGCCATCCCAAAACTCGCTCTCCCGCGGAATGACGCCATTTTGGGGCAGCCTACTCGATGGCTTGTTGTTGGTGGCCCTGGTGTCTGTTGGTCGGCCTTGACTAGAGACGGCTCCGGGGTTAGGCTATGCATAGCAACAAAATCGACAGCCGGGGGGTTTATGAACTTTGACGTCGGCGATAAGATTGTTTATCCCAACCAAGGCGTAGGCACCATCGAACAGATTTCCCATCGTAATCTGACCGGTCAACCCGAGATGTTTTACATGCTCAAGCTCAATTCCAACGGCCTGCGTGTGATGGTGCCCACCAGCAACGTGGCTAACCTCGGCCTGCGGCGCGTGGCCAAGTTGCGGGAGATCACGGTGGTTCTTGATTACCTCAACAACGGCGGCATGAAGCCTCCCCACGACTGGAAGGATCGCTTCAAGGAGAACTCCGAGAAGATGCGGAGCGGATCGCTGCTGGAGGTCGCCGAGGTCTTCAAGGGGTTGCTTCTTCTGAGCCAAGCCAAACCTCTTTCCTTCCGCGAGAAGCGCATGTTTGACCGCGCCTGGCAATTGCTCGTGGACGAGATTGCCGTCGTGCGCGAGTGGAGCAAGGACATGGCCGAAACGCAACTCGTGAAGGCCCTCAGCAAGTCCAAGCTGCGCATGGCGCTGCCGAGCTAAGCCGATCTTGAGGCCAGATTCTTCGGCTCTGGGGGCGGCGGCCGCACGGCTCTTTGTGCCGGTTCCTCTGCACACGCCCATGAGCCCCTCGAGCCGCCGGCCTCCTAAGCTTCACGGCCCAAGCGATAACCCACGCCTCGAACCGTGTGAATCAGCTTCACGCTGTGGTTGTGATCGATCTTCTGGCGAAGCCGGTTGACGTAAACCTCCACCAGATTCGTACCGCTGTCGAAGTGAGCGTCCCAGATGTGCTCAAGGATTTCGCTGCGGGGGACGATCTCCGGCGCGCGAAGCAGGAGCAACTCCAGCAGAGCGAATTCCTTCGAGGTCAACGGAATCGGGCTCCCCGCGCGGTGCACGCGGCGGCGATGACGTTCGAGCCCGAGGTCGGCAAAGTTGAGGTTGGCGGCGCTCTTCTGAAACCCGCGGCGGACCAGTGCTCGTACGCGCGCCAGCAGCTCCGCTAAGGCGAAAGGTTTGGTGAGATAATCGTCGGCGCCGGCGTCAAGCCCTTCCACGCGGTGCTCCACCAGGCCGCGCGCGGTCAGCATGAGCACGGGTGAGTTTACACCTCGGCGGCGCAGGGCCCGGCACACTTCGACGCCATCGACGTCGGGCAGACGCAGATCCAGCAGGATGGCGTCATAGAGAACCTCGGAAGCAAGGCTCAAAGCGCGATCCCCGCTCTCGGCCACATCCACCGCGTAAGCCTGTTCCCTGAGAGCGCGCGCCACGAAGCTGGCCACTTTGCGCTCGTCTTCCACCAGCAGGATTCTCATCGATATCCATCAGCGGGCCCGGGTGATTCGGGTGCGGACAATGTGCGGCCGGCCCACGCGGACCAACGCGTTCTCGACGCGCCCTGGCGCCGCATTCGTTGGGGCCACTTCGCGGCGCACGAATTCCACCAAGGCCTGGACCTCGCGTTCCATCTCTTTCATGCGCGCGTTCATGTTGAGAATGATCTCGATCCCGGCGAGATTCACGCCGAGGTCGCGCGTGAGGCTGAGAATCACCTCCAGCCGCCCCAGGTCTTCTTCAGTGTAAAGCCGGGTGTTGCCCTCGCTGCGCGAGGGCGCGAGCAGCCCTTCGCGCTCGTAGAGCCGCAAGGTCTGGGGGTGGATATGGTACATCGCTGCCACCGCGCTGATCATGTAACCGGCCTTGCTCCTGGCGTGCGCTTTGTGTCGGCGTGGTTTCATGACTAGCCTAGGGATTAGCCTCCGGTTTCGATCCTCAAACCCTGACGGGGGTCCTCGGGATTAAGCTGGCCAAGCTCTCGCAAGAGCTCCTTGGAGCGCTCATCCGCCACCTTTGGCACGACCACTTGGACCTCCACAAACTGATCGCCGCGTGCGTCGCCGCGCAATGAGCGCACGCCCTTGCCTCGCAGGCGCAGCTTCTGGCCACTCTGGGTACCGGGTGGAATCTTGATGGTGCTCGGTCCGTCGATCGTGGGCACCTCGACTTTAGCGCCCAGGGCGGCCTCAGTGACGGTAACCGGCAGCTTCACGTAGATGTTGTCCCCTCGGCGCTCAAAGAAGGGGTGGGGCTCCACCTCCGTGACGATGTAAAGATCGCCGGGCGGCCCGCCCTTCCTTCCGGCATTGCCTTTGCCAGGTACCCGCACGCGCGAGCCCTGGTCCACGCCCGGCGGAATGCGGACCTCGAAAGTTTCGGACCGGGTGATGTGGCCCGATCCGGAACAGTTGGGGCAAACGGGGCGGCGCTTGCCCGTTCCCCCGCAATCCGGACAAGGTCCCGTGAAGCGCATGGCCCCGGACTGGCGGTTGAGGCGGCCGGTTCCTTCGCAAGTGGGGCAAACGGTGGGCGCGCCCTTGCCGGCGCCTGTCCCCTTGCAGACGGGACAGGTTTCGTTGCGGTTCACGGTCACCCGTACCTGAGTGCCGCGGATAGCATCCCAGAAGCCGAGGTGCATGTGGTGTTCAAGATCGCGTCCACGCGCCTCCTCGTCTCCCTCCGGTTCGGGACGCGCGCCGCGGGAGAAAATCTGGGCGAAGAAATCCCGGAACGATCCGCCCCCCTCTTCGCCGGAGGCGCCAGCACCCGCCGCCGTCCGTCGGTCTGTCCGGGCACCGCCGACGTCAAAGTCAGAGAAGTCAAAGCCGGAGAAATCGAAGCCACCCGGCGATCCGGCGCCTCCCGCCGAATATGCCGCGGCAGCATTTCCGGTGCCAGGATAGCCCCCCGGGGGGATACTGTCCGAGTAGAAGCCGTACTGATCGTAGACTTTACGCTTCTTTTCGTCGCTCAGGATCTCGTAGGCTTCGGAAAGCACCTTGAACTTCTCTTCTGCCCCTTTGTTTCCGGGATTGACGTCAGGATGGTACTTGCGGGCCAGGTGCCGGTAAGCCTTCCGGATCGCCTCAGGCTTAGCGTCGCGAGCCACGCCAAGGATGGCGTAGTAGTCTTTTTGGGTTTCGACAGGCATCATCAACTCACTGACATGGCGGCCGAGGACTCAGCCCTGAAACCCAGCCGACGCGCTTGCAGCATGGGTGAACTCCTTATCCATCGAGAGTCGAACATGACCGGCAGTGCTCAAGTTCCCCTGCCGGCCGCTTCTGTTCCATCGGGACGCGGCCTATCAAGACTTTCGCAGCCTCCTGAACCGAGCCTGGACGGCTAATTCTTGCTCATTCCCGCAATCGCCTTCAAATGTTCGGGGCAGCGGGAGATCATCCAGGCCTGGAGCTCGGCGTAAACCTTCTGCGCCACCCTGGAATCCTGCAGCGTCCCCACCAGATCCGTCTCCACCTCCATGAACTGCCGGAAGTGGCACTGAGGGCATTCAACTCCGACTTGGGCTCGATGTTCCACTAGTTCCTCCAAGTCCCACCGGCCCTTGTTTCAATAGGTCGACGGGTAGCTTCCTAAACACATCCTCTCTGCCCTTTTACCTCTCTCGGTTGGCTCCGGGTTGCTGGAAATCCAGCCGGGTTTGTCTCGGGTTCGTTTAGGTTCGTTCTAGGTTCGTTTTTTGACAGTTTTGTTGATTCTAAAAAACGTCTCTGGCGCGTCTTTCAGTTTATCCCCCGGGGGGCCCGCCTTGGGCTCTCCCTAGTTGCTCTTCTTTCCCTCGTCCACCACTTCGGCGTCGATTACCTCGCCGTCGGTCTTGGCTTGGCCATTGCCACCTGTAGAAGTTCCGGCTCCCGCAGCTGCCCCAGCCGCGCCGCTGCTTGTCGGACCTGGCCCAGCCTGCTTATACATGACCTCCGCCAGCTTGTGGGAGGCCTTAGTGAGATTCTCGACCGCTGCCGTGATCTTGGAGCTGTCTCCGGCCTGGATGGCCTTCTTAGCCTCCTCGAGGGCTTCCTCGATAGCCTTGGCGTCTTCTGCCGGCACCTTCTCGCGGTTCTCCTTCAGGATCTTCTCCGTCGAGTAAACCATAGCGTCGGCGCGATTCTTGAGTTCGATCTCTTCCTTGGCGCGGCGATCCTCCTCAGCGTGGAGTTCGCCTTCCTTGGTCATCCGGTCCACTTCCTCTTTGGAAAGACCACTCGAGGAGGTTATGGTGATCTTCTGCTCCTTACCCGTGCCTTTGTCTTTGGCGGAGACGTTCAGGATGCCGTTGGCGTCGATGTCGAACGTTACCTCGATTTGAGGCACGCCGCGCGGCGCCATGGGAATGCCCACCAGGTGGAATTTGCCCAGCGTTCGATTGTCCTTGGCCAGCGGCCGCTCACCCTGCAGAACGTGAATTTCGACCGACTCCTGGTTATCAGCGGCCGTAGAGAAGACATCACTCTTCCGGGTGGGAATCGTCGTATTGCGCTGGATCAGCGGGGTCATGACTCCGCCGAACGTCTCCACGCCGAGCGTCAGCGGCGTCACGTCCAGCAAGAGCAGGTCCTTGACCTCTCCGCCCAGCACGCCCGCTTGCACCGCCGCGCCCACCGCCACCACCTCATCCGGGTTAACACCCTTGTGAGGCTCCTTGCCATTGAACAGATTCTTAACAATCTCCTGGATCCGCGGAATGCGCGTCGATCCGCCGACCAGCACCACTTCATGGATCTGGTCCGGGCCAACTCCCGCGTCTTGTAACGCCTGCTTCACCGGACCGACCGAGCGCTGGAAGAGGTCTTCGCACATCTGCTCGAACCGCGCCCGCGTCAGTTTCATGTTGAGGTGCTTGGGGCCGGACGCATCGGCCGTGACAAAGGGCAGATTAATGTCGGTTTCGAGAACCGTGGAAAGCTCCATCTTGGCTTTCTCGGCTGCTTCTTTGAGTCGCTGCAGCGCCATACGGTCTTTCGACAGGTCGATGCCCTGATCCTTGCGAAACTCATCCACGATCCAGTCCATCACCCGCTTGTCGATATCGTCGCCGCCCAGGTGGGTATCGCCATTCGTCGACTTCACTTCCACCACACCCTCGCCGACTTCGAGGATGGAGATGTCGAAGGTGCCGCCGCCAAAGTCGTAGACGGCGATGGTCTCGTCCTTCTCCTTGTCGAGACCGTAGGCCAGCGCAGCGGCGGTGGGCTCGTTGACGATGCGCAGCACCTCGAGCCCGGCAATTTTGCCGGCGTCCTTGGTGGCCTGACGCTGGCTGTCGTTAAAGTAGGCCGGTACCGTAATCACGGCCTGGGTGATCTTCTCGCCCAGATACTGCTCGGCCGCATCTTTCATCTTCTGCAGGATCATGGCCGAGATCTCGGGCGGGGTGTACTCCTTGCCCTGCGCCACCACACGCACATCGCCGTTCGGGCCCTCGACAACCCGGAAAGGCACCGTCTTGACTTCGCTCTGCACCTCGCTGAAGCGCCGGCCCATGAAGCGCTTGATCGAATAAATCGTATTCTCCGGGTTGGTGATGGCTTGCCGCTTAGCAACCTGTCCCACCAGGCGCTCTCCAGTCTTGGTGAAGGCTACCACGGACGGAGTCGTACGCCCGCCTTCCGGGTTCGCAATAACGACAGGCGATCCACCCTCCATAACCGCCACCACAGAATTGGTGGTCCCAAGATCGATTCCAATGATTTTGCCCATTGCCTAATCTCCTCAAAGCCGGACCTCTAAACCCATGTCCGACCAATACGATTTAGATGCCGCAAGACCTTAGCGGTTGCTAATCATAAAGGCTGAGTGACGCTTTGTCAATACCAATTGTCAGTCCAAGCTAAGACTATAGAAATACACCACATATTCAATTCATGGAGATTTGCAAGCAGGGTTGGATCCACTCGAAACGCCGAAACCCGCCTCTTTGGCGATGGTTAGCTTCGAGGCGACTGGGAAGGTGGAAGCCGGAGGCTCCGTCGCGCTCCGTGACAAGGGCTCTGCCAGGAGGCGGTGAAAAAAACGGCGACCGCCGGGTCGCCGCTCAGGTCCAAGGACTTTGTAACTGACTCAGTTCCGCGACATTAGCTCCTCGCAGGTTACGCAGCGCCGCGCCCAGGGGATCGCTTTCAGGCGCGCCAAAGCGATCTCATCCCCGCACGTTTCGCAAATACCATACGAGCCCCGGCTTACACGCACCAAGGCCCCTTCCACCTCGCGCAGGGTTTGGCTACGCAGATCGGCCGTGACTGCCGAAACGTCCTGCGCCGCCGTCTTGACGGCAAACTCAACTTCGTCGGGCGTTTGCATGATTGAGAGAGCGTCGGGCTCACTCCGAATCGAAGCTAGTAGTTCCTGCCGCTTCTTCAGCAGAATGGTTTTGTATGAAGCCTTTCGGGGCTTAACAATTGTAGTCGGCATCTTCGTTTATCCTTTTCACTCAGGGGACGGGCCAAACCCCTGTCCTTTTTTTGCACTTACTTCCGATGTCGCAAGAGCCGAATTGGTTGCAGAAATTAGCATATCCGGCCGCCCTGCTCAACAATTCTTTTGCCACTCTGCGTAAGATTTGATTAATCCATTGTTTTGTTACCGTTACGCAAACAGTGACTCGTGTTAGAATGCTCCTCCGGCTCCCGAAGGTGCATTTTTGTCGACTCGGCAGGAAATGTTGCAACGTATTCGCCAGGCGCTCGCCTTGCCCCAAGGCCAGACCAGCACCCCGAGCGATCTTGCGGCCCTGCCGGACCTCGGCGCCGTTCTTCCCCCGATTGAACCAGCAGATCTCATAACCCGGTTCGAGCAGGAGCTCACAAAGGTGGGAGCCTCGGCGCACCGGATCCAGAGCTCTGAAATCGGCGGCTTGCTTTCCCAGGTCTTCAAAGTTGAACGCGCCGATGGCGTCGTCTTGTCCCGGAATCCGTTGCTCGCCCGCCTGGACCTCGAAGGGGTGTGCAAGGATATCGGCGTACCCGCGTGGACTTGGCCCGTCGGCACAAGTAACGACCCAGACTCCACGTTCGGTGCGGCGGCCCACGACTACCGCGAGCGGTGCTTTTCCGCCGCCGCCGGCGTAACTGGCGTCGATTTCGCCCTGGCCGAGAGCGGGACTCTCGTACTTTCCAGTCTCACCGAGGGCGCCCAGCTTTCATCGCTGGCGCCCCCGATCCACATCGCTTTCTATCTTCGCCGCCAGGTGGTGGGAACTCTCGAGGAAGTGCTTGAAGGCTTGCGGGTGCTGAATCCGTCTCCGGGCCGTTCGGTAGTCTTGATTACCGGAACCAGCCGCACCGCCGACATCGAGCAGATTTTAATCCGGGGCGTCCACGGCCCGCGTGAAGTTCACGCCGTGTTGATCGAAGATTGGTAACTGACTTGAGAGTCGGGTGAATCGGGATACCGGAATCATTGGCCGGTGGGGCCATTCCCGCGAAAGGGGAATCCCCGGCGCTGACATCGTTATCAATCTTCAATTCTGCGCCGCCTTTTGATAGCGCGCCATGTGTTCCTGCAGTTCTTTGTTGTCGGGCGCGAGTTGGAGCGCCTTCGCTTGCGTTTTCACCGCCTCGGCGTAGTTGCCATTCACGTAAAAAGCTTCCGCCAGCGTATCGATGAAGTCGGGCTGGCGCCAGGACGTCAACTCAACGGCCTTGCCCGCATGATCGAGCGCAGCGTTGGGGTTGCGGAATTTTTCATCGTCAGCTGTGGCATAGAGCCAGGCAAGGTTATTGTGGGCAAGCGCCAGGTTGGGGCTGAGGTGAAGAGCCTCCACATAATGATCGATGGCGGGCTGATACAGCTTCTGCCCGGCGAGGATGTCCGCCAGTTCCTCCTGGATTTCGACGCTATGCGGATTGCTGCTGGCCAGGCGCTCGAAGACGCGCTGCGCCTGGGCAAGATCGCCGCTCTCCTGATAAGCGGCCGCGAGCCCAGCCTGAGCCTCGATTGAATCCGGATTGATCCGAAGCGCCTGGCTGAATTCGCTGATGGCATCCGGGAGGCGGTGAGCCTGAAGATCAAGCAGAGCGAGTTCCTCGTGAGACCTCTCATCGCGCGGATCGAGCTGCTCCGCCTGTCTGTAACGGTCGAAGGCTTGGTCGAGCTGTTTGGCGTTCTGTAGGCGCGCGCCCTCGGCCAGCAATCGGCTCAAGTGACGCGCCACGCGATAGTGGCTCGCGGCCGCAATCATTCCCAGCGCCACCACGATCACCGGCACCCACACGATCGCCTGTGACGGCGCTGATTCTCCCATGGCAGGTGCCCCGCCGGGCATCAAAGGTGGTGCTCCGGCCGATCGCCCCGCCACCCAGCCGTCAGCGTCAGGCAGCTTCGGAGGCGGGATCAACGCGGCCAGGATCGCACCGCCCGCCAGCCCTCCCAGGTGTCCCCAGTTGTCGATGTTGGTCGAGAGGTAGCCGAAGGCGAGCTGAACTGCGACAAAGACGAGTAGCGTGAGACCGAGCCTGCCCCGGCTGAAAATCCTGGCCAGCCGGTAAGGGAGCGCTTCGCGGTGGAGGGAGCCGGCTACCAGGATGGCCCCGGCCACGCCGAAAATCGCACCCGAAGCGCCTGCCGCCACGCTGTGGCTGTGAAAGATGGAAAGCAGGGATCCGCTAATCCCGGCGAGCACGTAAATGAAAGCAAACCGGCCGTAGCCGTACATCTCCTCGAGCAGCGGCCCCAGATAATAGAGTGCATACATGTTCACCAACAGGTGCCACCAGCCGATGTGGAGAAACATCGGCATCACCGCTCGCCAGTATTGTCCTTGCTGAAAGTAGGGTTTGAAGGAAGCCCCGAAGTCGAGCAAAACGTCAGGATTCTTTGACCCGCCGGCCAGTGTCTGCAGAATGAAGACCGCCACGCACAGCGCGATAATCACCAGCGTGGCCACTGGCATTGGGCGGCGAGGTGCGCGACTTGAGACGGGGGGCTTGTCAGGTTCGGAGTCCGGAGTTCGCGGTTCGGGATTCAAGCCCCCGGGTTCCGAGTCTGGGATTTGAAAGCTGGGGCTCATTGTTTTTCTTCTGGCTCCTGCCGTTCGTAGTAGCCCCCGCCCGCACACGCCTGACACAGCACTCGATCGCCCACCCGCATCTCCCGCCCGTCATTGACGCCCTCGCCGCACTGCTGGCAGGTCACACGCGACCGGGGCCGGCCGGGCAGGTCATCGGGCCCCAGCTTCACCCGCACAGGCTGCAGGGTGAACAGCTCCTGATCGTCCATCACCTTGTAGGCTTGGAGCTGCTGGCGATAAGGATGGGCGCATTCCGGGAACATCGCCTTAGCTTTCAGCCGCGAGTCGTCGCGCGCCGCCACCCGCACCGCCTTGCCGGTCTCGAGATCAACAAAAGTGGCCGCCACCTTGCCGTAATCAAGGTATTTCAGCGTCCGCAGGCCCAGCCGGCAACCCGTCACCAGGCTGACGGCGTCGGTGGCGCAGCGGTCGATCTCAACAAAAGTTAGCAGGCGCTTGTGGTGCGCGTCGGGTTCCTCGACGCCGATGGAACGTAGGCCCAGCATCGCCATGCGCACGCCCAGCACCTGCCCGGGGCAAAGGTGCTTGTGTTGCTCGGCAGCCAGGGCAATGTAATCCTCCAGGGACTTCACCCCCCGATTATAGCCTTCGTTCCCGCGCCTTGGGGTCAAATGCAGTCTTGAGACTCGCACCGCTAGCGATTATTAGTTGCTTGAAGCGGACCCGCTTCCAAGGTCCGACGCTCTTGGGACCTTCGGAATCAAAAGCTGCGGCCCTTGCGAAACCGGGCTACGCTGCTTGCTCCTGATGCTTTGGAGGTGGCAGCCCGGACCCTTAAGTCAAGGTTGCTTGTCCATTACATTGTAGGTACACTTCTGAGCGTGGCTGCGCTTCATTTCGAGTGGGACAACCGAAAGAACACGGGCAACCGGCGCAAGCATGGCATTCCGTTGAGGAGGCGCAAACCGTCTTCTTTGACGAGGGAATGCCGCCGCAGGACGCTCGATATGCTGCCTTACGCCAACTCGGAGGCGTCGAGCAGATCAAAGAGGAGTGCCGGGATATGCGCCGAGTCAACTACATCGAGGGCTTCTTGCAGGACGTTCGCTATGGCCTCCGGCTGCTAAGGAAAAGCCCGGGATTCACCGCAGTAGCCGTCCTGACGCTCTCATTGGGCATTGGCGCCAACACGGCGATCTTCGGCGTGATTGACGCAGTGATGCTGAGGGACCTCCCGGTACGCAGTCCCCAAGCCCTCGTTCAGCTTTCCACCGTCGGTCCGTACGGAGTTTCAAGCTTCTCGTACCCTGGATACAGGCGCTTTCGCGACGGAAACGATGTGTGCTCGGAAATGGTTGCCATCGGCTGGCTGAACAACTTGGATTCAAGCGTAGACGGTCAGGCTGAGGCGCTCGACGGGCGAATCGTGTCCGGCAATTTCTTCCCCTTTCTAGGTGTGAATGCCGCAGTCGGCCGCACGTTTACGAGTGAGGACGACAAGACGCCGCAGAACAGCGCTGTAGCCGTCATCAGCTACGGGTACTGGAAGCGTCGCTTCGGTCTGGAATCCTCGGTCGTCGGGAAGAGCATCACGCTCAATCGAACACTGTTCACGATTGTTGGAGTGACCCCGCCGGGGTTTTCCGGTCCGGAAGTCGGGTATTCGCCCGACATTTACGTTCCCATGGTAATGGAGCCGGCCTTCCACGATGAGCAGTCGTGGCTCGATCAACCCGACTATCACTGGCTGAGGATCATGGGACGCCTCAAGCCAGGTGTGGACCAAGAAGAAGCCCGCGCTGATCTCGATGTCATCCACCGTCAGATCCTGACTGAAATTCCTATGAAAGGTGCGTCGCCAGCGGAGCGAAGGGACCTCTTTTCGCAGCGGCTGGATGTCACGTCGGCCTCGAGCGGAATTGTCTTCGGCTTGCCTAAGGGACTTTCCAGCACGTTGTCCATCCTGATGACGATGGTAGGCCTGGTTCTGCTGATCGCTTGCATAAACGTTGCGAATCTCCTGTTGGGACGTGCCGCGGTACGGCGGAAAGAGATCGCCGTACGCCTGGCTATCGGGGCTGGCCGTTTCCGCCTGATCCGCCAACTTCTCACCGAAAGTGCGATGCTGGCAGTCGCGGCGAGCACTCTCGGCTTGCTGTGCGCTTATTGGGGTAGCGATACCATCGTCGCCCTCATGTCCGTCGGGCGCAGGCCTCTCGTCCTCGATGTGCGTCCCGATCCTCGGATATTGGGCTTCACGGGAGCGATCTCGCTTCTGGCTACGATTCTGTTCGGATTGGTTCCCGCACTGCGGAGCACTCGAGTGGATCTCACCCCTGCCCTCAAAGATAGCGCCGACAGGGCATCCTCCAAACGATCGCGCCTCGGTATGGGCCAAGTCCTGGTGGTTTCGCAGGTCGCGCTCTCGCTCTTGTTACTGTTCGGCGGAGGTCTTTTTGTGCGCACTCTCGAAAACCTCGAGAACATCGATCCGGGATTCGACCGCAAGAATGTGCTGCTATTCGACGTTGACCCCACGAAAAGCGAGCATAAGGGAGTGGCCACAACGGGCTTCTACAAACAGATTCTGGAGAGGATCGAAGCAATCCCCGGCGTCCACTCCGCAAGTGCTTCTGTGATGGAGCCGATCACAGGGGGCGGCGGCATTGACGATTCTGTGTGGGTCGAGGGCTACACGTCGAGGCCGGAGGAGAACATCACCGTTTACGTGAATCGTGTGGCGCCGAAGTATTTTGAAACTCTTCGTACTCCGCTGCTCCTGGGCCGAGACTTCAGCCCCCGAGACACGGAAGACTCGCCGAAGGTCGCAATCATCAACCAAACCATGGCCCGATATTTCTTTGGGAACAGCAACCCGATTGGGCGGAAATTCGGCTGGTGGGGCGTAGACAAGAACAAGCAGCAATTCGAAATTGTGGGGGTCGTGAGAGACTCCAAGTATGAGACTCTCCGCGAACGGATTCCGCGCACGGCTTATTTCGATGTCTTTCAGGGGTCGCCAGGCCCGATGAGCATCGCAGTTCGAACCCAGATCATGCCCGCGGCTGTCATCTCACAAGTCCGCACCGAAATTCGGGCTGTTGACCCAGGGCTACGTTTGGGTGGATTCACGACGCTCGACGACCACGTGGACGAATCCCTGGGACACGAGCAACTGATGGCCACACTTTCCGGCTTCTTCGCCTCCCTGGCGCTGCTGCTGGCCTGTGTGGGTCTCTACGGGATCATGGCCTACGCCGTGGCGCGCAGAACAAACGAGATTGGTGTTCGCATGGCCTTGGGTGCAGATCGTGTACAAGTCCTCAGAATGATCGTCGGTGAGTCAGTGTTGCTGATCGCGGCAGGCGTGACCCTCGGACTGCCTGTTGCTTTCGGCGCCACACGATTGGTCTCAGGGCAGCTCTATGGGCTGAAGCCTAGCGACCTAGGAACGATGGCTAGTGCGATGCTCCTGCTCACGGTCGTGGGAGTGCTGGCCGGTTACATCCCAGCGCGACGAGCAACGAAGATCGATCCCATGGTGGCGCTGCGCAACGAGTAGCCGCGAAGCCTGAAACTGACGCCCCCGACCGAATAAGCACCGAGACATTCACGAACTTCGTGATTTGTGGAGTCGGGCACGGGAAGCTCGTGCCCGTCCCCAGTAAGTGATCTAGAAGCTCCCTTTGAAGCGGCCATCCAGAAAACTGCCGAGCTTTGCCGTTGCCTTGAACTGCGGGATAGGATCCAGCTCCTTGAACGCTGACGTGAAGGCGTTCGATAGGCTCCACACAGTTCGAGGCTTGAACTCTTCGAAAGGCGGCTCGAAGTAGAGGTCGTGCACCCGCGGGTGGCGGCGACATCGCCTTTCATGTCGCCGTTTCAGGCCGAATCGACGCTGGCAGTGGACAGCGGGTACCTGCTTCAACAAAATCCCTTTGACAGCGCGGCTCCTGCCTCTTATACTGGTAAGTTAGCTACTTAATGGTTCAGACCGGAGCTGGGCTGGAAAGGGGCTCTCATGCCTTTGCGCCGCTCCCCCCGTCTCACCTCCGCTTTCCTCGAAGCCAATCGCCGCAACGCCCAGAAGTCCACCGGACCCCGCACCGTCCGCGGCAAGCAGGCCGTGATCCTAAACGCTCTCGATCATGGACAGCGCTCCCGCTGGCTGATGGAGACCCTGGCCCGCGCCAGCCTTCCCCAGCAGCTCGAGTTTGCCCGCCTCTTCACCTCGCTCTATTACGCCATGGCGCCCGAGCCTCGGGAGATCGGCTGGGTGATGCAGGTGGCCGCGTGGGCGTGGCGGCGAAAACGGCAATGCGAGCGAGGTGTGCGCACCCCTGACTTCCGGGCAGCCGTGGCGGAGCATCAGGGCTGGCTGCCCGAACCCTGGAGGCTGCGGCTTCGGCGGCCGGGGTGGCGCGTGACCGTAACGGTCAGCGTCCGGTGCCGCCGGGGATCGCCGGGCCGCGAGGCCGATCCGCCCCGCTGGTGGGACGGAAAACGGCCCATGGACGCGCGGGTGATGGTGCAGTCTTCGCTGGGGCGGGTATGGCGTCCGAACCAGGGGCCGTTGACGGCCTGGGGAAGGCTACTGCTGGCGTCGGAGTGGTGGATAAGCCAGGCCGCCGAAGGCGCTGGGGAGGAAATGACGTTCAAAGCCGGAATGTTACAGATAATAAAGGAACTTACCGGTTTATCCTCCCGGTCAATGAGCCGGGGAAAAGAGGGGGTCAACCGGGGTGAGCAGGAAGCTCAGAAAGGGCCATCTTCACCGGCAGACTGACATCGATCCAAGGGTTCAGTTGGAGGGGCTGGAAGGCCATTATGGTCAGAAGATTATTTACTATATAGTATTCACTTGTCATAAGCGCCGTCGGAGTCAGGGAGACTTCACACCTCAACGCGGCCAAGGTTAGCTGCGCTTGGGCCGCCGAGGGTCGCGACAGGGGAAATCGAGTGACGGTTGGAAGACTCAAAGCCGGGATTTGGCTATAATGCCGAAGCACCATCAGTCGGCTCACGCGGCGGTGAGCATGGTCTCGATTTGGTGAACCTGGGTCCTGGCATGCTTCGCTACCGTTCACGCTGGATGGTTATCTTGATCGCGATGCTTCCTGCCGTACTCCTGACAGCGGCCGGAAAGCAAGGCGACAAAGCTCCGACGACCTACACCATTCCCCTGCCTCCGAGACCCGACTTTTCCGCGCTCGAATGGATCATGGGTGATTGGGCGGGCCACACGGTGGACGCAAGAACCGGCAAGGAAACTGACGGCACCGTCCAACTCACGCTCTCTTATGCGCTGGACAAGCGCTTCGTTCGAATCTCGGAGGACATCACGCTGCCCGCTGGCAACCTCGCCCCCGCGGTTCATGAAAGTTGGACCGGGTTCCTGAACGCCGGCACTTCAGGGTCGGGCTTTACGCTGCGGGCCTTTTCGAGCACAGGTTTCATCACCGAGTACCACGTCAGCGTCACGGATGCCCAGATCCGCTTTGATCCTGAAGGCGGTGCGAATCCGCCGCCCGGCTGGCTCTTTCGACATGTGATTTCGCGCCTCGGCCCCCGCTACTTCAGCGAGACGGTTGAGGTGGCGCCGCCCGGTGGGTCGTTCTTTCCTTACTACAACTGCAAGCTCACGGAGGTTCTGAAGCCCAAATCCCCTCCGGCGGCCGCCGCTCCTTCATCACCGCCAGCTTCACCGAGTCCGACTCCTTGACTCCGCTCGGCCGATTCCCCTTCAGGGTGATCTTTCATGTTTGCCCGCCGCACCGAATGGCCGCTCGAACCAAACGCGCTGACGCGCGAGATCGAGAGCCGCCGCCATCGGGGCCTGCCGGTGCTCGATCTGACCGAATCCAACCCCACGCGCTGCGGCTTCCATTACGATTCCGACGCGATTCTGCGGGCGCTTGCGAGCTCCGAGGCTCTTTCGTACCAACCGGACCCGCGCGGCCTTCTGTCCGCTCGGCGGGCGGTGGCAGCTTACTATGCCGAGGGCGGCGTGGTGCTCGATCCTGAGCAGATCTTTCTCACCGCGAGCACCAGCGAGGCTTATTCCTATCTCTTCCGGCTGCTCGCTGACGCGGGCGATGCGGTCCTCGTGCCGCAACCTAGCTACCCGCTGTTCGATTTCCTCGCCGGCTTGAGCGACCTCGAGATCATCCCATATCCGCTGACCTACGATGCCGCCGGCTGGCGAATTGATCTCGAGGAGCTGGCGGCGCGCCTTGGCGGCGCTGACCGCACATTTCATTTTCCGCGCGCGTTGGTGGTGGTACATCCCAACAATCCCACCGGCTCTTTCGTGCACGATGATCAACTCGCTGGACTGGTGGACCTTTGTGTCCGCCACAATCTGGCCCTGATTGCCGACGAGGTCTTCCTGGACTACGATTTCGCGGCGGCCGCGAGTCCTGAAGAGGGCACCGCGTCAAATCGGGCCCGAAGCCACGCTGGTCTCGAGTCCGCCCCCAGTTTCACACTGAGCGGCCTATCGAAGATCGCGGCGTTGCCGCAGATGAAGCTGGCCTGGATTGTGGTAAGCGGCCCGCAGGAGGTCCGCGCCCGCGCCCTGGCGCGTCTGGAGATCATTGCGGACACGTATCTTTCGGTGAGCGGGCCGGTGGCCTCAGCGCTCCCTGATCTGCTCGAAACGCGCCGCGTTCTTCAGCCCCAGATCATGCTTCGCGTGCGGCAGAACCTGGCGGAGCTCGACCGGCAGCTCGGTTGCGATTCGCAGGTTTCGCGGCTTCAGGTTGAGGGAGGATGGTACGCCGTGCTCAGGCTCTTGGCGCCAAGTCGCTCCGTAAGGGGTTCAAATCAACAGGGCCCGCCGGTTGAAGAAGCACAACTGGCTGATGACGAGCTGTCCGTTGAAGTGGCGCGCACGGACGGCGTTCTGGTCCACCCCGGCCACTTCTACGGATTCGCGTCCGAAGGCCATTTCGTGCTTAGTCTGATCAACCCTAGCGGTGCCTTCAGCGATGGAGTCCACAAGCTACTGGCTCACCTGGAAGCCCGCCCGAGCTAGTCGTGGGGGAGAAACCTCGAGGCTGGTCGATTCGTCAGAACCTATCCTGATACCTCGAGGTAGGATGACTGGTGCGATGATTCCTGGCTTCCAGGAAGGAAAGCCTTCCGGTACTATACTTGGGACCTATTTTCGGGCTCTGGGAGGATGAATGAGCGGTAAACCGAAACAAATCTTGGTGATTGCGGCGATGCTGGGCTTAGCCCTCGCGACTGTTTCCGCCCGCCGACTGGGCGCGGAGGCCGGTCAAGCGTCCCCGGCAGGCGGCGGTTCCAAAACGGCGGCGCAGCAGTTCAAGAATATCCAGATCCTGAAAGACGTCCCGGCCGATCAGATCATTCCGACGATGCAGTTCATCTCGGCCTCGCTCGGCGTGGAGTGCGATTTCTGTCACGTGCAGAACGCATTCGACAAAGACGACAAAGAAACCAAGAAGACCGCACGCAAGATGATCACCATGATGATGGCCATCAATAAGGACAACTTCGACGGCCATCGCGAGGTTACCTGCTACACCTGCCATCACGGTTCGAATGATCCGGCGAGCACACCCATCATCTCCGATGAAGAGCCGAAGCCTGAGCCGCCCGGAATGGCTGGGGCGCCTGGCGGCGCGGCCGCGTCTGCGCCGGCGGGACCCACGGCAGAGCAGGTGCTCGACAAGTACGTGCAGTCGGTCGGAGGCACGGATGCGCTGCACAAAATTTCGACCCGCGCGGAAAAAGGAAACATCACGTTTATGGGCCACGCGATGCCGGCCGAAGTTTATGCCAAAGCGCCGGACAAGCGTGTCGCGATCATGCACATGCCACAGGGAGAGAGCTACACGGCCTATGACGGTCAGGTGGGTTGGCTCGCCAACATGGGGCGGCCAGCGCGAGAGATCAGCGGCGCTGAGCTTGACGCCATGAAGCTCGACGCCGACTTCTACTTCGCCGCCGACGCCAAGCAAGTATTCCAGCAGCTTCGCGCAGGGCGTCCGGATAAGATAGGTGACAAGGAAGCTTATGTGCTGATCGGTATCACGCCCGGCCAGCCGCCTGTGAGGCTCTACTTCGACCAGGAATCCGGCCTGCTGTTGCGCCAGTTGCGCTTCGCGGAAACTCCGCTAGGCCGCAACCCCACCCGGATTGACTATGCGGACTATCGTGAGGCGGACGGCGTTAAGATTCCATTCAGGTGGACCATCGCGCGCCCGGGCGGACGGTTTACGATCCAGATTGAACAAGTGCAGTCGAACGTTCCGATCGAAGATTCGAAGTTCGCTGAGCCGCCCAAACCGGCGGCTCCGGCCGACAAGCCGCCTTCGCCGTAGGCCGGGCCGTGACGTTCGCGAGGGAAGATCACTCGTCTGGCAGGTGACGGTAAACCTCCCAGCCCTTGTAGTTGCCGAGCGCCTCGGCAACGGCCCGGCCGAAGTGGCTGCGGTTCACGGCCACATGGTGCTCGAAGCCGTTCGAGCAGATGTACTGCAGCAGGCTTTGCAGGCGCGGAATGCGCACCACGCCGTAGCCTCCGAAGCTCTGAGGCCGGTCATCGGTGATTTCTCCTTCGCCGCAGTAAGCCCGCATCTTGCCGCGTAAATCGTCGGTGGAAACGCGGCAATAAGTCAGCGGTCCGCTCTTCAACTTGCCCACCACCGTCCCAAAGGTATTGTCCTTGCCCACCGAGCCCGCGATGATCTCCTGAAAGTCCATCTTAAAGTCTTCAAAGAAG
>DATDGR010000172.1:0-4937 GCA_036521995.1 Terriglobia bacterium | reverse complement strand
ACGGTGTAACAATCATGAAAACGACTCTGTCGCTTGCTCTGCTTCTTCTCTTTTTCGCTCCCTCAGCGACGCCCAAGGACTCCCCGAAGCCGTCGGAGCATTCAGGAAACTGGTCTGGCAACTGGACCCTGGACTTCGTGCAGTCGAGGAACCTTCCGCAGGGTTTGGACTCGTACAACCTGACGGTTGAGCGGGACGGGCAGGAGCTCAAGGTGGAAAGTTCGCTCCAGGGCGACTTGCACCCGGCTGAGGACGCAAACGGACCTTATTCGCCTAGCAGTCGGGGAACCGGCTATCCAGGCCGTAGCGGAGGGGTCGGCGTGAGCCCGGGCGTTGGGACGCCCGGCGGCAGTGCCGGCGGGGGCTATCCGCGCGGCGGAACGTATCCCTCGGGTGGTGGGTACCCGGGCGGGGGCGGGTATCCGGATGACACCAGCGGATATCCCGGTGGCCCTGGTGGCGGCCCCGGCCGCAGCTCTCGTAGTGGAAACTCGTCAGCCGCCAGCATCAGCGCACTGCGGATATATCCCCCGAGCGCTGTCTACAAGCTGGACGGCACTGCCACCACGGCAAAGTTAGGCGACTCGGAACAAACCGAGGCTACCTCAAGAGCCGAGTGGGCGAAGAACGGATCGGAGCTGAAACTCTCCCTCGCGGCGAACAGCGACTCGGGCCAGAAGGGCGACGCGATCCAGCTCAAGGAGCAGTGGAAGTTCTCTAAGGATGGGCGGTACCTGATCGTAGACCGCAACGTTCACGCCCCGGAAGGCTCAGGCACGGTGCATCTTGTCTTTCGCAGGCAGGCAACCGATTCAGGGGCCGGCGCTTCGCAAGGCCCTTCCAAGTGAAGGCAGGAGCCATGAGCCAGAAGCGATTGACTCGTGAACTCATCAGCTCATTGATTCAATGAGTGCCCCCGCGGATCAGGGTTGCCGAATGGGGCGTAGAGCTTCGAACAACCGGGCCAGATCGTCTGCTCCCAGCTCCTCGGCCCGGACACCCTCACCTAGTCCGAGACCCACCAGGGTCTGCCTTACGCCGGTCAGCGGGTACGCCGAGGTGAGGTTGTTGACGAGCTTCTTTCGCTTCTGCCCAAACCCCAGTTTGACGAACTCCAGAAACTCCTGGCTCCGCGCTTCGTCCCAGCCGGATCGCGGCTTCGTGATCTCAAAAATAACCAGGGCCGAGGAGACGGCTGGCGGCGGCGAGAAGGCTCCGGGCGGAATGCTGAGAGCCACTCGAGGCCGACTGTGAGACTGGGTCATCACGCTCAAATAACCGTAATCACGAGAGCGGGGGCGGGCCACAATGCGGTCCGCCACCTCGCGCTGCACCACGAAGGCCATGCCGCGCAGGTACACCGCCGAGGCAAACAGGTGACGCAGAATGGGCGAGGTGATGTAGTAGGGCAGGTTGCCGAAGGCGAACGCGCGCTCCACGCCATGGCGGCGGCAGATCTCGGCGAGGTCCAGCCTCAGTATATCGCCTGGCAAGACTTCAACGCGTTCGTTGCCTGCCAAGTCCTGACGGAGCCGCTCGGCAAGGCCTGAATCAAGCTCCACCGCCACCAGGCGGCGCGCCCGACCGGCGACCCGGGCGGTCATGGCGCCACGTCCAGCTCCGATCTCGATCACCAGATCATCGTCGCCAATCGGTAGCGCCTCGGAGATGCGACGGCGGTAGCTGGCGCTGGTCAAAAAGTGCTGGCCGAGTTTGGGGCGGCGGCGCACGTCTGCGGACAAGGGAGTGGGTCTAGACTCCTGGATGAAATACCTTCTGAGGTTATGGGAAACCAGGCTCGCACTGCAAGGGAACGGCGGTACGGTACTGTACTATGATTCTTTAGAGGGCTTCAGCCAGGCCGGTGAATCGGTCTTCTGAGCAGTAAAGGTTGGCGGCAATGAATGATCGAGAGGCGGCCGCGGGCTCCATCTGGGGTTACGCTGGACGCGCGGCCATTGTACTTTTGTCGGTGCGTCCATGCCTCTCGCGTGAGGCTCCTGTGGTGCAGCGCCCGGCGCCGGCCCAAACCGCCAAGAAGCCCGCCATCGACAAAGCCCCGACCCAAGATAATCTCACCTTGCGCCAGCTTGCGGACCAGATCGGTTTCAAGATCGGCGCTGCCATCGCGCCGCCGATCTTCGGCGAGCCGGGCCACCAGGAGGTGCTAGGGCGCGAGTTCAATTCGGCGGAATCAGTGATGCAGTTCAGGATGGTTCAGCCGCAGGAAGGACGATTCAACTTTAACCAAGTCGACGTCGAGATGGCCTACGCCCGCGACCACCACATGACCCTCTTCGGCGGGCCGCTGATCTACAAGCGCCAGAGCCTCCCCCCCTGGATGGACAAGTGGTTCTGGTTTGAAAGCAGCCTAGACGATGTAACCCGCACTCACATTCGGACCGTGATGCAGCATGGCGGCAGCATTTTCTCGGCCTGGGAAGTGGTGAACGAGCCGCTGACCACGGAGAATTGGCCTTGGGGACACGTCTGGAGCCGCGAAGAGTATATCGTGCGGGCCTTTCGCTACGCTCGTGACGCGAGCGCCACCGCCGTGCTGGTAATGAATCAGTCGTTTGGGCGCAGCGGCGTCGAGCGCGACGTGACGGATCAGTTTTTCAACCTGCTGCGCGAGGTGAGGGCCAAGGGCGCACCTGTGGATGCTGCCGGCATCGAAATGCACATTGAGATGCAGACTCTGCGTCCCACCTACCTGGACGAGTTCCGGGACTTTCTCTCCCGCGCCGAGCAGGCTGGCGTGCTGGTCTACGTGACTGAAATGGACGCTTACCAGGGGCCGCCGGGAACGGTCGCGGAGCCTTTCGAGCGCCAGAGGCAGATCTACCACGATGTGCTGGCGGCTTGCCTAGCGAGCCCGGCGTGCAAGGCTTACTACACCTGGGGCCTGACGGACCAGCTCAATATGTATCAGCACCGGTTACGCGATCCTCATCCTGACGCCAAGCCGTTGCCGTTCGATGAGAACTACCAGAAAAAGCCCGCCTACTACGGAATGCTGGCGGCGCTTGAGGAGAGGGTCGACAAAGTCAATGCGACCGCCAGGAAGAAGGCGCATTAGGAGCCCTGGAGTGGCACTGCTTTCCCTGCTGCTTGCAGGGTTCGTCTTGCCAAGCACGGTGAGGCGTTCCGACGCGGGGCAATCCTCCGCAGAGCCAGAGGCAGGCTCATCTTCGCGCCCCTCAAAGACGCCTGCCCGCACGGACCCGACACTCCGCGAGTACGCGGACCGGCTCGGGTTCCACATCGGAACCATCATGCAGATGAAGATCTTTGACGATCCGAACTATCAAGCCGTCCTGGGCCGCGAATTTAACGTCTTCGTTTCGTTCGTTTTCCAGCGCGCAGTCGAAACCATGCCCGGGCAGTTCAATTTCCTGGGCATGGACCGCGACGTGCAATTCGCCCGCCAGCACCAGATGAAGCTCTTTGGCGCCTCGCTCATCTATCGCGCCGGGGCAGTGGCGGCCCCTTGGCTGGCGCCGCGCCGGGGCGGCGACTGGGGCCGTTCAAAGGAACAGTACGATAGCATCATGAAGGAGTGGATCCAGACCGTGGTCCGGCATGGCGGCGACACGTATTACTGCTGGGAGGTGGTGAACGAACCTCTGTCAAATCCCAACCAGCCGTGGGAAGCCGTCTTCGGCCGCGACGAGTACATCGCACGAGCGTTCCATTACGCCCGCGAGGCCAATGCCAGCGTGGCCCTGGAGCTGAACGAAACTTTCGGGCAGGGTGGTATCGACCGGGCCAAGGCCGGCGAATTCTTTGATCTGGTGCAGCGTCTGAAATCGCGCGGCGTGCCGATCGATGTGGTAGGCACGGAGATGCATCTGGAGGCCCAGCAACTGCGTCCAACTTATCTCGATGAGCTGCGGTACTTTCTCAGCCGGGCCCGAGCCGCCGGAGTGCAGGTGTACATCACGGAGATGGACGTTTACCAGGGGCCGCCGGGCGCTTTCCCGGATCCCATGGGCCGGCAGCGGGAGATTTACCACGATGTGCTAGCCACCTGTCTGGCCGACTCCAATTGCAAAGGACTGACGGTGTGGGGAGTGTCGGATATTCGCTCGTGGCTGCAGGCCAAAGTCATGAATCCGCATCCCGATGCCAAGCCGCTGCTCTTCGACGAACAGTACCAGAAGAAGCCCGCCTACTTTGGATTGCTCCAAGCATTCCAGGAGCGCCTGACTGGGGATGACGCCGGGGGAGCGAAATGAGGAATTCAGCCCGTCAGGGCCGCTCAGCGATCACGCGCCTGGGGGCTGAGTGATCTAGATCAAAAGGCTCCAGCGAGGAGCCTCTATGGCAGCGATTCGGTGGGTCAGGACCATTTCGGCGCTCGTGCTGGCTGCGGCCCTGCTGGAGAGCGCCAACTGGGCGGTGCGCGACTGTCCGACAGGTGCCGATACCTTCGAGAATTGCCTTTGGCTGGGAACCCGCCGCTACTTCGGACTTCCCGAAAGTAAGGTCCTGCGCGCAGGTGTCCTGGAAATTGCCGGCCTTGCGATTCTGGCCGGTTTCTACCTGGTATTTGGTTATCTCTGGCCTCGGGGCGCGCAGGATTCCTCAGGAGCGAAAATTGTCTCTGCCGAGCCCAAAGTCTGAGCGGACGCGGAGGGGAGACCCGCCGACCGAGCCCGTTGAGCCGGCGGAGCCGTTGGAAATTGAACGCCGGGTCCTGGCCGCGCTGTGCCGGGGGACCGAGGAAGGCCCGGTGCGCGAGAGCGCGCGGCAACTGCTGGCGGACTACCGGTGGCGCGAGCCGGTCCATCAAATCGTGTTCGAGATCGTGGTGAGGTTTCCTTCCACCAGCACCGGCGCCTTGCGCGAGCAGCTTCCGGCGCGGCTGACGCGACGAGGTTTTCCAGACTTTGACTTTGCGTCACTCTTCAATGCTCCACCTGGCTCGCGAGCAG
>DATDGR010000171.1:0-9419 GCA_036521995.1 Terriglobia bacterium | reverse complement strand
CTCCACCCCGATGAATGGGGTCTCGACATCGTGATTGGCGGGTCACAGAAGGCCACCATGGTTCCGCCCGGTCTGGCTTTCGCCAGTGTGAGCGAGAAGGCCTGGAAACTGATCGGTCAGGCAAAGCTGCCGCGCTACTATTTCGACTTCGCCAAGGAGCGCAAGAACCTGGCGCAGGGCGAATCGAGTTTCACGCCTGCCACTACGCTCGTGGTGGCGCTCCACACCGCTCTCAATTACATCCGCGAAGTTGGACGGGAGAACCTGATTGCCAACGCAGCACTGTTGGCTCAAGCTGCGCGTGCCTCGGCTCAGGCGCTCGGTCTGAAACTCTTTGCGGTTTCAAATCCGGCGAACGCCGTCACGGCCATCAACGCTCCGGAAGGCATGGACTCCGGCGCGATCGTTAAGGACGTGCGCTCCCGCTTTGGCGCCATTATCACCAATGGCCAGGGTACAATGAAGGGCAAGATCTTTCGCCTCGCCCACCTCGGCTACTACGATTTTCTCGACCTCGTTTCCGTGGTGACGGCGCTCGAAATCGCGCTGGTGAAGCTGGGCCAGAAAGTGGAGCTGGGCGCGGGGGTTAAGGCCGCAGAGGAAGTTTACTTGAAGACGGGCCAAGCGTTGGAAGCGAAAGCGTAGGGAATCGGGAGTGAGCAGCAGGGAGTAGGAGTAAGGCGATTTCGAATCGCTACTGGGTGCTCCCTGCTTTCGAGATCGGATTGGAGGATGAACGTTGAAAGTCCTAATCGCTGATGATGTTTCCGAACGCGCCGTCGAATTGCTCCGGTCGGAGCCGTCGTGGCAGATCGTTGACCTCGGCCGCGCCGGAAAGATGGATGCCGCCGCGCGAAAGCAGCGGCTGGTAGAGGAGCTGCAGAGCGCCGAAGCCCTGGTGGTGCGCAGCGCAACCAAGGTGACGGCGGAATTGCTGGAGCATGCCCGCCGCCTGCGCGTGATCGGGCGCGCCGGGGTGGGCGTGGATAACGTGGACCTCGATGCCGCCACGCGCAAAGGCGTGGTGGTCATGAATACACCGGGCGGCAACGCCATGAGCGTGGCCGAGCACAGCGTGGCACTGATGCTTGCTCTGGCGCGGCGAATCCCGCAGGCTGATGCCTCCCTGAAGCAGCAGCGCTGGGAGAAAAAGGCGTTCCTGGGCCATGAGCTTCGCGGCAAGGCGCTCGGCCTGGTCGGATTCGGCCGGATCGGGGCGGAGGTGGCCCGCCTGGCTCAGGCCTTCGGGATGTCCGTGGTGGCGTACGACCCTCACATCTCGCCGCGCCTCGCCAGCGATCTCAATGTAAAGCTGGTTTCACTCGAAGAGCTCTTCGGCACCAGCGACTTCATCAGCCTGCACGCTTCGGCGACGCCGGAGAGCCGCCACCTGGTAAACGCTCGCACCCTGGCGCTGGCCAAGCCGGGACTTCGAATCATCAACTGTGCCCGAGGGGAGCTGGTGGATGACGCCGCTCTGCTGGCTGCCCTCGAGGAAGGCCGGGTGGAGGGCGCGGGGCTGGACGTGTTCGAGATCGAGCCGCCGAAGGACTCACGCCTGGTCGCGCACCCGAACGTGGTCGCCACGCCGCACATTGCGGGATCCACCGAGGAAGCGCAGGAGATCGTCGGCATCCGCATCGCCGAGCAGGTGCGCGACTATCTGTCCGAGGGCGTCGTCCGGAATGCTGTGAACCTGCCCGCCCTTTCCGCGGAAGAGTACCGAAGGCTCGAGCCTTATCTGGAACTCGGCGAAAAGCTGGGCGCATTTCTGGGCCAGATCGGCGGCCGTCCGCTCTCGGAAATCCGCATCAGTTACGATGGCGGCCTGGCGGAGCTCAATACGCACCTGGTGAAAAACGCGGTCCTCAAGGGGATGCTGGATCAGACCCTCTCCGAAGAGGAAGTCAATCTTGTGAATGCCGGCAGTCTGGCGCAGCACATCGGCCTCGAGGTGGTGGAGGTGCGCAGCGCGCGGCGCGTTAACTTGACCAATTCGCTTGGCCTGGCGTTGCGCAGCGGTTCGGAAGTGGCTTCCGTGCTCGGCACTGTGGGGCCGCGGGGCTCGCTGCGTATCCTCGGAATCAACGACATCGACGTGGAAGCTCCGCTCGGAGGCGTGATTCTTTTTATCCAGAATCAAGACGTGCCCGGCGTCATCGGGCGCGTGGGCACGCTCCTCGGTGAACGCCAGATCAACATCGCCAACTTTGCGCTCGGCCGCAATCCCACGCTAAGCGAAGCTATCGGACTGGTGAGCGTCGATCATCACGTCCCGCCTGAGGTGCTCGGCGAGCTCCGGAGCATCCCGGCGATCCAAAGAGCTCAACTGGTGGAGCTCGGGTAATGGCGCGAAGCCGGAATTGATCCATGGACTCACGGATTCATGGAGTCAATGAAGCCGTCTTTCGGTGAAGGAATGAACTGCTGGGTTTTCAAGATCAACACCCGCCGCGGTTGGGAGTTTGCGCGGTACTTCCGGTCACGGGCGCGGGGCGTCTATCCTCTGGGCGACCAGGGGTGGATTCGCAGCGCCTCAAGCCTTCGCTTTCTGCGCGATGAAGTGAAGCGCGGCGATCTTTTCCTGTGTTATGAGGTGGACCGTAAACTGCTGGTGGGTGTGGCGTGCGCAGCCTCGGACGGTCGGGACCGTGGGCAGGGGTCGCTGCTCGACTTCTGCCCGCCGCGCGAGGCCATTCATTTAAGAAACCCGCTCTGCCGTCGCCCCGATCTCGATCACATCCTGGCCTTCACGCCGGCGCGCGGGCGTGGCACGATACAGGAAATCGACGTGGACGAACTCGCCCGCCTGCGGCGTATTATCCTGCGAAAGAACCCCGAGCAGGCATCGCAGCTCGAGCGCATTCTCGGATCACGATCGTCGCGTGAAGGCACTGCGTTTCCTCAAAGGACAACGAACCGTGGAAGGGACAGTTCACGTAGGCGCACTGTTACCTGAGGAACGGATTCTGCGGCCTTGGATCGTCTTTGAAGGTCAGTCGAGGTCGATGTCCCGCAACCCGGGCTTGACCGGTGTGTCTCGGGTCTTCTTAAGCGCCTCTTCGAACTTGCGCTCCAGCAGTTGGGACTTGATCTTCTCTTCTTCAGCGCTCTCGCGAAAGTGAGCTTCCCGGCGCTCCGCCTGCTTTTCGAGCTGAGCCCCGGCCCGCTCGAGTCGATGGCCTTCAGCCACGCGCTTGCCCTTGGGCGCGGCCTCGTGCCCGATCACGCGGCCCAGCCTTGCGTCAACGGTGAGTCGCGCGTTACAACAGGGGCAGACGATGTCGAACGTGGATGCCTCCGGGAGACCCATTCCTTTGCCTTTCTGTGGTGCCGACGTCGCTTTCGGGCTGAATGCCCCTAGCCATCCAGTTCAGCACAGAATCCGGCCGGTGGGAAGCAGGTGCCTGGTCGGTAACTGCCAGAATAGGCCGGCACGTCTTCAGATTCGCTCTCCCGCGACCGTGAAGGGCCACTCGCCTCTGCTTCTGGCCCGCAGGAAGTATGCCGAGCTCCCCACCACCAGCACGGCCGCGGCGAAGACGAGAGACTTCGGGGCGGCGGTGACCAGCACATAAATCCAGCCAGCCACGGAGATCACGCCCGGGACAGGATAGAACCACATTCGGAACGGCCTCTCGAGATCGGGGTGGCGGCGACGCAAGAGGAAGAAGCCGATCGTCTGGGGCAGGTACTGGATGAGCACACGAGTGGCGATCAGGCTCCCAATCACCTCATTGAGCTTACCCAGGCTAAACAGAGACGCAATCAAACCCAGAATGATCAGCGAAACGTAAGGGAAGCGCTCGTCGGGATGCAGGCGGGCGAAGACTGGAAAGAAATTTCCATCCGTGGCGGCGGCATAGGGAATGCGCGAGTAGCCGAGCAGCAACGAAAAGACGGACGAAAAGGCGATCCAGAGCAGCAGCGCCGTCATCACCTTGCCAGCGGCGGCGCCTTGCAGCACTTGAGTATACTCCGAGGCGACGAACTTGCTCGCCAGAAGGCGTGGCCAGGGAATCACACTCACAAACGATGCCGTCATGAGCACGTAGAGCATTCCGACCGTGGCGATGGAGAAGAGAATCGCGCGGGGAATTACGCGCCCCGGATTGCGAATCTCCTCGGCGAGGTAGCACACGTTGTAGTAGCCGAAGTAATCGTAGAGCGCGTAGAGGGTGGCGTGGCCGAGGCCCGCCCAGAAGATCCAGCTCAGGTGAAACGCGCCCGGTGAGAACGCGAAGATCCGGCCGGCGCTGAAATGCGGCAGACCCGACGTGATGATCCAGAGACAACCGATCAAAACGCCGGCAGCGAGCACCACCGAAAAATTGCCGATGGCCCCGATGCGGCGGTAGAGCAGCGCCACCAGCAGCAGAGGGAACAGAGCGGCCAGCACGCGCTCGCCCCAGGCCGGCATGGCGGGCACGAGAAAGTGCGAGTAATTGGCGAACCCGATGCTTCCGCTGGCGATCGAGAGGGGCGCAGAGAACATGATCTGCCAGACCATAAGGAATGAGAGCCAGCGTCCCGCGCCCGACGGCCCGTAGGCTTCGCGCAGGTAGTTGTAGCTCCCTCCGGCCTTGGGGAAAGCCGCGCCGAGTTCGGCCCACACCAGCCCGTCGGAGAATGCCACCGCGGCCCCCACCAACCAACCGAGCATGGCCTGGGTTCCGGCCATAGTGGCGAGCAGCAGCGGAATCGTGATATAGGGGCCGATCCCCACCATGTCGGTGATGGCTAGGGCTGTAGCCTGAACGAGTCCGAGCTCGCGCCGGAGCCGCGAGGACGCGGGTCCGGCCACGCCGATCTGGCCCGGAGCCTGGTTCATAGGAGGGAAGGCGTCAGTGGTGGCCGGAGTGCCGGTGAGCGCGGTGCAGCCGAAGGACGGCAATCTCTGCCGGACAGGCGACTCGGATGGGAACCACCACCTTGCCGATGCCACGGTTGACGTAGATCTGCGTGCCATTCAACCGGTTCCAGCCTTCGACAAAACGCTCGCCGAGCTTCGAGCGGTAAAGCGAGCGCAGGCCCGGCAGCCGCACCTGCCCTCCGTGGGTGTGGCCCGAGAGCACGAGGTCGATGCCGTGGGTGGAGGCCTCCCAAATGCCGTGCGGGTTGTGACAGAGCAGAATCTTCGGGTCGCGCGGCGGAACCGATTCGAGCGCAGCCGGAAGATCGTCCGAATTCCACCAGAGGTCGTCCACACCGAGCACCCAGAGGGTTCTCTTACCGGCGCGAATCGGATGCTTGGAATTGCGCAACACGCGGATGTGGTGGGCGCGCAAGGCCCGTGCAACCTCGGAGGCATCGACTTGAAAGTCATGATTGCCAAGCACGGCGAAGACGCCGAGCCGCGCCCGTAGCTTGCCCAGGGTCCGCGCCACGGGGCCAATGAACGCCGGCGACATCGTCACATAGTCGCCGGTGAGCGCGACCAGGTCGGGCGCGAGGCGGTTGGCGAGGTGAACGGCGCGCTCGACCTCTTCGAGGGGGGTAAAGATGCTGTGGTGGATGTCGGTGAGGTGAACGATCTTCAGGCCGTCAAAGGCCGGCGGCAGACGATTCAGCCAGATGACCGTCTCTGTTACCTCCGGGTCAGTGACCCAGGCGGGTGGCAACCCGCCCGGTGCCGCCCGGCCGAGAGAAAGAAGGGTGAGGGCCGCACGCCGGTGAAGGGCAGGGGAACGCCGGATCCGCTTTGATTGTGCACCGCTGGTACCAGCCGCCACCCACGGACCGGTCTTGACCTCAGCTTGCTCCGGCAACTTGGAGTCTGCACGGCCGGCGTCCAGCAGCGTGATCAGGCGGCTGCGTTCCCGGAGCCACGCGCGCGCTGTGAGATGGCCGTTCATGAAGCGACAGGTCTCACCGATTTTCGAAGGCGGCTACGGGTTAGCCGGAGAAACCTCGGGCGTGAGCCGCGTCTGACGGGCGTTCGATTCGGAAAACACGGCCAGCATCTGGTTATGCACCAGGCCATTGGAAGCGAAAATCGCCTCCCCGAGGAGTTGGAAGGGCCCACCCTCCAGATCAGTGACCTGGCCTCCGGCCTCAGTCACCATCAGGCTACCGGCGGCCTTGTCCCAGGGATTCAGTTTGAGCTCCCAAAAGCCATCGAAGCGCCCAGCCGCCACCGAACAGAGATCAAGAGCGGCCGAGCCTGCCCGCCGCACACCGTGGGTGAGGCGGGTGAAGCGATAGTAGAGCTCAATGTTGAGTTCGTGATCGCGCATGAAGGGAGGAAAGCCTGTGGCCACCAGGCACTCACTGAGCCTGGCGTTCTGGGAGGCACGCAGGCGCTGGTGGTGATTGAGATAGGCGCCCGAGCCGCGCTCCGCCGTAAAAAGCTCGTCACGCATGGGGTCGTAAACCACGCCAGCCACCACCTCATCGCGATAAGCGAGGCCCAGTGTAACACAAAACACCGGAAATCCGTGGGCGAAGTTGGTGGTGCCGTCGAGCGGATCCACGTACCAGCAATAGTCGGAACCCGTCTTCTGGCCGCCGCCTTCCTCGCTGACAATGGCGTGCTTGGGGAAACGGCTGCGCAAGCGCTCGACGATCAGGGCTTCAGAGCGGCGATCGGCTTCCGTGACGATATCCGAAGGGCGCTTGTAGGAGATTTCATGCGGGCGCTTCGAAAGCTGCGCCAGCAGTGCGCCGGCTTCGCGGGCGATCTCGACAGCCGCGCTGAGGTAACCTTCCACGCTAATATGATAACCAAACTCTAACTCCAAGTAAAGAGCGCAATGCTTCTTATCAACTGGTACGCCGTTCAATCGTCGACCGGCGTCACGGCATCAATGACACCGACCACGGCCATATCGATGGGCGCGCGCTCCCGCCCCACGGCGGTCATGGCGCTCCAGCCTTCCGTCACCACCAGAACACGGTCACCCACCCCGGCATCGACGGCGTCCAGCGCCAGAACCTCGTCGCCGCGGTCGCTGCCATCGAGATTGAGCGGCTGAACCACGAGAATCTTCCGGCCCTCGTGACTGGGAGCCTTCTGAGTGGCGACGATATCACCTGTAACGCGGCCAATAAGCATGGGAAAAGGAAGGGGGTCGGGGTGAGAAGTCTCGACCGTGTTCAGTTCTTAGCGCGACGCCTTCGAGTGGCTACCTTCTCCTGACTTCTGGCTTCCGACTCCTGTCTCCTGATTTCCGGTTTCTGTCTCCCGACTCCTGGCCCCGGCTTCTTCTCAACGTTCACCCGATCGACAATCCCCACAATCGCAGCGTCTGCGGGCACTTCCTCCGGATACCAGGGGAAGCTGGCCTCCCGACCGCGGCAGTAATAGACCGTTTCACCGGCCCCAGCTCCCACGCTGTCGAGCGCGATCAACCTGGCGCCACGGTCCTGCCTCTGGGCGTCGATGGGCTGGAGGATCAGGAGTTTCTTGCCAGTCAGCGAATCGTTTTTGGCCGTCGAGACTACGTTGCCGACCACGCGCGCCAGGAGCATGTTCGAACACCAGAGGGCAGAAGGGAGAAACTGACTTTGAAAAAGGCTCTTTCTGATTTCTAGTTTCTGGCTCCTGATTTACTTGAGGCTTACCGTGTCCACGATCCCAACAATCGCCGTGTCCACCGGACAGTCCTTGCAGGTAACCGCCATGCGAGCCGAGCTGCCCTGAACGATGATCACCGTCTCACGGAAGCCGGCGCTGACCGTGTCAACCGCCACCAGGTAACTGGATTTGCCGGCGGCCCGGGCGGCAGGCTGTCCCTCGACTTCCTCGGGAGTGAGTGGCGCGACGATCAGGAGTTTCTTGCCCTCGAGGCGGGAATCCTTGCGGGTGGCGACGACCGTCCCGACGACTTTCGCAAGCAGCATGAGCAGACCAACAATCAGTGAGGAGTTGCGCGCGACCAGCTCCAAGCGGCGGAGCTTCACTTGCTCGCCACCCGCCCTTTACGCCTTTTCAGACTTGCCGATCGGCAGGGTATCTTCCAGGCTTGGATGCGGGCGCGGAATCACGTGGACCGCAATCAGCTCGCCCACGCGGCGGGCCGCTGCCGCGCCCGCGTCCGTGGCGGCCTTCACGGCTGCCACGTCGCCGCGCACCAGCGCCGTCACGTAGCCAGAGCCAATCTTTTCCCAGCCCACCAAGGTCACTTTGGCGGCCTTCACCATGGCGTCGGAGGCCTCAATCATGGCCACCAGGCCGCGCGTTTCGATCATGCCTAGAGCTTCGCCCATCAGAAACCTCCGCACCACCGAGTCAAGGTTCAAGCCACAAGAGTTCAGGATAGCCTAAAGCCAGAGCGGCGGGACGTTGAAAAAGGTCTCCTCGCTCGTTACCGTGAGCGGGGCTAACGCCTCGCTTCCTCATTTCAAATAGAGCAGATGCCGCGCTTCGCTCAGCATGACACGGTGCGACATTTCTTGTCAGGTTAGAGCCTTCGACCGTCGGCTCTCGACTTTCGATTTGCCTCGACGGCTTCGGTCACCATGCTTTCCAGCTCCTGACGCGACACCCAGAAGCGATCTTCTCCCGGCGGGGTGCTCGAGCTAGGGATCCCAGCACCTTGTGCAGCCACCCCACCCTCTGTCACCGGGCAGGCCAAGGCGCGGGTGACGCCCGGAGTTCCTGGGCCAAAGTAGCTGGCTCGCGCGCTGAGCAGTTTATCCACTTCGGCATCGGAGAGCAAGACCTGCCGGCCCAGCAGTTCCGTGACCAGCGAAACTTTGGCAAAATGCTCTACGGTCTCCATCTTGAAATAGGCTCGCATCAGGTCGGGAGCGCACGTCACCACGCCATGGTTCGCCATCAGCACTGCGTCGTATTGGCTGACCAGCGGCAGCAATGCCTCGCTCAACTCGGGGGTGCCCGGAGTGCCGTAGGCCGCGAGCGGAATGCAGCCGAAGCTGAGCACCACTTCCGAGACCAGCGCCTTGTTGAGCGGAATGCCCGCGGCCGCGTAGCCCGTGGCCGTGGGTGGGTGGGCGTGCACCACGGCCAGGGCATCCGGACGTCGCTTGTAAATCAGCAGGTGCATGGCGATCTCGCTCGTCACGTTGCGCCGTCCGCTGATCTTCTTTCCCTCGCAGTCGCAGATCACCAGGTCATCGACCGCCATCATGCCCTTCGAGACCGTGGTCGGCGTCGAGAGGATACGATGGTTGTCGAGGCGCGCCGAGATATTGCCGTCGTAGCCGGCCACGTAGCCACGATCGTGGATCCGGCGCCCGATCTCAACAATCTCCCGGCGCAGTTCGTCCTCAGTTCTTGTCATGGGTTTTTTGTTGGCTCTTCCAGGCTCTTAGTGGAAACCCGTGGCAATCCGCCCCTTGACAATTGGTCGCGCCCGAATCGCCGGCGACCTGCACTTTCTCTGCACCCCTTCGGTAAGGCTTAGCAGCTAGTGTTTTCAAGCGCTTACGGCTGTCATGCCCTCAGTCTGGCTTCC
>DATDGR010000170.1:0-4457 GCA_036521995.1 Terriglobia bacterium | reverse complement strand
ATGGGACTTGCGCAACCGCTCCAGCAGGTTCACTTCCTGGGGCAGCAAGAACAAGGGAGAGCGAGTCGATCGTCTCGGCATAGGTCGAGCATAGCATGCTTCTAATCCTTATAGATAGCTTTCACTGAAACGATATACTAGGCGTTACCAGGGACCGGGAGACTGGCTCGCACCGGCTGGCGGTGGTGGAGCTCAAGCTGGATGAGGATCCGAACCTGCCTCTGCAGGGTCTTGATTACTGGCTGCGTGTGAAGTGGCTCGAAGACCGCGACCAGTTTAGGGAATGTGGCTACTTCCCGGGGCTCACGCCCTCCTCCTCGCCGCCCGTGCTTTACCTTGTCTGCCCGGCCTTTCGTTTTCACTCGACGACGGAGCATGTTCTGCGTTACTTTGACCCGTCGATTTGCGTGGTCAAAGTGGGTGTCAATCAGCGCTGGCGCGAAGGCGTCAAGATTCTGTTCCGGAAGGTGCTGGAGCAGGGGCGAACTCTTGAAAAGCCCGGACTGGAGAATCCGTGCGATGATGGCAGATTGGCAAAGCCAGGCCAGGCCTGAATCGCAATGATGCCCGACGAGCCGGGAAAATCCAAGCTGCCCGAGAACACGAAGCCTGCCCGGCCGCTCCTTCTGTTTGACGGCGACTGCAGCTTCTGCCGCTACTGGGTGGAACGTTGGCGGAGCCTGACGCGTGGTCTGGTGGACTTCGCACCCGCTCAGCAAGAGGCGTTGCGGTTTCAGATTCCCAAGGAAGCGTGGTCGCGCTCTGTCCAACTGATCACGCCCGAAGGCGCCATTTATGCGGGGGCGGAAGCCGTCTTTCGGACGCTGGCGTACGTTCCGGGGCACGGATGGCAACTGGCGGTCTACCGGCATCTGCCGGGCGCCCGGGCCGCGACCGAGGCCGGATACCGGCTCGTGGCCGCCCATCGGGACCTCTTCGCCAGACTCACCACTCTAGCCTGGGATCGCGACCCGGAGCCTTCGTCTTTCGTGCTCAGCCGCTGGGTTTTTTTGCGTTTGCTCGGCCTGGTCTACCTGATCTCCTTTCTGTCCCTGCGCGTCCAGATCACTGGCTTGGCGGGCGCGCGTGGGATCGTGCCCGCGGGAGCGTTCCTGCGGTTGGTGAAGAACCAACTCGGTTCTGAGAGTTACCACCTTTTCCCGACGCTGGCCTGGATCAGCGCCACCGACGCGTCTCTCAAGCTACTGTGCAGCGGCGGCGCCCTGCTGGCGGTGCTGGTGATCCTTGGGCTGGTGACCGGTCCGGCGCTGGTGCTGTGCTGGGCGTTCTATCTCTCAATCCTCACAGTGGGGCGGGACTTTCTCTCGTTTCAGTGGGACATTCTGCTGCTCGAGGCCGGCTTTCTGGCTATATTCCTGGCGCCTTGGCGCCCGCTTGAGAGTCCCTGGCAGGCCGGTTCAAGCCATCCCTCAAAGACGGTCCTCTGGCTGCTGCGCTGGCTCCTGTTCCGGCTGATCTTTCTCTCCGGCGCCGTGAAGCTGCTGAGCGGTGATCCAAACTGGCGCAATCTTACCGCCCTCGATTATCACTACTGGACCCAGCCGATCCCGACGCCCTTGGCTTGGTACGCGGCTCAACTGCCACCCTGGTTCCAGAAGATGTCCGTGGTGGGCGTCTTCATCTTCGAAATCGGAGTCCCTTTTCTGGTGCTGGCTCCGCGCCGCCTGAGGAGAGCGGGCGCGTTTTTGATCATTGGATTCCAGCTTTTGATCGCCTTCACCGGCAACTACGCTTTTTTCAACCTGCTGACGATCGTCCTTTGCCTGCTGCTGCTTGATGATGCCCTGTGGGGGCGCTGGCTCCCGAAGCAGCTGGTGGAAAGGATCTCCCCGGAAAGGCCCGCCGGACGACTCGCGCCGGTGGCAAGGCGGGTGCGTACGGCGCTGGCCGTGATGATTCTGTTGATCAGCGGCACGGAGATGCTGACCGACTTCGGCCTGGGCGGAGATGTCCCCGGCTTCGTGCACGAGTTCGTCGAATGGCAAGCTCCTTTCGACTTTGCCAATTCCTACGGTCTGTTTGCGGTGATGACGACCCGGCGCCTCGAGATCGTGGTGGAGGGCAGCAACGACGGCCTCACCTGGCGGCCCTACGAGTTCAAGTACAAGCCGGGCGAACTCGCGCGCCGCCCGCCTTGGGTGGCGCCTTATCAGCCTCGCCTGGACTGGCAGATGTGGTTCGCCGCGCTCGGAAGTTATCAGCAGAATCGCTGGTTTGTGAATCTCATGATCCGGCTGCTGGAGGGCGCGCCTGAGGTGACGGCTCTGCTTGAGAAGAATCCCTTTCCGAACGCGCCGCCACACTATATTCGCGCCCTAGGTTTTGACTACCACTTTACGGACTTCGCGGAGCGCCGGGCGACCGGCGACTGGTGGCGGCGGGATCAGAAAGGATACTACTTCCCGGTGGCGGCCCTGAAGGCTCAGTAACACGCCAGCGCGGTGGAGTCCTGAACGTACAACGATTGAAGCAGCCTGATGAACGCCCGGTGAATGAAACTTCGTGAAGGAGGACAGCTATGTGCCGAGTTGTCCATCTTGAGAGTTCGGAGACAGGATCCGGAGCGAGCGGCGGAGTTCTACAGCAGGGTCTTCGGCTGGCAGGTCCAAAAGTAGGCGAGGCGGCGAGTTCAGTCGCGCCCGTACGTAGTATAATTGCCCATTGGAGCTTGATTCTGATTTCTCGTTTCTGAATTCTGACTCGTAAATGAAGTTTTCCCGCCGATTCTTTCTTGGTTCCTCCGCCGTTGCCCTGAGCTCGCAACTTCTCGAAGCGCTGGCTACCCCGCTGTGGAGGTGGCGGAGCGGGATGACGCTCGGCGCCTCGCCGAAGCCTGCGACCAGCAACGCTCTGCCCGTCACTTTCGTGGACGTAGCCAAGGAAGCGGGTCTCACGGTTACCAATGTGTGGGGTGGAGTCGAGCACAAAGATTACATTGTCGAGGCCAAGGGTAGCGGCCTCGCCTTCTTCGATTACGACATGGACGGCTGGCTGGACGTCTATCTGACCAACGGCCTGCGCCTCAACCAAACCTTTCCGCCCGGCGAAGCGCCCACTTCTCACCTCTTCAAGAACAATCGCGACGGGACTTTCACCGACGTCACAGCCAAGTCTGGCCTGGGAGTGAGCGGCTGGCAGACCGGCGTTTGCGTGGGCGACTACGATAACGACGGTTGGGACGATCTTTTCTGCTGCTTCTGGGGTCACAATATTTTGTTTCACAACAACGGCGACGGTACTTTTACGGACGTCTCCAAGAAGGCCGGGGTGTGGGAAGAGTTTGACGACAAGCACCCGGTCCGCTGGGGCTCCGGCTGCACCTGGCTCGACTACGATCGCGACGGGCACCTCGACCTCTTCGTGGCCAACTACATCGTCTTCGACAAGGACAAGGTCCCAGCGCCCGGACAATCGGCGTATTGCCAGTGGAAGGGCATTCCCACGATGTGCGGTCCGAGGGGCCTGCCCGGCGGATCGAACATTCTTTATCACAACAACGGCGACGGCACATTCACCGATGTCTCCGAGAAGGCTGGGATTCTGAAGCCCGGGCCGCGATACTCGATCACGCCGGTGGCCTACGATTTCGACAACGACGGCTGGCCGGACATCTACGTGGCGGTGGACTCTGAGCCGAGCATTCTCTACCGCAACAACCACAACGGCACGTTCACCGATACGGCCGTAATGGCGGGATGCGCCTACAACGAGGACGGCCAGGAGCAGTCCGGCATGGGTGTGGCCGTGGCCGACTACAACTGCGACGGCAGCTTGGACATCTTCAAAACGAATTTTTCCGATGACACACCAGACCTGTATCGCAATAACGGCGACGGCACGTTTACGGACACCACCTTCGCGGCCGGATTGGGCCTGAATACGCAGTATGTGGGCTGGGGTTGTGGATTTCTGGACTACGACAATGACGGCTGGCCAGACATCATGCAGATCAACGGCCACGTCTACCCCGAGGTGGACAAGTCCGATCTCGGCGTTCATTTCAAAGAACAGCGACTGCTTTATCACAACCTCGGTGACGGCAAGTTCAAGGACGTCTCCCAGGACTCGGGCCCGGGAATCATCGAGCGCTTTTCGAGCCGCGGTGCTGCCTTCGGCGACTACGACAACGACGGTGACATCGACGCGCTGATCCTCAATATGAACGATCCGCCTTCCTTGTTGCGCAACGATGGCGGGAACAAGAATAACTGGATCAAGATCAAGCTCCTAGGCATGAAGTGTAACCGCACGGCGATCGGCGCGCGCGTGCGGGTGATCACAGGAAAACACGAGCAGATCGATGAGGTCCACAGCGGCACCAGCGTGATGTCGCAAAGCGACCTGCGGCTTCACTTCGGCCTTGGCCAGGCGGGCGTGATCGACCTGATTGAGGTGAAGTGGCCGACCACTCAGAAGCTCGAAAAGTTCACCAAGAT
>DATDGR010000169.1:0-2563 GCA_036521995.1 Terriglobia bacterium | reverse complement strand
GCCTGCATCCAGACTTGCAACTGTGCCTTTTGCATCGAATCCAGGGTAATCCTAGGGGCGACTCTTGGCATGCCCCGATTTTAACGTCAAAGTGCCATAATATAAAGAACTATATGTACGATGTACTAGTCGGTTCTCCGGCGGCCTAATAAGACTCCCCCCGACGGACGAAGCCCGATCCTGCGGACTCCATTGTGGCTTGCCTTTGGACCCAAACGGAAATCCGCTGCGCGAAGACGCCAAGACAACCTCTATTTGCTTCGAACCCCTGCGGAAAAAATCAGATCACCGCGACGCCACCGGCAGCCCGATGTACGATGCTGCGGTCGGCGTGAAATAGACGCGCTCAGTGGCCTCTTGATAGTCGGAGGCCGTGGCCGCGAAGATGTTGGGAACGAACTTCTGCGGGTTGCAATCGATGATGGGAAACCACGTGCTCTGCACTTGCACCATGACGTGGTGGCCCTTGAGAAACACGTGGTTGTTGGTGTGCAGATCGATGGCGATTGGCGTCGTCTGGTTTGGCGTCATCGGCTCCGGCTTTTCAAAGCTCTTGCGGAAGCGCCCGCGAAAAACGTCGTCTGCAATCATAAGCTGCCAGCCGGCGAGCTTCGGGTCCTCTGGGTAATCCTCGGGGTAAACGTCGATCAGCTTTACGATCCAGTCGCTGTCGCTGCCGGTCGTGGAAGCGAACAGATGGGCGACGATGTCGCCGGAGACGGTGACATTATTCTTGAGCACGTCCGTCTGCCATGCGGCCACGTCAGGCCGCAGGTAGACGAAGCGCTGGTCTTCCAGCAGCCAGGTGGGCCAGCCCGGCCCTGGATAAGTGGGACCGATAGGCCGATGCCTGTAAGGCACGGGGTGAGCGGGGTCGGAGAGATAACTCTCGAAGCTCTGCTCCTCACTCTGCTTTGGCGGATCGAACGAAAGCCGGCCTTTGCTATGGAAATAGAGCTTGCGATCGGTGACGCCTTCCTGCGGCGGCCAGGCGTTGTAAGCTTCCCAGCGGTTCGAGCCCGTCTGAAAAGCCAGCGCTTCTTTGAACGGCAGACTGCCTTTGTCCTTCAGCCAGTACGCGAACCAGTGCGCCTGCACCTTGTCGCGGAAATAAGCCGCGGTGTCACTGCCAAAATCAAAATTGCCAAGCTTCCGGCCCGGACCGCCGGCCCAGCCGCCGTGGTTCCACGGCCCCACGGCCAGGTAATTCAGATGCCGGCTGTCGTGCTTCTCTAAGAGCTCGTAGATTTCGAGCGGTCCGTAAAGGTCCTCCTGGTCCCACCAGCCCGCGACGTTCAAGTTGGGCACCGTCAGCTTGAGATTCTCGAGGTAAGGGCGGAACGCCTGCTTCTGCCAGAAACTGTCGTAGTTGGGATGACTCACGAAATCGTTCCAGGTGGGGAGTTTGCCATGGAAGTAGAGCGCGTTGGCATTCGAGAGCGGGCCGAGGTCGTTCAAGTACCAATCGAAAAGATCGGCCTTAGAGAATTTGAACGAATAGTTTTCTTTCGAAGACTCGAGCAGCGCCGCGTATTCGAAGCCGTAGCTGAGGCGGAAGGCGCCGTTATGGTGGAAGTCGTCGCCCAGGAACATATCGGCGGGTGAAGCCTGCTCTGACACCGCCTTGAGCGCCGGGTGCGGATCGAGCAGGGCCATGGTGGTGAGCCAGCCGCCGTAGGAAATGCCCGCCTCGCCCACGCCACCGTTGTTGCCAGCCACGTTTTTCACCAGCCAATCAACGGTGTCGTAGGTGTCCGTCGCCTCGTCGATAGCCTTCGGGTCTCTGGCGTCGCGTGGTGCGCGGTTCATCACGAACTGGCCTTCGGAGCCGTATCGGCCGCGAATATCCTGAAAGGCGAAGATGTAGCCGTCGGCGAACATCTCCCGGTAGAGCCCGAGGTGGCGGCTAAAGCCCTTCTCGTTGTTATCGAGGCCGTACGGCGTGCGCGTGAGCAGTATGGGCAGCGGATTGCTGGCATTCTTCGGTGTGTAGATCTCAGTGTGCAGCTTCGCCCCGTCTCGCGCCGGGATCATCACGTCGCGCTTATCGAACAACCGGCTGTAATCGGGCGGCGACGCTTCCTGGGCGGCCGGCCGGCGGCCTGAAGGCGCGAAAGAGGCGATGATCACGGCACCCACCAGGGCTATCACGATGTCGCCCGTTCGTCGCCTCTTGGCGTTCATCGAAAAGCCTCCTCGCTCGAGGGTGCGAGAGGCTAACACGCACGGGCCCGTCGCTTCAAGCCGTGCCAATTGTTCTTCGATGGCACATCCCCTTCGGTGTGTTGGAGCCAGTACACGTCGACCTGGGTAGCGTACATCAGGTCTTCCTGGAGATGCCGTGTCCGCCCTGAGTCCCGTTTTGATTCCTTCAGAGTTCCGGCCCAAGCCCCAGGTTTGACGGTAACTCATGAGTTATCTTGTGTCACGCTCATTGACCGGTAACTTCAAAAGTCGATTTCTTATCTGATTCATTCCAGGGGACCTCCCAGGTCTGTTTGTCACGGTCCCGGCCTCTGGCCCCAGATTCAGCCCTCGCCTCGGCGCGGCGTAGAACACCCAG
>DATDGR010000168.1:0-5175 GCA_036521995.1 Terriglobia bacterium | reverse complement strand
GCAGCTGTGGACGACGAATCCGAAACCTTCTGGTACAGGCCGCCCAGCGCAGCGCCGCCCATGCCCATGCGTGTCACGAACAGCCCGGTCCTGCCCACCCTTCGCTTTTCGGTCGGGTTCATAATCGGCCCCTCGTCGAATAACCACTTCAGTGGCATCATATACGAAGGATTCCAAGGAGACCTACTACGGATGACAACCAAGACCAGTGACGGCGGGACCTCCAGGCGCTTTTTGGTCACAGGAGCCAAAGGCTTCATCGGTGCCTGGGTTGTAAAGGTGCTTTTGGAAGAGGGAGAGTGGCTGTTGATCTTCGACGTCGATGCCGATTCTCACCGGTTGCGGGCGTTGCTCACTGAAGAACAACTGGGGATGGCGCCCCTCGTCCGGGGAGACGTCAGCAAGCCTGAAGACATGGAACGCGCCGTGGCGGACAACGGGATTACCCACATCATTCACCTGGCGGCCCTCCAGGTGCCTTTCTGCGCGGCCGATCCACACCTGGGAGCGCTGGTCAACGTGGTGGGCACCGTGAATGTATTCGAAGCCGCGAAGCGGCACCGCGACCACGTTCGCAAGATTGTCTACGCCAGCTCGGCAGCCGTTTACGGGCCGGAAGAATACTATGAACCGGGGCGCGTTCCAGACGACGCCCCCCTCCAGCCCTCCACGCTCTACGGCGTCTATAAGCAATGCAACGAGGGATGCGCACGAGTCTACTATGCGAACGACGGGATCCCGAGCGCGGCCCTGCGCCCGTCAACCGTGTACGGCGTAGGCCGCGACCAAGGTATGACCTCGGGTCCTACCAAGGCCATTAAGGCCTGCGTGGTAGGCCGCCCTTACACCATTGCCTTCACCGGCAAGGCCGACATGCAGTACGTGCGAGACACGGCTTCCATCTTCATCCGGGCGGCGCAGTCCGAATTTAAGGGCGCGCGGGTGTACACGCCTCGGGGCGCGGTGGTGAGCACGGATGAGATCCTTGCCGCTTTGAAGCGGATCTTCCCTGAGGCCGGAGCGCTGATCCGCGCCGAGGGCAAGTCGCTCCCGGTCGCAGCCGACATCGATGACAGCGCGCTGCGGCGTGACTTCGGCGATCTGCCGGCGAAATCGCTTGAAGAGGGCATTCGCGAGACCGCGGAGATCTTTCGACGGCTCCAGAGTGAGAACAGACTGGGCACCCAAGAATTGGACGCGTAGACGCACCTCTTCGCAAGCGCTGCATCGACGGTAGCCGAGCGAAGCTCCTGGTGGCCCCGGGACGAAATGCGTCGGTGCTAGAGCCTTCTCGAAGCGTCGCTTTGGACATCCTGATAGAGTTTTCTCTCATGGCAACTATTTCAGACTTCCAAACCCGGTTCGACGGCCGGGCCCACCTTCGCTGGGCTGCGATCCGCGGCGCGGCATTGCGGGTCCTGGGCGCCCTGGCAATTGTGGCTTCCATCACCTTCGTCGGCTTCCGCGTGATCCAGGTGAATGCCACTACGGCCGGTTTCGCTTATCTGGTTGCAGTTCTGGCCGTGGCCACGCTCTGGGGCTTCCTGGAAGCCATGGCAGCCTCGATTGCAGCTCTGCTGTGCTTCAACTTCTTCTTCCTTCCTCCGGTTCTCACTTTTACCGTTGCCGATCCTCAGAACTGGGTGGCCTTTGTTGCGTTCCTGGCGACATCGATCATCGCCAGTGAAGTTTCATCGCGAGCTAAGCAGCGCACCCGTGAGGCCTTGGCCCGGCAGCAGGACATGGAAAGGCTCTACTCGCTGAGCCGCTCCATTTTGCTGACGAACTCGGAGGAGAGCGTAGCCCGGCAAATAGCGCGGCAGATTGCCCAAGTGTTCGATTTTTCCGCTGCGGCGCTCTACGATCGGGGCACGGGAACAATTCACTACACCGGGCCGGAGGACCTGCCCGGCATCGATGACCGGTTGCACGAGGCAGCCTTGAAAGGGACGCTTTTCCGAGACGAGTTGAGGGAGACCATTGTGACGGCGATCCGGCTGGGCGGGGAGCCTATCGGCGCGCTTGCCCTCCGCGGTCAGCTGCCGTCCGATACCGTGCTCCAGGCACTCGCAAACTTGGCGGCGATTGGGCTCGAAAAGTCACGAGCCCAGGAGGCTGCCTACCGGGCCGAGGCGGCCCGGCAGAGCCAGGAGCTGAAGTCGACGTTGCTGGACGCGATGGCCCACGAGTTCAAGACTCCTCTAACGTCGATGAAGGCGTCGACGAGTGCCCTGCTGTCGGGCGCCGTGGCTGAGCCTCAAGGCCGGCGGGAACTGGTGACCGTGGTCGACGAAGAGATTGACCATCTCAACCGGCTGGTAACCGAATCCATCCGGATGGCGCGGATCGAGGCTGGCGCCGTCCAGGTGACTCGGGCTCAGCACACAGTGGCCGGAATGCTGGGCGACGTTCTGCGCACGATGGAGGCCTCCACCGAAGGTAGAACCGTCAGCCTGGACCTGGAAAAGGACCTTCCGGAGGTCAGCGTGGACCCAGACCTTGTCAAGCTCGCCATCCGCCAGCTCTTGGATAACGCCGTCAGGTACTCGCCGCAGCGCTCGCAGGTGGTTCTGCGGGGCTGGCGCGATGGCGGCCGGGTGGTGATCGGCGTCCGCGACCATGGACACGGGGTTCTGGCGGCGGAGCGGTCGCGGGTGTTTGAGAAGTTCTTCCGCGGGTCGAACGCGCGCCGGACTTGGGGTACGGGCATGGGGTTGGCAATCGCCCATGAGATCGCGCGCGTGCACGGGGGCGAAGTGTGGCTGGAAGAGAGCTCCTCGGAAGGTTCGGAGTTCTGCCTGTCGCTGCCACTCGCTGACGGCGAGGTCACAAAATGAGTGCGGGGCGGATTCTCGTGATTGATGACGAGCCTCAGATCCGACGCGTGATGCGCACTACGCTGGTGGCCAACGGCTACGAGATGGCCGAGGCACGCAGTGGAGAAGCGGCTTTGGAGATGCTTCGCGACGGTCGGTATGATCTCATCCTGTTGGACATGAACATGCCCGGCCTGAACGGCATCGAGACTTGCCGGTCCATTCGTGCCTCGCGTCGAGCCTCGGATCTCGCCATCATTGTTCTGACCGTTAAGAGCGGCGAGAAAGATAAGGTAGAGGCGCTGGACGCGGGCGCCGACGACTATGTGACCAAACCCTATAGCACGCCGGAGCTTTTGGCCCGCATTCGAGCCGCGCTGCGCCACACGCCTCTGTCCTCGGGAGTCATACCGAGACACCTCGCTCTCGAAGGCGTTGAGATTGACTTCGAAGCTCGCCAGGTGACGATTCACGGCCAACAGGCCCATCTCACCTCAAAGGAGTTGGACTTGCTTTCCTACTTCGTTGCGCATCCCAATAAGGTCCTCACCCACCGGGAGCTTCTGCAGGCGATCTGGGGACCCGACTACGGCGATGAGTACGAATATCTCCGCGTGTTTATGAACCGCCTCCGCAAGAAGGTCGAGCCCGACCCCGCCAAGCCTCGTTATCTGCTGACCGAACCTTGGGCCGGCTACCGGTTCTGCCTGCCGGCTCAAGATCCAAGATGAGTGAGGCGCTGCAAGGGCGCCCAAATGATTGAAATTCCTTCCGGACCTCTCAAAGCTTTTCCATCAACCGCCAAGCTCTTCTTGTGTCGGGCCAGTCTCCAGAGGCGGGTACCCGCAAACCCAAACCGCGATGATGCCGCCGGCGAGTGACGGAGGTCACTGCGGATAGCCCGTGCACTCGTAAGGTGGCGGGTGACGGAAGCCGTTCGGCCCGGGCTTCAGGTCGGCCGGAAAGGGGGACAATGTAAATGCAAGCCTTCCTTCAAGACGTTCGCTACAGTCTAGGGCTGCTCGCCAAGAGCCGCCGGTCAAACCCCAAACGATTTTCCAGAAATCGGTCGACCAGCTCGGACACTTACGCAGCGGTCAGACAGCGAACCGCAGCGCGTGACTCGGGATTACGAACAGGCCCTTTTTCAAGCTCGTTTACCCGAGTTTCGATCGCGAGCGGTGCCACCATTGAAACAACCGCCTTGACTTCCTCGACCGGCATCCGATACATTTTGATGAGTATGAGTGTAGCCGGAGCCCTCAATCTGATCTGGGCGGCCGCGGCCCTGGTTGCCATGGGGCTACTGACCTACCACGAGCGGCGCCGGTATTCGCGGCTGCGTGATCGCTTTCGGCGGGGCTTTGCCGTTTTCCTGGCGGCCGTAGCCCTCTTCCCCTGTATCTCCGCCAGCGACGACCTTGTGCGCTTCGGGCAGATGTCGGCCGGCCCGAGTGCCGCGAGCGAATTTGTGGCAGCGCCGCCCGACGGGTCCGGTGAGAATCATGCTATCCACCTGGCGCGGCTGCTGCAGGTGCTGGAGAGCTTTCAGCTCTCGGCGGCCCCTCGGTTGCTAGTGACGCTCGGGTTCTGTTCGCTGATTGTCCTGGCGGTTCAATTCAGCGAGGAGCACAGCGTTGTCAGCCCGTCGAGCCGGGCTCCGCCCCTGTTTTCTCCCGTCAGCTAACAACTTTTCCTCTATACAGTCCACATTTTTTCAGACGCCGCGCTTGAGTGTTCGGCTGTGGGGACAAACACTATGCGTAAAGACCTTTGTGCTTCAGCTCATCACCTGAGCGTTTATCTTCACCTTGGGGGCAGTGTCCTTGCCGCTGCAGTGGCCCTTTCGGTCAGTCTTTATGGGCAGTCTCAAGCGGCGGTCAAAATCGACCTCGATCAGGCCATCCAGATGGCCCTCGAGCACAACCACGCGCTGCTGGCGGCCCGCTCGCAGATCCAGCAGAGTCAGGCGGGCGAGATCACGGCGGCTATCCGGCCGAACCCCCTGTTCACATACGACGACCTCTTCGTGCCGATTACCCCGAGCGAGTTCACCTCGGCCAATCTGAACACCATCACCGAATTTGACCTCTCTGCGGCTTTCACTTGGGAGCGGGGTCATAAGCGTGACGCGCGCGTTCTAGCTGCCAAGGACCAAACCACCGTGACGCGGTCCCAGGTGAGCGACAACGAGCGGACGCTGACCTTTAATGTGTCGCAGCAGTTCATCAACGTGCTACTCGCCAAGTCGACGCTCGATTTTGCCCGGCAGGACCTGGTTAGCTTTCAGAAGACCGTCGATATCTCTCAGTCGCAATACAACGCCGGCGCCATTAGCGAAGGCGACTTCCTGAAGATC
>DATDGR010000167.1:0-3350 GCA_036521995.1 Terriglobia bacterium | reverse complement strand
CCGCACGCGCCGCTTCGACGTCACTCGGCGAGTCACCTATCAGAATGCTCCGGCCAAGATCAATCCTCCAGTCATGCGCAGCCCGAAGCAGCAAGCCCGGACGCGGCTTGCGGCACCGGCACCCATCGTCTGGAGCATGAGGGCAGTAGTAGACGGCAGCGATCGGCACCGCCGCGCGAGCGAGACGAGCCACAAAGCGTTCGGTGATGTCGGCAAGGGCCGTGCGGTTCATCAACCTCTTACCCACCCCCGCCTGATTTGAAACCACAATCAAGGGTAGTTTGAACCGCCTCAATTCGCGTAGTACAGGAACGACTCCGTTTAGGAATCGAAACTCGCTCCAGTTCGTCACGTATCCGCCCACCACCCGCTCGTTGATGACACCATCCCGGTCGAGGAAAATCACCGGACGCCGGCCACGGCACGAGACGTCTTTGAAGTGAAACCCTATGGAATTTCCGAATGGAGCCATAGTCGAGAACTCTACTGCCTGTTACCCCAGGATAAGGGCGGAACTGCATACTGGACCGTCAACTCTCCACGGTCTGGGTTTCAAACGCATAGGACTCGTCAAACAGTGCCATCTCTTCGGTTGTTGGCACTTGGAACTTCTCGGCCCACTGCGCTAAGTGGTCCCTTTGTATCGGCTGGCTCTCCATGCCCCTGCGTTGAATCCTGTCAAACAGGGACATCGGCGGGCGCTGAAAGATAGTGCAGCTCGACCGCAGCACCGACCGCTCGGGCTCCAAGTCGTAACGTATCCCGCTCCGACCTTCCCCAGGTGCCCCATTCAATGATTACGGTTAGGCCGAGCGCAAGAAGCTTCTCACCTAGCCTCCACTGCAGAGCCTCGATTCTCTCCCGCCGTCCTTCGTCGTAGAGATCGAGCGAAAGGGCATCCATCCATTCGTCCGCACAAAAACGAATCGCATGCAGCCTGTGTTCAAGCAACTTGGCGTGCGTGGTCTTGCCTGACCCCGGCAAGCCGCACACGATTATCAGTCTGGGGCCAGTGCCGGATCTCTCCGCGAAGGGGTCATGGCTCATAGGTTCGGTCCGCTCGCTCGTAGCGCAGGCAGATGGCCGGTTCTAAACTGTTATCTTCTCTTCCCGGGTGTGCGACACAGAAGTTGGATTTAGGCGGCGAGGGCCTCCCGTCGGTTTTCCCAGTAATCCTCAAAGCGGCGGTTAAGAAGTGCGCAGCGCAGGGCAAGGATGGCATTGGCTCCTCGGAGGGTCCAGAACATTCCCGACTGTTTGAGGCGGGAAGCGATCACGGTTTTGCATCCGGCTTCAATGACGCCAGAGCCCACGAAGAGGTGCTGGCGACGAAATTTAGGGTAGCGCATGCGTTCCGCATTGCGCTCAAAATAGTCGGCTTCGATGCGGAGCTGGGCGGCCACCTGGGGATTCCGGGAGCGGATAGAACGTAGCGCGCCCACCAATTTTTCAATTTTGCCCTTGTCCAAGAGGCGTTTCTGATAGATCTTCATCCAGGCTTTCTGTGGCACCGCCTGATTGGGGTATAGAGTGCGGGCGATCTCCCACAGGTGTTGACGAGCGTGGTAGAGGTCAACAATTTGCAGAGCTCCGTGAAAGTGCTCGGCGGCCAGATTCCAGATCCATTCCGCCCCGTCGCCCATCACCACCCGCAGGTGGGCACGGCTCCAACCGCGGGTCCAGGCTTCGCGGAACAGGCGGCGGCCAAACTCCTGGGCGGTTTCGACGGCGCCCGTGTAGGTGGTGGAATCGGGCGCGCGGATCGGGTAGCCCTCTTCATCCCAAGTGGTTTGGGTGAACACGCAGCCCAGCTTGACTTCCCGCGTATGGGCGGGTTGGCCTTCGATCTTGCCTTGCCGCCCCAGGGTCTCTTTCTTCACCACCGGGACGCCCGTTCCATCCATTTGCACATAGAGGATGGGGATCGGCTCGCCGGCCACGGCCGGGAGGGGTAGCTGCAGAGCTTGCTGGGTCTTTTTCTGCTCCCGCTGAGCGATGTCGGCGCCGAGGCCCTCTGCCGTACGCTCCACCGATTTGGTCGTGACCTCCAAGCCCGCCAAGACGTGCATCTGTTCCCGCCCCCGATCGAAGGGCGCCGCCTGCCCCACCAGCGCCTGCATCCGCCGCACACCGGGAGAGAATTCGGTGTTCTCGATATCCAGTTCGCGGTCGGCAGGAAATTGTCCCCGGTGACAGGTGGGGCAGCCATAGTAGGGGCGGGAGACTTCCGCCCAGCCCACCGCGGTCAGCACCGGCTTCGCGCGCAGTTGATGATAAGAGGCGGATTGGCCGCAGGGGCAAGGGACGGTGCGCGGGGCATTCGGTGGAGCGGGGAATTGCAGCAGTTGGGTTAAGGCCGTGGCACCCGCTCGGTGCAGGGCCGCCCGCATCGCCATCTCCGTCGCTTCCAGATCGATCCGTCCGGTCTTGCGTCGCTCCTGAAAAACTACCCGTAAGACTTGATCTACTTCCCGCCCGATCTCCTGCCGGATCGCCTCCGCCGTTTTTTTTCCGCGGCCTTCACCCCCCCGGCTTCCTCCTCCACCGGACGCAACTGGCAAATCTTCTCGTCGACCTCGACCAAGTCCTGACTCAGCGCCTGAAACCGGTGGAACTCGGCCACCTCTCGCTCGGCCTTACGCAAAGCCGCCGGGCTCGGAAAGGTCTCCGTGACCGTCTTGCCTTGCACCTTCCGGGTGAGGCGAAAATTCGGTCCATGGCCCGGATGCCCGGGCCCATGGCAGGCGCAGTTGGCCTTGCCACAGCGAGCGACAAAACTGCTGATCGAACCCCGGCGAAGGTCTCCCAAACTGGCAATCTCCTGAACCACCTCAACTCTCTGTTTTTCCAATTGCGGAAGAGTTTCAGACATGAGCCTCCTTATCCTAGCGTGTCATTACGCTAGGAAATATGCCACAAAAAAAGAAACCCTTCAAATTTAACTTCTGCGTCGCACACCCCCCGTTATTCGTTCTCGTGCGAAGACGGTCGGACTTTGGTAGACTAGGGGAGGCGCGCGCAGGGCGCGTCCCGTCCGCGGAAAGGGCTGCGCCCACCTGCACTTTGGGCAGCGTTCCTCTTTCGTCTGACCCTCTTTCGCCTGTCATGCGGACCAGGCACACGAAGGAGGCGTCTTGAATCTCGAACAACAGAAGAAACAGGCTCGCGAACTGCTGCAGGCCATCCGTGCTGGCCAGGCTGATGCCCTTGCCCACCTGCGAGACCGGCATCTACGGTGGGCCAGCGTGGATGATCCGACCCTTCGGGGAGAAGTCGCCCTGCATGATGCCCAATTCGTTGTGGCGCGCGAGCAGGGGTTTGCCAGTTGGACGAAACTCAAAGCCTACGCA
>DATDGR010000166.1:0-64050 GCA_036521995.1 Terriglobia bacterium | reverse complement strand
AGAGACCGCTGAGGCTGAAGCCAGGGCCGCTCACTGTGGCCCGCGAGACTGTCAAGGTGCCGGTACCACTGTTGGTCAATGTCAGGGCTTTGGAGGACTGGCTGCCCACCCGAACGCTCTCGAAGGCTATCGTGTAAGCACGCGCGGTAAGCAACGGGTTGGAGGCAGGGCCCATGATCGGATTGCCTCCGCTGCCGCCGCAGCCCGATAAGAGCGATAAGAGACCGACAACTGCCACGAGAACGGCGGCTCTTAGCGGTAAGCCAGACTCGTCGATCTTGTGTCGCAGCATGCCAATTCCACCGGAAACTTGCCAACTGAGCGCGGAATGCCCCCTGGTGGTACCTCCCCCGACGCGATCGGCGATATAGTAATTCTCGGCCAAGTTTATTACCATTCTTGACTGCGAGACAACTAACACTTGATCTCCGTTGGCTGCGGCAAGTGCGATGAAAGCCCACACGCTGCGTCTCCGCATGATGTTGCTGTTCTGCGCGGTGGTTGGTGTACTGCTGGCCGGTTCGTATCTCGCCTTTTGGATCCTCCTGACGCGCGAGGTGCGCACCCAGATCAACCGCCAACTGCTTGAGACGGCGCGTCCCGTGGTCGCCGACCTCACCACGGATGTGACCGAGCAGGACGTCAACGAACTGGACATTCCTGGCGAGTACTTTGAGTTGCTGGATGCCGCTGGGCGCGTGCTGCAGCATTCGAAGAACGTCCCAGCTCCGCTTGACTTTAGGGGAATCAGCCTCACCGCTGGGGACCCGGTGTTCGGGACTGCCGCTGACAGCAACGGCCGCGCGCTGCGCCTGGCGCTGGTACCATTCAAGCAGGCCGGTCAGCGGCGCCTCCTGGCCGTGGCCATTCCGACACAGGGCACGAACCGGGTGCTCGACCGCTTCGGGAGAGTCGCCCTGCTGTTGTGGCCGCTCAGTCTCCTGTTAACTGCCGCTGTATCATCGTGGTACGTTGGCAGGAGCTTGGCGCCGGTCACAGCGCTCAGGGAGCACGCCGCGCTGATGGCCAAGCGCGTGACGAATCGGGAAGGGTTCCGGTCGCCTTTGCCGGTCGCTTCAAGGCGTGACGAGCTGGGTCGGCTGGCGGAGACGTTTAATGAACTCCTCCAGAGCGTTGACTCGGCCTTGCGCCAGTTGCGGCAGTTTGTGACCGACGCCTCACATGAGCTTCGCACACCCCTCGCTGTTCTACAGGGCGAGACCGAACTGGTGCTTTCGAAGCCCCGAACCTCCGAGGAATATCGAAAGGCGCTTTTGGCGCTTGACGGCGAGCTCCACAAACTGACGCGCATTGTGGAAAGGCTGTTCACGCTTTCCATGGCTGACGCCGGTCAGCTTCGCCTAGCCCGCGAGCCGCTCTATATCAACGAGGTCCTGGAGGAGGCCTGCGCGCTGGTGGCTTCGCGGGCGCGAGCGAAGGACATTGTGATTGCGCGCAACCTACGAGATCAGGATATTGCTTACCTTGGAGACGAAGCCTTCCTCCACGAGCTTTTTCTGATTTTTCTCGACAACGCGATCAAGTACTCGCCGGTCGGATCGCGCGTTCGCGTGACGCTCGAAGCCCCTGACGGCGCCATTCGCGTCCGTTTCGAAGACCAAGGCATTGGAATCTCGAGCGAACACCTCCCTCGCATCTTCGAGCGGTTTTACCGAGCGGCACCGCCGGGCAATGGAGAGTCTCAGAGCGGGGGACTGGGCCTCGCCATTGCCCAGGCTATCGCGCGCGCCCAGGGCGGCTCCATTGAGTGCGAGAGCACTCCGGGTGCCGGCTCCACCTTTACGGTCACTCTGCCTCCCTCCCCCGCACCGGCTGATGCCCTGAGGATCCGCGAGAGCGAAATCACTTGAAGACCCTCGAATCGGCCCCGACCCGGTCGGATCTCCGCCCCACGCGTGTTCGCTGGCAGGTCATGGTGCTCCTGACGGGTGTCACGATGCTCACCTACCTGGACCGGCTGAACCTCAGCATCGCCGGCAGAGACATCCAGAGCGAGTACGCCTTCGACAACCAGACCATGGGATGGATCTTCAGCGCCTTCCTGCTGGGCTATGCGCTGTTCCAGATTCCGGGAGGCTGGGCGGGCGACCGCTATGGTCCGCGCCGCGTTCTGACTCTGACGATCTTCTGCTGGTCGCTACTCACGGCCACCACCGCACTTGCGCCCAGCCTGCCTCTGAGCGCCTGGTTCGGGGTGGCATGGTCCTTTGCGATGGTTCGCTTCCTGATCGGGGCTGGCGAAGCCGCCGCCTTGCCCAACGCCAATCGAATCGTCTCGAACTGGATGGGCTCGGCTCATCGTGGCAGAGGCAGCAGCTTCGCCGTCACGGGCATCGGAGCGGGCGGCGCGCTCACGCCTCCTTTGATCGCGTGGACGATGCAGCGCTGGGGCTGGCGGAGTTCGTTTTACATCTGCGGCCTGATAGGAATGGCCTTCGCGGTCGTCTGGCGACTTTTCGTGACGAACGGACCGGAGGAGCACCCCCGCATCAATCGGGCTGAGTTGGACCTGATCCGGGCCGGCAGGTCCACTGATCCGGCGGCTCTTCCTACCGTTCGGAGGCCTACGCCTTGGCGCACGTTGTTGTCGAGTCCCTCGGTGTGGGGCCTGATCCTCGGCTACTTTTGCCAAGGCTATCCCATCTACTTTTTTCATACATGGTTCTTTATCTACCTGGTTAAAGATCGCGGGTTCACTCTCACCCAGGGTGGTTGGTGGGGGTCGACGCCCTATGTTGCCATGGCACTGCTCACCCCGCTAGGAGGCTGGTTCTCGGACGTGGCGGTCTCCAGGATCGGCAAGCGCCGGGGCCGCCAGGTTGCAGTCTGGCTGGGGATGGGAGGGTCCGCAGCCTTGATCGGGATCGGCAGCCATAGCGCCAGCCCCCATCAGGCCGTGCTCCTGCTTGCTCTCGGAGGTGGGTTTAATCTGTTCGCCGCTACCAGCTTCTGGGCAACCTGCATTGACCTTACGGAGACTCATACCGGGTCGCTTTCGGGTCTGATGAATACTTTCGGCAATTTGGGTGGATGGCTTTCGCCGATTCTGACCGCTTACCTCGCCACCCGGTTCGGCTGGAATTGGGCTTTGGATTGCGCTGCCCTGGTTACACTCGTCTCGGGACTGCTTTGGCTCCTGGTCGACGCTGAGACACCGGTCGATGTCTGAGGGGTGCGACATGAAGATCATTCTGTTTGGGGCTACGGGTATGGTGGGGCTGGGTGTCTTGCGAGAATGCTTGCCGGATCGCGAGGTGGAAAGCGTCCTCGCCGTTGGGCGCAGCGCCACGGGACAACAGCACGAGAAGCTGCACGAAATCGTGCTACAAGGAGTTCTCCGATTTCTCGGCCATCACGGGAAGTTTCTCGGGTTATGACGCCTGCTTCTTCTGCCTCAGTGTCTCCTCAGCAGGAATGACCGAGCAGGAGTATAAGCGCGTGACGTACGGCATCACGATGACGGCTGCGCAAACGCTGGCCAAGCTAAACCCAGATATGAGGTTCCTCTATGTGTCGGGAGCGGGCACCGACAGCTCCGAGCGCGGTCGCGTGATGTGGGGGCGCGTGAAGGGTAAGACCGAAAACGCGCTGCAGCGGTTGCCCTTCAAGGCGCAGTATATGCTGCGTCCCGCATATATCCAGCCGATGCACGGCATTCAGTCGAAGACGAAACTGTACCGGGCGCTTTACGCCGTGATGGGCGCCGATTTATCCCGTGTGGAAGGCCCTGTTCCCAAAGTACGTAACGACGACGGAACAGGTAGGCCGGGCCATGATCAAAATCGCCAAGCTCGGCGCCCCAAGACACGTGCTTGAGAACCAGGACACCAACACCATCCGTTGACGACATGGGGTCGCAGAGGCCAGGCGCGGCACCGCCACTGAAGCGGATAGCCTTGTAAGGTCGCCGGCATGTAATACGCTTCCCCAGATCTCAGGAGGGAAGATCGCGATTCCCGCTATACTGGCGATGGAACCGGCGAGCGTTCCAGGAAGGTGAGGTTTCTGCAGAGTGAGTCTCAACGAATCCATCATCTCCACGCCAGGCGTCACCATACCTGAAGGGCCCAGTGCGGTCATTTCTGATATGGACGTCCATCTGTTCAATGAAGGCACCCACTATCGCCTTTTCGACAAGCTGGGAGCACGCTCTCTAGCGCTCAATGGTGTACAAGGCACCTACTTCGCGGTCTGGGCGCCCAACGCCGAGCGCGTCACCGTGATGGGGGACTTCAACTTCTGGGACCGCTCCAACCGGCCGCTCGAAATGCTCGGTGGCTCGGGGATCTGGCACGGCTTCGTGGCGGGCGCAGTGCGAGGCATGAAATACAAGTACTTCATTTCCTCGCACTACCTGGGCTACCAGATCGACAAGGCCGATCCTGTGGCGTTCTGGAACCAGGAGCCGCCGCTGACCGCCTCCGTGATCTGGGATCTCGACTACAACTGGGGCGATGGCGCCTGGATGGAGACGCGCCGGGACCGGAACTCAAGGAGTGCCGCCCTTTCCATCTACGAAGTGCACCTCGGTTCCTGGATGCGGTCGCCCGACGACCCGCAGCGTTTCCTCTCCTACCGTGACCTCGCGTCGCGCCTGGCCGAATACTGCCGCGCCACGGGCTTCACCCATGTGGAGCTGCTACCCATCATGGAGCACCCTTACTACCCGTCGTGGGGCTATCAGATCACCGGCTATTTCGCACCTACCAGCCGTTACGGCACACCCCAGGACTTCATGTACTTCGTTGATCTGCTGCACCAGCAGGGAATCGGTGTGATTCTGGACTGGGTGCCGTCGCATTTTCCCACCGACGGCCACGGGCTCGGTTATTTCGACGGAACCCATCTCTACGAGCATGCTGATCCGCGCCAGGGCTTCCACCCCGATTGGAAAAGTTTCATCTTCAACTACAGCCGTAACGAGGTGCGCAGCTTCCTGCTTTCGAGCGCCCTTTTCTGGCTCGACCTCTACCACGCCGACGGCTTGCGGGTGGACGGCGTCGCTTCCATGCTTTACCTCGACTACTCGCGTCAGCCGGGCGAATGGATTCCCAATGAATACGGCGGCCGGGAGAACCTGGGCACCATCGAGTTTCTGCGCCATTTCAACCAGGCCGTCTACAAGGAGCATCCGGACGTGCAGACGGTGGCCGAGGAATCCACTGCTTGGCCTATGGTGTCGCGTCCGACGTACGTCGGCGGTCTCGGCTTCGGCATGAAGTGGGATATGGGCTGGATGCACGACATGCTCGAGTACATGTCCAGGGATCCGGTGCACCGCAAGTACCACCACAACTATCTCACCTTTCGCATGCTCTACGCCTTCACCGAGAATTTCGTGCTGGCGCTTTCGCACGACGAAGTGGTTCACCTCAAGCAGTCGCTCCTCGGCAAGATGCCAGGTGACGCCTGGCAGGTGTTCGCCAACCTGCGCGCCCTGTTCGGGTACATGTACGGCCAGCCCGGCAAGAAACTGCTCTTCATGGGCGGCGAATTCGGCCAGGGACGCGAATGGAATCCGGAGCAGAGCCTGGACTGGCACCAGCTCGAGTACCCTCCTCATCGCGGGGTATGGCAGTGGGTGCGCGATCTCAATCACGCTTACGCGTCCGAACCTGCGCTCCACGAGTTGGACTTTGATCCAGCCGGGTTCGAGTGGGTCGACTGCAACGACGGCATGCAGAGCACGATCAGCTTCATCCGGCGAGGCCGTTCCACCGGCGACATGATCCTGGCGGTGTGCAACTTCACCCCCGTGCCGCGGTGGGACTATCACGTGGGCGTGCCGCGCGGCGGATACTGGCGCGAGATCCTCAACAGCGACGCCAGCCTTTACGGCGGCAGCGGTCTTGGCAACAGCGGCGGCGTGGAAGCGGCCTCTGTGCCCGTTCATGCCCGCCCGTCTTCGCTCACCATCACGGTGCCACCGCTGGCCGTGGTGTTCTTCAAGAGCTCCGGCTAAAGGAGCAGGGGCCACGGAGTTGCCCTGATCGTGCGCGAAGGAGGTAACGGCCATGCGATGCACTAAGATTCTGGGACTCGCTTTCGTTTGGCTGTCGTTCCTTCCCAGCGCACTTTCAGCCAGGCAAGACGCTACCGTGACCGTGGCGTGGGTAACGTCGGATCGTGACGATTGGGGCCGGTATCGCAATCGTGACGATTACTACCGGCGTCGTCACGACTGCGATGATCGGCGCTACTGGAAGCGTTGCCGGCGTGATCGTGATGACTATCGCTCTTACCGGTACGGAGACAGGGACGGCTACAGGCGCTAGAGACAGGCTGCGGATCGGGCCGGGGCCTGGGGGTTGCCCGGCTCCGTTCCAAAGCTTGCGTGTCCAACGCTGGGCGCGAGCCGCGCAACCATCGAGCGCCTACCGCCTCTCGGCGATCTCAATCGCCTTCAGCAGCGCCCGGGCCTTGTTCATGGACTCCTGGTATTCACGGGCCGGAACGGAGTCCGCCACGATGCCAGCGCCGGCTTGAAGATACGCCGTGCGGTCACGTGCCACGACGGTGCGAATGGCGATGCAGGCGTTCAGATTGCCGGAAAAGTCGGCGTAGAGGACGGCGCCGCCGTAGAGCCCGCGCCGCGTGGGCTCGAGTTCGTCGATGATCTCCATGGCGCGGATCTTCGGGGCGCCGCTGAGAGTTCCGGCTGGGAAGCACGCGGCCAGGGCGGCGTAACTGTCCTGATCCGCGCGCAGCCGGGCCTCCAGCCGCGAGACCAGATGCATTACGTGGGAGTAGCGCTCCACAAACATCAGCTCGCGCGGATTCACGGTGCCGGTCTCGGCCACGCGGCCGAGATCGTTGCGGCCGAGATCGACCAGCATCAGGTGCTCGGCGCGCTCCTTCTCGTCCGCCGCCAGCTTCCGTTCCAGTTCCAGGTCTTCCTCTTCGCTGCGACCGCGGGGATGCGTGCCGGCGATGGGCCGGTATTCGAGCGCGCGCCCGCTCACCTTCACCAGCATCTCCGGCGATGACCCCAGAACCGTGACGGGCCCCATGCGCAAGAAGTAGAGGTAAGGCGAGGGATTCACCACCCGCAGCGCCCGGTAGACCGCGAAGGCCGGCACCCGCAGCCGCACGGCCAGCCGCAGCGACAGCACGACCTGAAAGATGTCGCCGGCCCGGATGTATTCCTGGGCGCGGCCCACGATCTTCTCAAACCGCGGCGGCGTCAGGCTGGCCTTGACCCGGAGTGGGCCGCGAGCCCGGTGCCCTCGGCGCGGCAAGGAAGGCTGCGGCCCTTCGAGAGCGCGGCGCATCCGCTCCAGCTCGCGCAGGGCGCTGCGATACTTGCTTTCCAAAGTCCCCGTTCCTTCGTCCGTGAAGACGTTGGAGACGATCAGCATGCGATGGGCGACGTGATCGAAGGCCACCAGGTTGCGATAGTACATGAAGAAGGCGTCGTCGAGTTTGACATCCGGCTCCACGCGGGGCGGCAGATGCTCGAGCTGGCGGACGGCTTCATAAGCGACGTAGCCGACCGCGCCGGCCGAAAAGGGCGGCAATCCGGATGCGACGGCCGCCTGGTAGCGGCGTCCCGTCTCGCGGAGGTAGTCGAAGATGTCGCCCGCTTCTTCGCTGCGACGGTTCCCCCGTTGAACTGTAATCTGCCGCCCGCGGCAGGCGACGGTCTGAAAAGGGTCGGCGCCAAAATAGGTGTAGCGCGCGATTCGCTCACCACCCTCGACGCTCTCCAGCAAAAAACTGTGCGGGTGGGCGTCCTCCTGGTACGGCTTCGCGAGCTTCAGGTAGGCCGCCACCGGGCTGACCAAGTCGGCCACCACCGATGCCACCACCGGGATCACGTTGCCCCGGCGGGCCAGGCGGCGGAACTCGGCAAAGTCCGGGAGAATGGAAGACATGTCAGCCATTGTAGATTGACGAACCGCGAATGCGGGTAGGAATCTCTGGTTGGGCAGAAGCGAAGAGCTGCGAGAGCCACCGGCCGGAGGGCCAAGCCCAAGCTGACTTTCATTGAGAGCAGTTTGTTGGAGATTCTATTACCTGGAGGACAGATCTATGCGCCGCCCGCCGACCCGGCAGGAAACTTTCCTCCCTGGTTTCGCGTAATAGAGGCGGGGCCATCGCGCGCCGCGCTGCCGGCGAAGCGGCGCGGTCCTCGCGGAGGGCGCAATGAATGCTTTCATGCAGGATGTACGATACGGGCTGCGGATGCTCGTGAAGAACCCGGGCGCCACGGCCGTTGTGGTGCTGTCCCTGGCGCTTGGGATCGGAGCCAACACCACGATTTTCAGCGTGGTGAACTCCCTGCTCTTCCGCCCGCCCGCCGTGGAGCAGTCCGGGCGCCTGGTGGACGTGTGGCTGCACAACAAGAAGGCGAGCGGCCTCTTCAACGGCTATTACGGGCTGAACTTTCCCGATTTTGCCTACTACCGCGATCACAACTCCGTGTTCTCGGGCCTCGCCGCAGACGCCGGCGACGGGACGACGCTGGTCTGGAGCCGTGACGGTCAAGGTGAGGCCCTCCAGGGCCTGCTCGTGTCGGCCAACTACTTCTCCGTGCTGGGGGTGAAGCCGCAGCTTGGACGAACGTTCCTGCCTGAGGAAGATAAGCCGGGCGTGGCGCAGCCGGTGGCGATGGTTTCGCAGGCATTCTGGCGCGAGCGGCTAGGCGGCGACCCCTCGGCGCTATCGAAGCCCATGATGCTGAACGGACGCGCCTACACCGTAGTGGGCGTGGTGCCATCCTCCTTTCACGGCGTGATGGTGGGGTCCGCGCCGGACGTCTGGGTGCCGATGGGCATGCAGCCCTCGGTCGCTCCGGGCGCTGATCTCACCAGCCGCAATTCATACTGGCTGGAAGTGTATGGCCGTCTGAAGCCCGGCGTCACGCGACCGCAGGCGCAGGCAGACCTGCTGGTGCTCTCCGGGCAGTTGGCTCGCTCCTATCCCGCCAGCAACAAAGACCTGGAGGCGCTCGCCTATCCCGCTACCCTCATTCCTGGACCCTTTCGGGGCTTCCTCGGCATCATCACGGCGGCGCTCATGGCCGTGGTTGGGCTGGTGCTGCTCATCGCCTGCGCCAACGCCGCCAATCTGCTGCTGGCGCAGGCCTCAGGACGATGGCGCGAGATGGCGGTCCGCTCCGCGCTCGGCGCCAGTCGGTGGCGACTCGTCCATCAGAGCCTGACTGAAAGCGTGATTCTCGGCTGTTTCGGCGGCGTGGCGGGTCTTCTGCTGGCGGCCATTGCCGCGCCCCTCCTGCTGCGGCTGAAACCGCCGGGCATCCCGGTCTCACTTGAGATTCCCGTTGACTGGCGCGTTCTGGCCTTTACCCTGGCCGTCTCGGTGCTGACCGGCGTCATCTTCGGACTCGCGCCTGCCTTGCGCGCTTCGCGGCTCGATCTCGTCTCAGGCCTGAAAGACGGCACTCCGGGGAGCGGCCAGGCGCGGTCGCGCTTGCGCAGCGTCCTAGTGACGGTGCAGGTGGCCGTGTGCCTGGTGCTGCTGATCGGGGCCGGACTCTGCCTGCGCAGCCTCGTGAACGCGCAATCGATTGACCCGGGCTTTGACGTGAACGATGCGCTAGTGGCCTCGCTCGACGTGGAAGCCTTTGGATACCACGAGGCCCGTGGACGGGCCTTTTACAAGGACCTGCTCGATCGCGTGGCGGGTTTGCCCGGCGTGCGCGCTGTCAGCCTGGCGGACATGCTGCCGCTCGGTACCGCGAACAGCACCGAGGGAGTGACCATTGAGGGCTCGCCGGCGCCACGGCCCGGAGAGCCTGGCCCGGCGGTCGACGACGTCTTGGTGGCTCCCGGCTATTTTCGCGCCATGGGGATACCCCTGCTTCGAGGACGCGACTTTACGGCTCGCGATATCCAAGGCGCCCCGCGCGTGGTGATCATCAATGACGTGATGGCCGCCCGGTTCTGGCCACACCAGGACCCTTTGGGCCGACGCGTGATCACGGGCGTGGCGGAGGACCACGGGGGGCGGCAGGCCTCGGAAGTGGTCGGCGTGGTGAAGACCGGCAAGTACCGGACCTTGGGTGAGGACCCGCAGCCTTTCATGTACAAGCCATACTGGCAGAACTACGTGCCACGAGTGCGGTTGATTGTCCGCACCCAAGGCGACGCCGACACGGCGCTACGGGGTCTGCGGCGCGAGGTGCAGGCCCTGGACCCGAATCTGGCGCTCTACGACGTGGAAACGATGAAGCAGATCATGCTGCTGCCGCTTTTTCCGGCTCACGCGGCCGGACTGCTGCTCAGCGTCTTCGGCGGCCTCGCGCTGCTGCTCGCCACCATGGGACTGTACGGCGTCATGTCGTATCTGGTGGCCCAGCGCACGCGCGAAGTGGGCATTCGCATGGCACTGGGGGCACGCCGCACCGATGTTTTCAAGCTGGTGGTTGGCAACGGCATGCGGCTGACGCTCGTGGGTGTGGTCATCGGCCTCGCCGGAGCCCTGGCCGTTACGCGGCTGCTGGCAAGCCTGCTCTATGCCGTTCGGGCCACCGACTTCGTCACCTTCGCCGGCGTCTCGCTGCTCCTCACCGGAGTTGCATTTTTCGCGAGCTACATGCCCGCCCGGCGTGCCATGCGGGTGGATCCGATGGTGGCCCTGCGCCACGAGTAGACCCGATGAGGAAGTAGCGCAGATTGACTCCGCGGTATCGGCTCGGCTCCTCATCTCGCGTGACTGTGCTTTGAAACCGATCTCAACCCGGGTCACAACCGCTGCCCGCGCGTGCGTGCTTTTCTGCTGGCAACCTTCGCAGGCCAGCGGGCGCGATTAATGCTCCTGAGGGGAATGTGTCAGGCGTCGAGTGCCCTGTGACATCGAAGTAGGTCGCTGCGCCGGCATCCAGCCCAAGCTGCGACTTCGGCAGGAGGGTAAGCCTTGCCACCGTGTGGAAAGGCGCTTCCGCTTCGTCCCACTCGACACTTGCGTTTTCGATCCAAAAGTTGGCGTCCCGACGTTTGCCCCAATACGTCATCCTGCCCGCGTTGAGGAACTGGATTCCGAAGTCGAAACTGCTCATCTTGCTGTTTCCCTGCAGGTGCCGGATCAATTCGTCCTGCAAGGCGTTCGGCTTGTTCCTCTGCAAAGGATGCGCCGGATTGTCGGGGGGCGGTGTAGCCGAATGCTTCACGACATCGATCGGCCCGTGACGAAACGGTACCGTGCTCCAATAGCGTAGTTGCTGACAAGGCTTGATTGTCTGGTACGCCTGCAATTGAACCAGCGCGAGCGTCCTGACCGCGGTGATGCTGGGCAGAAAGCAGTAAGCGGCGGCCTTTGTCGTTACGAAGCTTGAGAACCCTGTGATCTTGATCGGAGGCGAACCACTCGCCTGCGGAATCACGAAAATGCTTTCCGCTGGGTCCCGGGTTCCGATCATGGGATCTTTCGATTTGGGAGGCAGCCCGACCGACCAGGCGAATTCGCTGTCGTTTACCCAGTGCCCCAGCACGAACTCATATTGATTCTCAATGCTCGAGTTGATGAAATAACCGAGAAGCCCGCGTTCGATGCCGCCGTAGGGTTGCGTGGGATCATAGGCGGGCCCATAGGGCAGGCCTCGACGAATCAGCCGGTGAGTGTTATTGCTACCACCGGGTTGGCCCTGCCCCGTGACTGGCTGGCCTCGTGGATTGATGCGGCGCCTGTGCGCGCCCACGGGACAGCGCAGTCCCTTTGGATCGCCGGAGCCGTCCGCATGATGTATTCGAAGTTGTTCAATTGCTCGGGCGAGATTCCCGCGGGCGGCTGTCGGTGTCCGGCGACAACGCCAGAGGAACGCCGTTGCGCCAGCGCCCGCACATCTTGGCAGCCAGCAGTTCGGGATCTATTTTGCCCTTATTCGACTGCAGGTAATTCTCGAATCCAACCACGTCGGTCTCGATCATTTTGAAGACGGCAAAGCTGCGTTCAGACCGAGCTCGCGAGCGCTGGGGTACCCCCATATATAGTGTTTCGCGGGCGGTTTCAAGATGCTCGGTTAGCCCTCCGCCCAAAGCCAAGAAGTTATTTAGAATCAGCTTGTAAGGAGGGCCACTTGAAATTTGCGCTTAGTCTTGAGGCGGTTTGATCCTGGCTAAACTATTTTGAATCAGTAGATTGAAGTCAAAATGCCCCAGATTGACACCCCCGGGGGCCCCTTTAGCCAAAGCCAAGAAGTCTTTTATTATCAGCAAAACATGGCCAAAAAGGGGGCTAGACCAAAATTAAGAAAGTCCTTTATCATCAACAGAATCGAGGCTACATCCAAAGCCAAATGCGACTGCGGTCAAATCTGATAAGTCATTTAGAATCTGTATCGATTCCTTTAGACGTCCACTCCCAAACCTAAATCTAGACTTAGATAGCCACCCCTACTGATTGGGGTCTGCCTAGTGAATCCGGTTCACCCCGATGGGTGACCGAGCCCCTGAAGCGCGGCCTGCTCCATCAGCGCGCGCGGAGCCGATTGGCCTGTCCAGATCTCAAACTGCCGCGCACCTTGGGCCACCAGCATTTCGACACCTGAGATCGTGATGAGTCCGCGGCGGCGCGCATCGGCCAGGAAGCGCGTCTCGAGCGGATGATAGACCATGTCAAAGACCACGCGCGTGCGCAGCCGGGCCAGGTCAGTGGGCAGCGCGTCGACGTGCGGCGACATGCCGACCGGAGTAGCGTTGAGGATAGCGTCCACGTCGAGGCCCTCGGTCGCACCCCAGGGCGCAACCCACGCCGAGACGGCGCGGGCCAGGCGGTGGGCGGCGGCCTCGCGACGGGCGGTGATCAAGACCTCCGCGCCTTCGGCCCTGAGGGCGTAGGCCGCCGCGCGTGCGGCTCCGCCAGCGCCGAGGATCAGGATTCGGCTGCCGGTCAGGCGCAGGCGCTTGGCGAGCACCTCGACCACCGCCGCCGCGTCGGTGTTCCAGCCCATCCACTTGCCGTGTTGCACGGCCACGGTGTTGCACGCCTGGATCTCGGCGGCCAGCGGCTCCACCCAGTCGAGCTGGCGGATGATCGAAGTCTTGTAAGGCATGGTGACGCTGAAGCCCGAGAACTTCAGTCGCCGCGCCAGGGCCAGGAAGTCATCGAGCTTGCCGGTTTCACAGGGCAGGTAAAGTGCGTTCAGGTGCTTGGCGTGCAAGGCTGCGTTGTGCATGACCGGCGAGAGCGACACCGAAGCGCGCGAGCCCACCACGCCGTAGAGCAGCGTGCGGACGTCAAGCCGGTCGGCGCGGTAGATGGACCGCATCACTTCCGCCGGAAGCTGGCCTGAGGCCACGGCCAGGTGAGCCCCTGCCGATCCGTAAGCAAAAGCCGAGCCCCACTTCAGCGCCAGCAGACGCGAGGGCAGCCCGCTCGGACCCATTCCGTGCGCCACCAGTCTGCCCGCGGACCGGTGAGCGCGAAGCAGCTCCGCGAAGCGCAGATTGTCCTGCAGCGTCCGCGCCTGGGTTGTGATCTTGACGAAGGCCGCTGGCAACCGGGCAAGCTTCCGGTAGAGCGGGCCGAGTGGCGGCGTCCGGCGGTGGTCGTGATGAGAGACAATCACCTTGGCCTGCCGAAAGCGGCCGAGCGCCCCTGCGCCGGCGCGATCGATGGATTCAATTTCGAGGTCTACCCGGTGGCAGCCGGCGCGAACTGCAGTCTCCAGCCGCTCAAGCTGCTCGATGACGGAGCCGGGAAACAGCCCGCCGGCCTCGATGCGGCGGCAGGTGGCGATGGCGTGGGGCGCGCGCAGACGGAGGAGCATCTGGCGCAGCTCGGTTTCAACGCTGTCCCAGTTCTGCAGGTAGTCAAGCCGCAGCTCGAAGCCGATTTGCGAGCCCACAATGGCGGAGGCCTGGGCCTCCATCACAGCGAGGGTGGGACCGGCGAGGGTGGCGAAGATACGAGGAGCAGCAGATTTCGACACGATAGAGTTCAGATCCGGATGCGACGCTTGAATATAGGGTTTCCTCGGGACAAAGGCAAATTTTTTGGACCGGTGGTGCGGTGGCTCTGAGGTCGCAGGCGGCCCACTCAGAGGTCGACCAGGCGTGAAGCGACGCCGATTCAATCCGATTCCGCTTGACTTTGGAGCTACGGCATTCTTATGATCGGGCCATCGCTAGAAAGGAGGTGATCCATGGCCATTGAAAGTAACTTAAGCGAGGGTGCTGAGGCATAGGCGCTCTCCGGCGCTGCTTTTTGGGAGCTTCTCTTTAGCGAAGAGAAGCGCAGTCACGAGGCGCTCGCGAGCGCCTGATCTCGCACCTGCTGTCGCAGTAGGCGAGAGAGCCAATTCCCATCAGCACCCGAAGGCCCCTGGTGCTCGCGATCGGCGCGAGCCCGGGGGCTTTTCATTTGGGCAAGCACCCACTTTTTTTGGCCAACCGGCTCAAGGCCGCCCTTTGCAGCCTGCATCAAGGATCGGTTGGCATCGGTTTTTTCTCACTCCAGCAGACCGCGTTGTTGTAACCTTGACTGCTGGAGTCTTCATGTTCCTTGGTCATTTCGGCCTTGGTCTTGCGGCCAAGAAAGCGTCGCCCAAGACCTCCCTCGGCACTCTCTGGATGGCGGCTCAGTTTCTCGACCTGATCTGGCCGATTTTTCTGCTCCTCGGCTGGGAGCGCGTCGACATCGATCCCGGCAATACGGTGGTGACGCCGCTCGACTTCGTCAGTTATCCGCTTTCGCACAGCCTGCTGGGCGCGGCCGGATGGGCCTTCCTTTTTGCCGGTCTCTATTGGCTGATTCGTCGTGACGCTGAGGGGACGTTTTTCGTATGGGCGCTGGTGCTGAGTCACTGGCTGCTGGACGCCGTCGTGCACCGTCCTGACCTACCGTTGTATCCGGGTTCCGGCCGCATGTTCGGTCTCGGCCTTTGGAACTCCCGTCCGACCACCTTGCTTTTGGAAGGGCTGATTTTCATCTGGGGCGTCTCGGTGTACCGCCGCGCCACAAAGGCCCGGGACGCCGTCGGGACCTACGCGTTTCGCACGCTGGTAATCTTCCTGGCGCTCATCTATGTCATGAGTGTTCTCGGACCTCCGCCGCCCGATAGCCGCACCGTTGCGGTGATGGGTCTCGGTCAGTGGCTGCTGATCCTCTGGGCCTACTGGGTGGACCGGCACCGTGAACCCGTGATCCCCAACTTGTTCGTCCCGGCCGACGCATCTAGTGTGCCGCCGGGTCGAGCCTCCTCCGATTGACAAACGGGACGGCGTCTGACCGCACGGCTATCGGCTCCTGCGACGGAAAATCGCATGCTCTGGCTGCGCGGAATTATCTTCACCGTGCTCATCCCGGGTTCGGTCGCCTGGCTTTTACCTCAGTGGCTGCGGCAAGGCCGGCCGCCGGCGGGTGGACTCTGGAGCCTCGGATGGCTTGTGTTCGCTCTCGGCGCAACGATCTACGCTCTCTGCCTCGTCGCTTTCCTTCGGTCGGGCGGCACACCCATTATCTTCTTCATGCGCCCTTTCCCCCCGGTGCGTTTTTTGCTCGGTGAGGAGCCGAACGGACTGGTCGAAAACGGCCTCTACCGCTACTCGCGCAACCCCATGTACCTGGGCGTGCTGACGGCCGTTTTCGGGCAAGCCATTGCCTACCGGGCCGCGCCCATCGCTGGGTATGGTGCTGCGGCCGCGATCGTCTTTCATCTGGTGGTGGTTTTGATCGAGGAGCCTCACCTGACGCGGACTCAGGGGCCTGAGTACGAAGCGTTCTGCCGCCGTGTGCCCCGATGGATCGGACGGCCCCGAGCGTAGTCGCGCAGCTATCACTTCGCCCATCGCGTTTCGCTCAGCCATCGGAAAGCTTCGAGAATCAAGTCGTGAGCCTCAGGCGTGAGCCTATACTGAGCCAGTTCTTCCCGCCTTACCCAGCGAGCCTCGCTGACGTCGCTAGCCGCTCGGGGATCATTACTTCCAGGCCCACCACGTTTTCGGCGCCGGCCGCCCGGATCGAGACGACAGGCGTAATCGATGAGGATGTAGTGATAGCGCACCCGGTTTGACCTGCCGCTGCTCCGGACTCCCCGCAGGATGCGCTCGAAGACGCCGATCACCTCCAGGGGTTCGATCTCGAGTCCGGTCTCCTCCTTCACCTCACGCCACAGCGCTTCGGCCAGCGACTCACCGATTTCCACCAATCCTCCGGGTATCGACCAATCTCCCTTCAGAGGCTCGCGTCCGCGCCGGACCAGCAGCACCTGGCCATTTTCGATCACAACGCCGCCCACGCCCACACGGGGATGGCAGGGGAACTCACGGTGATCGTCGTCTGGGGCCGTGGATAGGCTAGGAGAGGGGGCTCGACTTGACCGGGGCCTGACACGGCCCCAGGGCTTCCCACCGTTCTCGCCTGCTCTCCACTTACTCATCGGCTGCTCGCGCGATCACTTCGTAGAACATCTTCACTCCGCGGCGCACCTGGTCTACCGGGATGCGCTCGTTGGCTGCGTGTTCGGTCGCTTCCACCTGGGGCGCGACCACCACTGGCAGAAAGCCGTAGCAGGTGATGCCAAGCGGCCGGTACATCTGGTTCTCCGTGTAGCCGCTGTCGAGGACGGGCGTCACCAGCGCCTGCGGGTCGTAGCGCTGCACTACAGACGTAATGATCCGGTAGAGCGAGGTATCTGTAGAGGAAGAGTTCGGGGGCCGAAACACCGTGACGGGCTCCATGTTGATGTGGTCGTCGTTGACGACGGCGCGAAGCTGGCTCAGGAACTCCTGGGGATCGTCGCCGGGCAGCAGGCGCACGTCGAGGTTGGCTTCGGCCCGGTCGGGAATCACGTTGGTCTGCGGGCTGCCCTGAAGCATGGTCAACGAAACCGTAGCCCGGACGCGATAGTTGAGCTCCGGGTCAGCGCTGATCTTCTTCAACACCGCCGGATCCTGGATGGACTGCCGGATGTTGAGGAACGCGGAAGCAAAGGGCTCGGGCTCCGTGGAGGCAATCTGGTGGAAGTACTGCTCGACGGAGGGCAGTAGGCGCACGGGCGTCTCCCAATTGACGACGCGGTTGAGCGCCCGCACCAGCCGGTTAGGCGCGGAGTCGGGGATAGGAATGCTGCCGTGGCCGCCGGGGCCGGTGGCCGTGAGGCGAAGCCAGAAGGGCGCCTTCTCCCCTACGTCAATGCCATAAACCGTGCCTCGGCCGGGGTAGATCAAGTTCGAACCGCCCTCGTTGAGCAGGTATTCAGCGTCACGCACCAACTCGGGGTGGTTTTCCAGGATCCACTGGCTGCCGCTATCGCCCACTTCCTCATCGGCCGTGGCCAGGAAGATGAGGTTCCGCTTGAGCGGCAGGCGCTCGCGGGCTGCGATCAGGAGCATCATGGCGTTGAGCAGGCCTTGATCCTTCATGTCCTCGGTGCCGCGCCCGTAGAGTTCGCCGTCCACAATCTCCCCGGAAAAGGGCGGGACCCTCCAGTTCTCGGGTTGGGCGCGAACTACATCCATGTGGCTCAGGAGCACGATAGGGCGCAGACTGCCGTCACCCTTGAGCACGGCGTAGATATTGGCCCGGTTGTCTCCATAGGGATAAATCGTATTGGGGATGCCGGCCTGATCGAAGAGTTTCTTGAAGAACTCCGCGGCGCGAATCTCGTTGCCGGGCGGATTTGAGGTGTCGATGCGGATGTATTCCTGCAGCAGCCGGACGGCCTCCTCCTGGTAGGCAGGCCAGTTGATCGTCTGGATGTGCGGTTCAACGGCGGCCGGCGCCGCTTGGGCGGGTACTTGGGCTATGGCGGCTTGAGAAGGGGGTGTTGCGGCCAACCGTGGCGAGACCCGGCTCATGCCTACCGAAAGCACCGCCAGCAACCCCACGGATACGACTAGATTCATACCGCCCTCTAAAATCTTGAAGGATACGCCCCTATTTCCGGCGTCCTCGTCTCTGAATCCAAATAACCATCCGACTTTGCTCTGGAAGCGCCGGGTCGGGCAACGGTTGGACCGCCGGCGGGCCAAGGGCCGGCGTCGGCTGAGTGCCGCCGGAGGGCTGTCCGCCGCCCCGGCTTCAAGCCCCGCTCATTGACCGGTAGGCCCAGAAGTCAATTTTGTATCAGACTGATTCTAAGGCACCTCCCAGGTTTGTTTGTCAGCCTTCCGACCCGCGGCCGCCGGGCCGTCCCGGCGACGGGCCGTGGTTTGCGGTCGAACCCGGCAATTCACTGACTGGCACTTTGGCGAACCTCGCGTCAGACTTCGACCCCTCGAAGCGCCCCTCGATCGGAGCATTCCCCGAGCTACGACCATGGTTTGACGACCACCCGCGGAATTACGAAAAATGCACATACATTCGTAAGACTTGAAGCTGATTTCACGCTTGATTGCTCAAGAAATGTACCATACTATATCGAGGTTGTCAATAACAAAATTGGATGACCCGCGGCCCCTGGGCACAGATACTCGTGTGTGCCTTGCACACCTCGTCCCATCGGCGTGATACTGCTTCCAGAGCCGAGGCCGCGCATATGAATCGGTGCTTCATGAGCACTCGAGTGCTGTTCTCGATCAGCATCGTTTTGATTTTGGGATTCTGTTCGTTCCCGCCCTCGCAGCCGGAGCTGGCCGCTGCCCAGTTCCCAGGTGGCGGGGATTTGGACGCGAGATTGCCGCAACCGCTCGGTTCGCCGACGTCTACCGTGTTCCGCACCCCTCCTGGACGCGGCGAGATCTTCGACCGTGAAGCCCTCGGACAGACCAGGAGCTTCTGCGTGGATTCCAGCCATATGGGGGAGTCCGAGGTGACCCAGCTTAAGGACTTCCTGGCGAAGGAGAGCCAACCGAAGAAGTTGCTGAGCAAACTTCCCTGGAAGCTCATCGACGATTGCACCAAGGCCGACGCTGTTGCCAGAATCTATTTCGCCCCCGTCGATCTCCGAGTCGATATTCGCGACGAAGAGTCTGGCCGCAAGAAGTCGTGGAACCCCGGGCAGAGTGCGCAGCCCGTGCTGCTCATTTACGACAAGGCCTCCATCCGCCTCTTTTATCGCGCCGAGGGTGAGGTTCTTCGCGGAAAGGCAGTGGACGCACTCGGAAGCCCGTTTTCCACGCTGCTCAAAGACCTTAAACAAATCGACCGATGAAAAGGCGGGCTTGGGCACGATGCAAGGTGGAGCTTCCTGTATAGAGCGCGCGGCCGCAAGACACCGGCCGTTCCAGCTTCGGACTGCCCTGGCCCTGGTTGCACTTGCGGTCGGCGCCGGGCTGGTCCAGGGCCCGCGCCGGTATCGGGCGTCTGTGCCCCAATTCCTGCCGGGCCAATCATCCGACGAACAGTCCTACTACGCTGGCGCTTATGCGATCACGGACCTGCCGGTGGCCGACTTGGTCGCGGACCTTCCCGAACTGCAGGGTTTGCAACCCGCTGCCGGCCAGGAACCACTACCTGCAATCCTGAGCCAGGCGGGGGCCAGCGTCAAACAAGCCTATCAAGACATCACGAGCGTCGCCCTCGACGAGCAAATTACGCAGGAGCAGTTTGGTTACAACCAGCGGATTCAATCGACTGCGCGGCACCAGTTCAGCTACCTCATCATCGCCAGTCACGAGGACGGGAACGAGACCTTGCAGGAGTATCGAACCGACGCCCGGATGAAGCCGGTGGAATCGCTTGGTTTCGGCGAAGGGTTTCCCTTCACCAAGGACTTCGCTTCGATGTGGGTGCTCTTCTATCCCGAGAATCAACCCGAGATCAAGTGCCGGTATCTCGGTCAGCAGACCTCGGACGGGCGGAATCGGTACCTCGTCTGCTTCGCCGAGCGTCCCGGCGGGGCCGTGGTGACGGGCCGGTTCGATGCCCAAGGCAGGTCAGCTCTCCTCCTGTACCAAGGCGTCGCCTGGATCGACGCGGCGAGCTTCCGTATCGTGAGAATGCGCCTGGATCTCTTGGAGCCGCGACTGGACGTGGCGCTCGAAAGGCAAACCACCGATATTCAATTCGGCGAGGTCCGTATTCCGAAAGCCCCGGAGGCGCTCTGGTTGCCTGAGGAGGTTGTGGTAACCACTGTTTACAACGGGCAGCTCTTTCGGAACCGGCACCGATACTCAAACTTCAGACTTTTCGTCGTCAAACATGAGATCACGCCCGCAGAGCCGGAGCAGCCGCGGGCGCCGAATTGAACGTTCCGCCCTTCAGTATTTATGTCCCTCAGCTTTAAGGTGTCGGTGAGCCACCGGATGGTTCGTCCTTGCAACAGAGGCAAAAAGCCTCCACGATCCGCCGCGCAACCCCGTCCGCAGCGCTGGGCCGCGCGGCCTTCCGGCCGAGCCCGAGGTCATGCCCGGCGCCCTCCAACGGCCAGAGCGAGGTTCGGGCCGGGATGAGCTTCAGCGCGGCCGCCATCTCTTCGAGCGACCCGAAGGGATCGCGCGTGCCCTGCACAAAAAACGACAGTGCGCGGAGGGAGGGAAAATGCGCGGTGCGGAGCTGGGCCGGCCGAAGCGGCGGGTGAAGCGGATACGACAGGAGCATCAATCCGCTCGCCATACCCGGATCTTCAGCCGCCAGCATAGTCGCCTGCCGTCCGCCATAGGAGTGGCCACCGAGAAAAATCCGCCGGAATGAACCGTCGGGCCCGAGTTTCCGGAGCGCGCTCACCGCGTTTCGCAGCCCCTCGCGATCCTGGGCCGCTTCTCCGGGAAACGGCGGTCCGTGCGGTCGCTTTTGGCGGTAGGGAAGGTCGCAACGCAGCACGGTGAATCCCGCCTCGGCGAAGGCTGCCGCCACGGAGGCGAGCAACGGCGCCCTGCAGTTCGACCCCGCGCCGTGCGCGAGCACCAAGGCGTCGCCCGAGGGCGTACGGGGCCGATGCAGAAGGCCCCGCACCGGTGGCGTGGAATCGTCCGCGAACGAGGTCACCGTCGAATCCGGTTGATCAACCAAGCGTCGGACTCCCCTTTCGTCCAAGCGAAATCATAACGCCGGGCCCGGCTCTGGAGGGCTTGAAATCTCAACCGAGCAGGCGGTTGAGTGGCAGCGTGTCTGTTTAGCCGTTACCGTTACCGTTGGCCATTGTGCCAGTTTCGGTTCTAAACTATAGTTGGGTGATTGAAGGAAAGGGCCCAGATGCACGCGAGGCTTCGGATCTTAACCGTTTGTTTTATGGCCGCCGTGCTCGCCTGGCTGGCGAGCGCCACCCGGTCCGTGTCGGTACCGGTTCATCCCCCAGCGACGGCTCCGGCCCCCCAGGCGGCCGTTAAGCCTATCGACTTTGACCGCGAGGTCCGGCCCATTCTTTCAGACACCTGCTTTAGCTGCCATGGCCCGGATGAGAAGCAGCGGATGGCGAACCTGCGTCTGGATGAGACCGAGGGCCTGTTCGTTGATCGCGGCGGTTACAAGATCATCGTTCCCGGTAACTCGGCCCAAAGCAAGCTTTATCAGAAAATCAGTTCCAAGGACCCAGCGGTCCAGATGCCTCCGGTCTTTGCGAATCGAACCCCAACCGCTGCCCAGGTGGAGCTGATCAAAGAGTGGATCGACCAGGGCGCTCACTGGGAGAGACACTGGGCGTGGCTCGCCCCCAAACGGCCTCCCACGCCGGAGGTGCAGGACAAGGGATGGCCGCGCAATCCCATCGACAATTTCGTCCTGGCCCGGCTGGAGCGCGAAGGCCTCAAGCCCTCACCGGAAGCGGACAAGGCCACGCTGCTGCGCCGGGTGACTTTTGACCTGACCGGTCTTCCGCCCACACCCGCGGAGCTGAATTCCTTTCTGGCTGACAACTCTCCCGGTGCCTACGAAAGGCGGGTGGACGAGCTCCTGGCTTCGCCTCACTACGGTGAGCGCATGGCGATGGAGTGGCTCGATCTGGCGCGCTACTCGGACACGCACGGTTACCACATCGATAGCCTACGCCAGATGTGGCGCTGGCGCGATTGGGTGATCAGGGCCTACAACCAGAATATGCCCTACGACCAGTTCACCATCAAGCAGCTGGCCGGCGACCTGCTGCCAGGCGCCACCCCCGACGACAAGATCGCCACTGGGTTCAATCGCAACCACATGATCGACTTTGAGGGTGGGGCGATTCCGCAGGAGTATCACGTGGAGTACGTCGTGGACCGCGTCAGCACCACGGGCACCGCCTGGCTCGGCATCACTATCGGCTGCGCGCGCTGCCACGACCACAAGTACGACCCCATTAAGCAGAAGGATTTCTACCGCTTCTTCGCCTTCTTCAACACGGTTCCCGAGCGCGGTCTCGATGGTCAGACCGGTAACGCGGCGCCGGTGCTGGAGCTGCCTTCGCCGGAGCAGCAGGGCCAGCTTGCTAATCTCGAGTCCGAGATCGCAAAAACGCTTGCCGCCATTCCTGAAAAGGAGATGGTGACCCTTGAGAACCAGTGGCGTCAGAAACGGATCGGTACCCTGCCCGAGGCGTCCCAGGAGGGTTTGACGGCGCATTACGAGTTCGAGGGAAGCCTCAAGGATAGCTCCGGCCACGGCCTCGACGCCCAGGCCACGCGCGGCGACGTGACTTACGACGATGGCGCCGTGGGCAAGGCGGCAGACTTCAGCGGCGAGACCGAAGTTGACTTTGGCAAGGCGGGTGACTTCGACCGTGAGAGGCCTTTCGCCCTGGCTTTTTGGGCGGGGCCGGACGGCACCAAGGGCCTCGATCTGATCCAAAAGCATAGCGCCTCACCGAATTGGCGCGGGTACGAAATCTCGATTGACGATCCGACGTTTGACGGCCCACAGAGACCCAGGTTCGCGGTCTTCGTAAGGCTGGCGAGTCGTTGGCCGGATGACGCCATTGAGGTCAAGACGAAGGACCGCGTCCGGTTCGACCGCGATCGTCACTTGGTGGTGAACTATGACGGCTCCGGCAAGGCTTCGGGAGTCAGCGTCTATCTTGACGGCAAGCCCCTTGCAACCGAAGCGGTTAAAGATCACCTGACCGGGAGCTTCCGCACCGAATCAGCTCTTTCCGTCGGTGACAAGAAGATCGGCCGGCCCTTAAAGGGTCAACTCGATGATTTCCGCATTTACAGCCGCACCCTACCCGCAAGCGAGGCTGAGTATCTCGCCGTTCAGGTGCCGGCGCGCGCGCTGCTGACCGAGCTCGAAGGCAAACCTGTCGAAGAGATCGGCGCTCTCCAGCCGGAGAAGCCGCCCGCCGAGGCTGACATCGGGATGGAGGACAAGGCGGAGACCAAAGAGGCAAAGGAAGCCAGCCAGTTGAAGGAACATCAGGCGCGGCTCAGCGAGTACTATCTGAAATACGAGGCGCCTGAAAACGACCGCCAGCTTTACGCGCAGTTGAAGGACTTGCGCGCCCAGAAGGAGAAGCTTGAGCAGTCCGTTCCCAACGTCATGGTGATGGCCGAGATGAAGAAGCCGCGTGACACCTTTATTCTGGGCCGCGGCCAGTACGATAACCCGCAGGAGAAGGTGACGCCGGGCGTACCCTCGTTCCTGCCGCCGCTGCCGGCGGGCGCTCCTGCAAACCGCCTGGGCCTGGCGCAGTGGATCGTCGATCCGCAGAATCCGCTCACCGCTCGCGTAGCTGTGAACCGTTACTGGCAGGGCTATTTCGGGGTCGGTTTGGTGAAGACCTCGGAGGACTTCGGCTCTCAGGGCGACCCGCCCAGCCATCCGGAACTGCTCGACTGGCTGGCGACTGAGTTCATCCGTACCGGCTGGAACATGAAGGCCATGGAACGGCTGATCGTTACCTCAGCCACCTATCGCCAGTCATCCAAGATGACTCCGGAACTGGAGGAGCGTGATCCTGAGAACCGGCTGCTGGCGCGCGGCCCGCGAGTGCGCCTGCCCGCGGAAGAGGTCCGCGATAATGCGCTCGCCATCAGCGGCTTGCTGAACGACAGGATCGGCGGACCCAGCGTCTACCCCTATCAGCCCAAGGGTATCTGGGAGGAAATGGCGTTTGGCGAGGGTTTTTCCGGCCAAACCTACACACAAAGCACGGGTGCGGATCTCTACCGCCGCAGCATGTACACGGTGTGGAAGCGCACCGTGCCGCCGCCGGCGCTCACCACCTTCGACGCGCCCGATCGCGAGAAATGCACGGCGCGCCGCATTCCGACCAACACACCGCTCCAGGCGCTAGTGCTGTTGAATGATCCAACCTATGTTGAGGCGGCGCGCGCCCTGGCCCAGCGTATGATGGAGACCGGCGGAAAATCCGCGGCCGACCGAGTCGACTTCGGCTTCCGTCTGGCCACGGATCGAGCGCCCTCGCCGGCCGAGCGCGAGGTGCTGGTCGCGACCTATCGGGACCAATTGGCAGACTTCCAGCGCCAGAAGGATGACGCCGCCAAGCTACTATCGGTCGGCGAATCCCATTACGATCAGCGTCTCAATAAAAGCCAGTTGGCGGCCTGGACGACAGTGGCCAGCATGATTCTGAATCTGGATGAAACGATCACGAAGGAATAAGAGGGGGCAGGGGCCATACCCGCGGACAGCCATCAAAAGAGGTAGGCTTTTTCGAGGAAACGAACCCATCATGTTGTTGAAAACAAAGGATCGGCCCTTTGGCAGAGAACAAGCCGAACCCGAAAATGGGCTCTTTCGGACGGCTTTGGGGCCGGCGATTGGAGCTGCGTCTTGACGGTCGCATGACCCGGCGAAGTGCGACGGTTTTGGCATGGGTTGTTTTGGGCCGGTCCGCCCTTCCGTTTCACGTATTTTACGTGTAGGCTGACTGTAGAGGACTCAATGAAACGAAATATCACTCTCGCGATTGACCAAGAGTTGCTCAAGCAGGCGCGGGCCCTCGCGGCGCAGCGAGGCACCAGCATTAGTGGCCTGCTGGCGGCCGAACTCGAGCGGCTCGTCAAAGATGACTATGAATATCAGCAGGCTAAGGCTCGAGCTCTCGCTCGCTTGGCTTCTCCCTTCCATCTTGGCGGCGGCAAGATGCCCAGCCGTGAGGAGCTTCATGACCGGCAAGGCCTTCGTTGATTCAAATATTCTAATCTACGCGCACGACAGAGACTCCGGAGCCAAGCACCACCGGGCCAAACAATGCTTGAGCGACTTGTGGGATACGGGAACCGGTTACCTCAGCACTCAGGTGCTCCAGGAGTTCTATGTGAACGTGACCCGGATGGTCAGAAAGCCTCTCTCGCCGGGCCAGGCGCGGGCGATTGTTCGGGACTTCAGCCTCTGGGTACGGTCGCTCCTGACGGCCTCGACGGTCGTCAGGGCCTCCGAAATCAGTGAGACTTGGCAGATTTCTTTTTGGGACGGCCTGATTCTGGCGGCTGCGGAGCAGGACGGCGCTACTGAGTTGCTGAGCGAGGACTTGAGTCCTGGACAGGTCATCGCCGGGGTGAGAATTCGCAATCCGTTTCTTCCTTGAGAAGGAAACGCCAGGAGAAGGAAACGCCCGGCCGCTGGCCGGCGGCAGTTCGATGAGGTGATTTATGGATTCGCCCGAGCTTCAACTCGCCATGACCCGGCGGCAGTTCTTTCGCCGCAGCACGGCGGGCGTCGCGATTGGAATACCGGCGCTGGCCGGACTGCTGGCAAGAGACGGCTTGGCCGCCGAGGCGCGCGACCCCAAGACCGGCGGCCTGACTGGCTTCCCGGACCTGGCCCCTAAGGCCAGGCGCGTGATCTTTCTTCACCAGTCGGGCGCGCCCTCGCAGATCGAGCTCTTTGATTACAAGCCCAAGCTGCGCGAACTGCACGGTCAGGAGCTGCCGGATTCGGTTCGCAACGGGCAGCGCATTACGGGTATGACATCCGGGCAATCTTCGTTTCCGGTGGCGGCGCCTATCTTCAACTTCCACCAGGCCGGCCAATCGGGCATCTGGATCAGCGAACTGCTGCCTTATACGGCCAAGATCCTGGATGACATCACCGTGGTGAAGACGGTGTATACGGAAGCCATCAACCATGACCCGGCCATCACATTCATCCAGACGGGCTTCCAGCAGCCCGGCCGCCCCAGCATGGGCTCCTGGGTGAGCTACGGCCTGGGCAGCGAGAATCAAAATCTGCCAGCCTTCGTGGTGCTGATCTCGCAGGCCAATGCGCTCAACCCGGACCAGCCGCTGTTTTCGCGCCTGTGGGGCAACGGCTTTCTGCCGTCGAAGTATCAGGGGGTAAAATTCCGCTCCAGCGGCGACCCGGTGCTCTATCTTTCCAATCCTCCCGGGATCTCGCCCCTCACGCGCCGCCGGATGCTGGATGGAATCGCCAAACTCAACGGCATGCTGGCGGCTGATTACGGCGATCCGGAGATCGAAGCCCGCGTGACGCAATATGAGATGGCCTATCGTATGCAGACCTCGGTGCCGGAGCTGGCGGATCTTTCCAAGGAACCAGACTCCACCTTCGAGCTTTACGGCGAGGATGCGCGCAAGCCCGGAACCTACGCTGCCAACTGCCTGTTGGCTAGGCGCCTAGCGGAGCGGGGCGTGCGTTTTATCCAGCTGTACCATCGCGGCTGGGACCAGCACAACGACCTGCCCAGGGACATTGCTCTGCAGTGCAAGGGCGTGGACCAGGCCTCCGCCGGCCTGGTTCAGGACCTGAAGCAGCGCGGCATGCTGGACGATACGCTGGTGATTTGGGGCGGGGAGTTCGGCCGCACCGTCTACTGCCAGGGTAAGCTGACAGCCACCAACTACGGACGCGATCACCATCCGCGTTGCTTCACCATGTGGATGGCGGGCGGCGGCGTCAAGCGCGGCTGTTCGGTGGGGCAGACCGACGATTATTGTTACAACGTGGTCGAGGATCCTGTGCACATCCACGATATTCAGGCCACGGTTCTCCGTTGCCTGGGCATCGATCACACCCAGCTCACCTATAAGTTTCAGGGCCGCTATTTCCGTCTGACCGATATCGCCGGAAACGTAGTGACGAAGGCGCTGGCCTAAAGGCTTCGGGACGCAGGCTAGCGCTGGCGCGGCTAGCCTAGCCAGCAGCGAGGCGCTCCCTCAGACCCCTTCCGGCTCGGCCGCGCTCACTTTGATCTCAACCGTTTTGGCGCCGAGATACGGATGCGTGGCCTCAAGGAGCACCGTTCCGGACGCCTGCTTCGCCTTGACCCACACCGCGCCCACGCCGCCCACCAGCGAGAACGGGTTTTCGCCGATGATCTCGCCGGGTCCCTCGATCTTCAGAGTGATGGCACCGGTTGAGAACGGACGCCAGGTGCCCTGGGCATTAGTCACCTTGAGCACGACGCGGGTGGCATCAATTCCGTTCCCCGCGAGTTCGAGGTCGTCAGGCTCGACGAGTAACTCATGGTCGGTGTCGTTGCCCGGCAGCGTTTTCGTGATGACTTTCTGGCCGTTGATGTAGCCCTCGATGCGCAGATCGCCCCACTCTTCGAGGGAGTGTCCCACCAGATCCACGATGAACGGAGGGTAGCGCAGGTGGGGATAGGTCTCCCGGTCAGGACCGGTTTCAGCTTTCAGTACGCCCTTGGCGTAAATCTTGAGGTGATCGCAGTTCGAGCAAATCGTCGCCCTGCGGATGCCGCCGCCCTCGGATTGGTCTCCCTGCGACCAGTTGAAGCTGGGCTCAAGCACAATCTCCTCTTTAGGATCGCACTGCGAGCGGTAGAAGAAGGCGGCGGGCTTCGGAATGCGGAAAATGTCGCTGACGCCGTGATAACAGATGCGGTCGCCAGACCCGAAGTTGAAGTGAGTGTTGTAATCGAACGCGCACCAGCCAATCCCGCCGGCGTAGCCTTTGTCGGAAGCAAGCTGGTCGTGCACGCGGGCGTGGCGCCGCGCGTGCTCCATCACCCGGTCCACGTTGTCATAGCGCTTGGTTGGGAACATGTGGCCGTTGAATTCCGTGTTCAAGTACAGCGGGTGGTTCGGGGGCTGCAAAGGGAAGCCGAAATCGTTGATGGTGAAGACGTCCTCGAGCAGCTCGGAATTCCTGAGATACCGCACGCCGCCCGTCTGGCGTGAGCCGTCCAACTGATGTGCCAGGGCGTTGGTCCGCGTGTAAAAGTCGTGGTCATCCAGCGATTCGTTAATGCGGACGCCCCAGAGAATGATCGAGGGGTGGTTCCAGTCGCGCCGGATCATTTCCCCCACGTTGCGCACGGCCAGGTCCTGCCAGGCTTGATCTCCGATATGCTGCCAGCCCGGGATCTCCTCGAAGACCAGCAGGCCGACTTCATCGCAGGCATCGAGAAAGTGCGTCGATTGCGGGTAGTGCGAGGTGCGCACGATGTTGCACTTCAGATCCTGCTTTAGGATGAGCGCATCGCGCCGCTGCACCCGAGCCGGCATGGCCCCGCCCACGAAGGGAAAGGTCTGGTGGCGGTTGAGCCCGCGCAGCTTGATCGTGGTACCGTTCAGTCGAAAGCCGTCCGGTGTGAAACGAGCCTCACGAAAGCCGATGCGTGTGGAGTACTCGTCCACCATCTCCGTTCCGTCATAGAGTTGCGCCGTGACCTGGTAAAGCTTCGGATTCTCCAGATCCCAGAGTCCCACTGCGCCAAGCTGGCTGAGGGAGATTACGATCGAGCCGCCTTGCGGCAATGGTCCTGTGTCCTGCGTCTTGCTGGCCATCACCTGATGCCCGTCTCGCAGTTCCACCCTCAGCTTGAGGGCCTTGGGAGGCGCGGCGACAGGCGTGCTCAGAAAACACTCCACGTCGATTCTCCGGCTGCTCGACTGAACGTCCACCGGCTTGGCAAACACGTTTTCAATATACACATCCGGCACCGCCCGCAACGCCACCTCGCGGTAGATGCCGCCAAAGGTCAGGTAGTCGATATTCTGCCCGAACGGGGGAATGTCCGGGCGCTCGGTGGAATCCACCTCAACCGCGAGCACGTTGTCTCCATTCCCCTTCAGGTGGTTCGTGAGCTCGAAGGAAAACGGCGTATACCCCCCTCGATATTCGCCCAGTTTCTCGCCGTTCACGGTCACGGCGGCGGCGGTCATCACGCCGGCGAAATCGACGAAGATGCGGCGGCCGTGCAACTCCTCGGGAACCCGGAAATGCCGCCGGTAAATCGATACGAACTGAAATTCCTTTTCGTCGAAGCTGTGCCAGGGCAACATCTTGTTCGTGTGGGGAATCGTAACCCGCTGGAATTTGCCATCGTCGAAATCAGCGGCGCTCGATCCCGGGACAACCTTTCCCCCGAAGAGCCAGTTGCGATTCATCGAAAGCACGGCCCTGGGGGGCGAGGCGGGCTTAGAAGAGGACACCGTCGCCGGCCTCTCGAAGGCTACCGAATTTTTGTTGAGGAGCCACCAGCCGCCCAGTCCCGCGACGCCGGCTTTGATGGCGCTTCTGCGTTTCATCAGGAGCTACCCCCTCGTCGAATTCCCCCTGGCTGCACCCGACACTTTGGACTTGGCCAATCAACGCCGCGTGACCGGGCTGAAGGTGGTGTTCCAATGTGCCTCATCCTTTCAATCTTTGCAACCCATCCCGAAAACGTGCTAGCTTCTCCTTCCGGCGACTCGATTTCCTCGCCAGATCGCAGCGAGGAGGTCGCGAGTGCAGAGTTATGCTTTGCTTTTGACTTTAGTGGAGCCCAACCATGCAACTGGTCAGCCGAGCTATCCGGCCCTCAGGACCCGGCAAGTCTGCGGTTACCCAAGCCGCAGAATTGCGGAAGAGATTTGACGATTTCTACCCCGATCAGGCGCGCATCTATCGCGCGCCCGGCCGAGTGAATCTGATCGGCGAGCATACGGATTACAACGACGGGTTTGTGATGCCAGCCGCCATCGACTTTTACACCTGGGTGGCTGCTGCCCCGCGGGACGACCGCAAACTGGTTGCTTACTCCGAGAATGTTTCGGAGAGCGTCGAGTTTGACCTTGATGCCTCGCCCGTCCCGCAGCATCGGTGGAGCGACTACGCCTTCGGCGTGGCCGCGATGCTGGAACAGGCGGGTCACGGCTTGCGCGGGGCCAACCTGCTGATCCTCGGCCAGGTCCCCATCGGAGCGGGCCTCAGTTCTTCGGCCGCCATCGAGGTGGCTACGGGCTTCGCGCTGCTCGAAAATTCAGGTTTAGCAGTCGACCGGGTTGAGCTCGCCCGGCTCTGCCAGCGCGCCGAGAACGATTTTGTGGGTATGCGCTGCGGCATCATGGACCAGTTCATATCCTGCTGTGGCCGCGCCGGCCAGTCGCTCATGCTGGATTGCCGGTCCCTCGAGTATCGGCTCGTTCCCCTTCCGAGCGACATTAGCCTGGTGATCTGCAACAGCATGGTCAAGCACGAACTGGCGAACGGCGAGTACAACCGGCGCCGCGCGGAATGTGAAGCCGGGGTTCGCCGCCTGGCGCAGGATTTGCCGCAGGTGCGGGCTTTGCGGGATGTGACCCTGGCAGACCTGGACCGATACGGCCGCGATCTGCCGGAAGTGGTTTACAAACGTTGCCGGCATGTGGTGAGCGAGAACGCCCGCGTGCTCGAGGCGGCGAGCGTTCTGGAACGCGGCGACGTGGCTGCGTTCGGCGACTTGATGGGAGAGTCACACCGCAGTCTGCGGGACGACTACGAGGTCAGTTGCGCCGAGTTGGACCTGTTGGTCGAACTGGCTGACGGGTTCGCCGGCACGTTTGGAGCGCGCATGACCGGTGGCGGTTTTGGAGGATGCACCATCAATCTGGTCCAGAGCGCCCGCGTGGAGGATTTCACAGGCGCCGTGGCGCGCGGCTACCAGGAGAAGACCGGGCGGGCACCGGAGATCTATGTCTCAACGGCTGCAGAGGGCGCCGCGGAAGTCGAAACCAGCTGCTGACCCCAACCTTTGCCGGAGGCGCCGGGTGTTTCAGCGAACGGGTGACTCGCTCTGCGACGGCGGCTCACGCAAGAACAACGCCAGGTTGCTTCTCATGACGATCGCAGGATCCAGCCGGACCTGAGGGGCTGGGCGCAACCCTTCCGTCAAGAATCGAACAATCGTGCGGATGGCCGTTGAACCCTGCTCTCGCGGCCGCTGGTGAATGGTGGCGGCGATCTTACCGGCTTCGATAACCGGAACCATGGCGGGAAACAGGTCCGTGCCGATCACCTTGATCCTGCCGGACAGTCCCATCTCATCGAGCGCCCGGATGACGGGCATCGAGTTAGCGGTCCCGATGTAAATGCCCTTGGCGGAGGCATGCTGGGTGAGAACCTTTCTGCACTTCTGGTAAGCCTCTTCCTCCTCGTCGTGGGCTTCGATAACGCTCACAATTCTGCCCCGCGGACAGAAGTTCTTCAAGCTGCTCTCGAAGCCCCGCAGTTTCTGCTCGTGGTCGACGGCGGCGTGCATGCCAATGAAAACGATCACGCCGCCCTCGTTTCCCAGAAGGTGTGTCATCAGCTCGCCAGCCAGGGCGCCGTTGGTGAACGGATCGACGGAAATGGAGGTCAGCCGCTTCGTCCCGGGCGCGTCACTCACCACGCAGACCGTGGGAATGCCGCGGCGCGTCGCCCTCTCGATATCGCCCCTTAGCCGCTCGTGATAAGCGGGGGCCACCACCAGACCGCTGATCTCCTCCTCCAGGATGTCCCGCAGGGCTTCGACTTCATGCTGGCCGAAGCGTTTGTAGGGGCGATACAGAAGCTTGACTCCGAGCGGCTCGTAGGCGCTGGCGGCCTCGACGATGCCTTCCCGCACGTCGTCAAAAAAGTAAGCCACTTCGAGCGGCAGGCAGACCCCAATCGTGATGTGTCTGCGAGAGGACAGGTAACGCGCGGCCAGATTCGGGCGGTAGCCCAACCTGCGGGCGGCACTGAGCACCTTTCGCTTCGTCGCCCGATTCACTCCGGGGCGGTTGTGCAAGGCACGGTCTACCGTCCCCTTCGAGATACCGAGGGCCTTGGCGATGTCCTGAACGCCCACGCGGCCGCCCAGCGCCAGATGAGCCGAATGAGCCGGATGAGATGGTTTGTCGCTTTTGTCCGCAGTGGCCATCCGACACATTCTGCCAGATGTGGGGCGCCGGGGCGAGCGCCAAGGGGGCCGGCTTCCTCTTTGAGGAGCGGGAGCGAGAAGGCACGGGCGAAAGGCCTTGACGGTCGGGCTGAACTGAGTGTATCGTATGGATATGTTTAGAGCCGTATCGGAAGTTCGGGGCCTGGAGATTCTGGACAGAGCCTCCGTGTGTGGGCCAAAATCAGGCTCCAAAGGGTCGAAAAACCGTATACCCCCCCCCACCCCCCACCCCCAAAGCTGGAATGTGATTTAGAATCAACAAAAGTGTGTTGTACATTACCGTTTTTTAGCGTCGTAAAACTCATTTATAGTCAGCAGGTTAGTTAGAAGGATGGTGCTTTTAAGAATGTGCACTTAACTCCGGGCCGAGCCAGACGGTCTGCAACCTGGACGAGCAGGCAAATCCCGCGGCTGATTTCGTGAGCGAACTTCGGAGACACGACACTGGAAAGCGCACGGGCAAGGAAGCGGGTAGTAGATTTCTGGATAGGGACTATAAGATTTCTCTTGACATGCTGATGGATCGGTAGGATTCTATCGCCGTGCACGTGCACGAAGGGAAGTCACGTGCGTTGAAGATAGGCCGTATCAACGGTCAAAGACACGCCCTCAAGGTTGTTCCGCCGGGTCGCAGGGTCCTCAGAAATCGTAAGAAAATACGGAGGGAAGACCGATGCGTATCGTCCTGGAACGTGCCCGCAAGCTTCGGACGAGGGGGTTCGTGTATCTGCTGTTGTCTCTTCTGGTTGCCGCCCTGCCACTCTGGTCCCAGGTGGACACAGGCGCCATCACCGGCACCGTAACGGATCAAAGCGGAGCGGTGGTTCCCGGCGTCAAGGTCACCATAACCAACCAGGGCACCGGAATTGCGGTCTCCACCGTCACCGAGTCGAGTGGCCACTACATTTTTACACCGCTGAAGATCGGCACCTATACGGTTACGGCCGAATTCCAGGGCTTCCAGAAGGAGACGCATAAGGACATCACGGTGAACGTCCAGCAGACGCCGGTGGTGGACTTCAGCCTTCAGCCCGGGCAGGTCACTCAGACCGTGGAGGTCACGGGCGCTGCGCCGCTTCTACAGACGGAGAACGCCTCCGTCGGACAAGGAGTCAGTGGCCGGGAAGTGAATGATTTGCCGCTGAACGGCCGGAATTTCACTTTCCTGGCCCAACTGGCCGCCGGCGTCACCGTCGCTCAGCCTGATACGCGGGGCAATGCGGCCTCGGGCGCCTTTTCGGCCAACGGCAATCGTCCCGCCCAGAACAACTACCTGCTCGATGGCATTGACAACAATGCGGACCTGGTGGACTTTCTCAATGGCACCAATTTCGTGGTGCTACCTCCGCCGGACGCCATCGGTGAGTTCAAGGTCCAGACGAGCAACTACAGCGCCGAGTTCGGACGGGCAGGCGGCGCGGTGCTGAATGCCACCCTGAAATCCGGCACAAACCAGATCCACGGCGACATCTGGGAATTTTTCCGCAACAACGTCCTGGACGCGCGCGACTTCTTCGAGGCCAATAACGGCGAGTATCGCCTGAATCAGTTCGGCGGCGCCGTCGGCGGGCCCATCACGATCCCGCACGTTTACAACGGTAGGGACAAGACCTTTTTCTTCGCCGATTACCAGGGCACGCGGCTTCGCCAGGGAATCCCGTACACCAATACGGTCCCGACCGACCAGGAAATCTCGAGTGGCTTCAGTAATTGGTCACAGTTGTTGACGAGCGCCACGCAGACGGATCCTGAGGGCAGGACGTTCCAAGGTGGCCAGATCTTTGACCCGGCAACCACGCGAGGTATCGGCTGCGGTGCGACGGACCCGGTAACAGGCAAGCCCATTCTCTACGCGTCTCCCAACTCAACCACGCCCTGTACTGCGGGCTCGACGGTCTACGTCCGCGACCCATTCCCCGGTAACATCCTGCCTCCCGGCCGTCTCGACCCCAATTCCATGAAGTTGCTGAGCCTGTACCCCAGTCCCAACGGCTCGGGCACCGTCAATAATTACATCGATAGTCCGGTCCTCAGCACCCGCGCCGATAGCTTTGATGGGCGCGTCGACCACAACTTCAACGAAAGGGATCAGATGTTCGCGAGCTTCAGCTATGTCGACGAGCCCCAGCTCATTCCCGGGCCGTTTACAGGTTTTGCCGACGGTGGCGCCTTCCAGGATGGTGACCAGACGGCGGTGTCCATTAACAGCGCCTTGAGCTGGACCCATACGTTTTCGCCGACCTTGATCAACGAAGCGCGCCTGGGCTTCAGCCGAATCGGCACCAGCCGCCTGCAGGCGAATGGCACCACGCTGGGCATTCCGGAGCAGTTCGATATCCAGGATATCCCGCAGGTGTCTTTGAACGGTGGATTGCCGGAAATCGATATCAACGGCTTGAACACCTTGGGCAGCAATGGCTTCCTCGTTTCCGATGAGGTGAACTCGACGGTTCAATTCACCGAGAATCTGACCAAGATTCGAGGGAACCACGACTTCAAAGGCGGCCTCGAGTTCCAGCACATTAAGTTCTCCACTTTGCAGCCCGCCTTTGCGCGCGGAAACTTTGCCTTCGACGGCAGCTACACGAACATTCCGAATGGTAACGGTACGAACCTGGGCGCAGCTCAGCTCCTGCTGACGCCGATTCCTGCCACGGTGCCGGGCGGAGTCAACTATGTGGGCGGCTCCGACAGCCTCAACGCCTCCAACATCGCCAATACCGATGACGGCCGGAACTATTACGGCCTTTACGTTAATGATGACTGGAAGGTGAAGCCGAAGCTGACCCTGAATCTGGGCTTGCGCTGGGACTACTTTGAACAAGTGCATGAGAATTTCGGCGCCCAGGCCAACTTCATTCCCGGTTTCAACGGTTCTCAAGCCACCTACCTGATTCCCAGCAACCGGAAGAACGATCCTCAGTTATCCAGCTCTTTCGTGAATACGCTGGCCGAAGACAACATCGCTCTAGCCTACACCAGCAACGCAGGGCTTGGGACTTCCCAGAAGACCAACTTCGCCCCGCGCCTCGGGTTGGCGTATCAGGTCACTCCAAAACTTGTGGCCCGCGCCGGCTACGGCATGTTCTACGGAGGATTTGAGAATCGCGGCTATTCGCCCAACCTCGGCGAAAACTATCCGTTTGTCTACAACTTCAGCTTCTCGGCGGGCTCAAACGGAGTACCGGCTAACTTCGGCCCCATCACTTACGGTAACGGCTGCTCGTTTCCCGCGGCGACCATGGAAAGTGGCTTCGCATGTATTCCGCTGACCGCGTCCGTGGTCAACGCCGAGGGACTCGGCCTCGAAGGCATCCAGTACAACTATATTACGCCTTACACCCAGGACGCTAATTTCTTTCTGCAGTATCAGTTGACGCCTAACACTACCTTGGAAGCTGGTTACGTGGGTAGTTTCTCGCGGCATCTTGAGACCTTCATAGGCTCGAATCAGGTAGAGGAGATTCTGCCGCCGGGAACGAATGTTCGCAACTATCTTGCCTACCCGGACTTCTCCCAAGGCCAGAGTTACGACGCCACTGAGGGCAACAGCTTTTACAACGGGGCGCAGTTTACTTTGCAACGGCGCTTCAGTAACGGTTTGAACTTCCTTACCGACTATACTTATTCCAAATGCCGCACCGACACCTTTGACCTGCTGAACAACAGCTCCGGAGGTCTTCGGGCGCCGTATCTTCCGGGTTTCGGCATTCAGGGCGACTATACGCTTTGCGCCTTTGACATTCGGAACACTTTCAAGGCGAGCGGGGCCTATGAGTTGCCGTTCGGAAAGGGCAAGCGCTTTCTGGGGAGCGCCACTGGTGCGTTGAACCAACTGGTGGGAGGATGGAGTACAAATTGGATTCTCACACTCCAGGACGGGCAGCCGTTTACCATCGGCTGCCAAGGTTCCTTCACGGTCGGCTTGGGTTGCAACGCCTTGCTTGTGCCCGGCCAGAACGTTATCGGCGGCCTGCACAATGTGAACCAGTGGATGAACCCCGCTGCCTTCCAGAACCCGCCGGCTGCTACGGCTGTCGGTCAGACAGACTATGCCCCTCTCGGCGGCGCCGGTACTCAGGTTGCCGGACCAGGCTTCCATCGCCTGGACCTCTCGTTCTTCAAGAACTTCCAGACCACGGAAAGAACACACCTGGAGTTCCGGGCCGAATTCTTCAATATCACCAACCATCCGAACTTCAATCAGCCGAATTTTGGCGGAAACGGCGTAGTCGCCGTTCCGGGGTCCGGGGACTTTACCAACCCCGCCTTCGGACAGATCGGGTCCACCCGCGATGCACCCAACGATCCGCGGGAGATCCAATTTGCACTGAAGTTCTATTTCTAAGCTCGCATGCCCGGCGTGGGATGCTCTTGCGCCGGGCTCCCCTTCTTTAGAGACGTTAAGTTTCCGGGCCCCCATGCAGCCGTCCTACCGCGCTCGCCTTCCCCCTGTCACCTTCGATAGCGAGATGTTATTTAGAATCAGCAAGATTCAGGGATACGTTTAAACCGCTTGAAGGCCAGGTTCAGGCCGGAAGACAGCAAAGCGGGTAATCATTCTGTCGCTACTGGCGGCGCGGCGGGAGAATCCCGTACAATACTAGATCGGCTCTCGCCAAGGACCTTAGAGATTGCCGCCAAAACTCCCAGAGGAACCGAGTGTGCCTACGGGACGACCAGCGGCCCGGTCTGTGTGCAGCCAGTATGATGGAGTCCTCTTTGAGAACAGGAGAAGAAATGCGGCAATTCAAGGTGGGGGCGGCTTTCGCCCTTTTCGTTCTTGCTCTGGCGCCCGCGCTGCGGGCGCAATTGATGCAGCAGGTGGTTCCCGGCGAGGTTCGCGTCTTCCAAATCACGGCCGAGAACTACCAGTTTAGCCCGTTCACTGTGATCGTGAACCCGGGGGACAGGGTCCGATTCGTGATTACGGCGGTTGATCGCGATTATGAGTTCAAGCTGAAGAACTTTGACATCCACGAAAAGCTGAAGCAGGGGGTTCCTACCACCGTCAACTTTACGGCGACAGACTCAGGCAAGTTCACCTTCAGCTCCCCTGGGATCATTCATCGTGACATGAAGGGGACTCTGGTGGTGAAGGGTGCCACCGAGAAAAAGAAGAAGTAGTAGGCCAGGCCCGGCTTCGGTCCCACAACGATCCTGCCAGCCCAGGGCTTCTCAGAAGATCTCAAAGCGTTCCTGGTGTACGGTGGGATCGCCCTTGATCACCACGTCCCTTCCGGTCAGCGACTCGAGTTCCAAAGCGAGTACGCCCTCCCGGGACTTCAGCGCCCGTGCCACCTCGGGGTTGACTCGCAGGGTCAGAAGCGTCCCTTCCAGCTCGTGCGCCATCTTCTTGGCCTCTTCCAGGATTTCGTAGCACACCGTGGTGACCGACTTGATCCAGCCTGAACCTGCGCAGTAAGGGCATTGTTCGGAAAGCGTTCGCTCGAGTGATTGCTTCACACGCTTGCGGGTCAGAGCCACCAGGCCGAATTCGTTGAATGACAGGATTTTGGTGGGGGCGCGGTCGCTGCGCAAGGCCTCCTCGAGCGCCTGCACCACCTTCATGCGGTTGCGGCGGTCGTCCATGTCGATAAAGTCGATCACAATGATCCCGCCCAGGTCGCGCAGCCGGATCTGGCGTACGATCTCTTTCACCGCGTCAATATTGGTCTTGACGATGGTGTCCTCCAAGCGATTGGTCTTGCCCACATACTTGCCCGTATTCACGTCGATTGCCACCAGGGCTTCGGTCTGATTGATCACGATATAGCCGCCCGACTTCAGCCACACTTTGGGCTTGAGGGCCTTGTCAATCTCGGCCTGGATGCCGAACTCCTCGAACATGGGCGTCTCTTTGGTGTAAAGCTTGACGTGGCCTACCAGCGACGGTTGGAAGCGATGGACGAAGTCCAGCACGTTTTGATACTCCATTTCGTTATCGACGCGCACACTCTTGAAATCTGGCGAGAGAAAGTCACGCAAAATGCGCTCCACCAGGGTCAAGTCCCGGTGGATCAGAGCCGGCGCCTTGGAGCGCTCCGACCGGGTTCGAATCTCATGCCAGAGCTTGGCCAAAAAGTCGATGTCCGCCTTCAGTTCCTCTTCGGAGCGTCCCGCTGCCGCCGTGCGCACAATGATCCCTCCGGTGAGCGCCCCGCGGTGCTCCAGGATGATATTGCGCAAGCGCAGCCGCTCCTCCTCAGACGCGATCTTGCGGGACACGCCGGTGTGGTGAATGGTCGGCATGTAGACCAGGTATCGCCCCGGCAAGGCAATGTGGGAAGTGATGCGCGCTCCCTTCGTTCCGAGCGGCTCCTTGGCGATCTGTACCAGAATCTCCTGGCCTTCCTTGAGCACCTCGTTGATCTGCACCGCCTGTTCGTTGCCGCCTCTCGAATAATCCTGACGGCGCGGCAAGCCCTCGGGCCGCTGACCCGGGCCTCCTCCCCGGCGTCCAAAGCGGCCCCGGCCCCGCCGCCCACGCCGGGGCGCGAAGCGCGGCCGCTGGTTTGAATCTCGCAAGGTGTAAGACCGGTCGCCCGCTTCGCGGGAGGTGTCACCCGCCGGAGCCGGAGATGCACCGCCTTCGGCGTCTGCCAGAACCGGCTCGAAGGAGTCTCCAGCGCCCTCCTCCTCTTCCACCTCTTCTTCCGACCCGGCTTCGACTTCGGCCAGCCGGCCGCCTCGCGCCTCTTCAACGCCGGTTGAGGCCTCGCTCACTTCGGCGCCGCCCTCGAACTCTTCCGCTTCGGCCCCTTGGTTCGAATCAAGCGCTGCCTCAACCCCGGGCCTGACTGCGGCCCCGATCTTCGAGGGTTCCTCGCCAGGGGTCTGCGAAACCAGGTGATGGGCAGGGGTATCCGGCTCCACGGGCAGCGGGGCCAATCGCAAATTGCCGGCCAGCAACTCCTGCTCGAGGCGATCTTCAGACCGGGCCTCAGAGGTTGCCGTAGAGGCCAGCCTCTCGGTGACCTCGACCACCGCTCCAGCGCTTGAGAATTGTCCGGTCGGATCGTCAGACTTCCGCTCCTCCGGCTCGGCAGCTTCATGGATTGGGAGTGCTGGGCCGGGTACATCCTGGAGCAGCGGCGCAGCGTCGGCGGCGTCCGCCCGCAGACCTGTGACTCCCTCTGCGGTCAGGTGGGCATACTTGGCCAGCGACTCCCCGGGGAGCAGCTCAAGGCCCCCGGACGGGGAAGCCAACTCCGGCGGGCGATGCTCGCGAAACTCAGGTCTTCGCTCGAAGCCCCGGCCCCGGCGGCGCCGTCGGCCACGTGATTCCTGCCAGCGGGAGGGTTGCTGCGTCTGAGCCCCACTGCTCACGGCCGGAGAGCTGGACTGGGCCATGTGGGAAGCGGCAGGCCCGCCAGTCGCGGCAGAGGCGGGTTGCACCGCGGTGGAGGATCGCTCCGACCCCTCCAGCGCCCCTGCCCCCGCAGTCTCCGAAGCGGGTTCCACGGCAGAAGCCAGCAGCAACGAGTCAGCGGCTGCAGTGGCAGCTTCCGGAGCTGGCTCCGCACGCGCTAATCCCGCTTCGGTCGCCGTCAACTTGCTAACGCGGGTTTCTGCCTCGGCCACCACGCGGTCGTACTCGTCCGAGTCTTCGAAAAAGTCCGAGACGTAGAGGAACGCATCCCGCTCAAGACCGATGTCCACAAAGGCTGATTGCATGCCGGGCAGCACCCGGCTCACCCGGCCCTTGTAAATTCCACCCACCAAGCCCACATCCGTGTCCCGCTGGTAGAAAACTTCCACCAAGCTGTCGTCTTCCAACACGGCCACCTTCGTCTCGTGTGTAGGCGAGGAGACAAACAACTCCTTTGACATGGAAAACTCCTTTTGTAAAGGACTGCGAGCCGTTCGCCGCCGGGTTTCGACCGGCTTTCTCCAGCACGGGAGTCACCCGCGGTCTCGCGTCCAATGGGGCTGCCATCCGGCGCCTGCGCACCACGTGATGCAGCCCAGCCAAATGATCTTCGGTCATTCGATGGTCGCCCCGCGACCCTCCGGACTGACCTCGTCCGCCTTGCTTGAAAACCTTCGAACTGCGACCGGTTCGCCCGGTCTCGCTTTGGAAACCCGGCACCCTCCGCGTTAAACCCAGAATCCCAACTTCCCAAACCTCAGGCTTTCAATTCTCAACCCTGAGCCGGTCCAGCCTAATTCACGAAGCGGCGTCTCTTAACGCTCATCGCCAATCCCAGACCAACGAAGGTTGCTAGAACTGAAGACCCTCCCTGACTCATCAGTGGCAGCGGGATCCCCGTGATGGGGAGCCAGCCAATCATCATCCCAACGTTGACAGCAACCTGGAAGAAAACCACCGCCGCCAGCCCAGCTACCAGAAACGCTCCGACTCGGTCCGGGGCCCACTGCGCCCCATCCAGCAACCGCAACAGGAGGACGAGGTACAGCAACAGCACCACCAGCGTCCCCATGAAGCCCTCCTCCTCGGCGAAAGCGGCGAAGATGAAGTCCGCGTGGGAAACGGGAACAAAGCCAAGCTGGCTCTGCGTGCCGTTCCCCAGGCCCTTGCCCCAAAGCCCTCCCGAGCCCACGGCGATTTTTGATTGTGTCACCTGGTAGCCGGACCCCTGAGCGTCCTCGGAGGGATGGGCAAAGCTCATCAACCGGCCCCGCTGGTAAGGTCGCATTATATGCCAGCCCACCGGCAGTGCCAGCGCTCCGAGAAGCCCAAGCGCAGCCAGGTGGCGAGCTCGAATTCCGGTCAGCAGGACACCCGCCGCTACAATCGCTAGGTAGGTCAGCGCCGTGCCAAGGTCAGGCTCCAGTGCTACCAGCGCCGCCGGTACCCCACCCATCAAACCGAGGACTCCCAAGTCCTTCCATCCGACTGGCTTTCGAGGCCGACGGCCAAGATAGAACGCCGCCGCTACTATTATAATCAACTTCACCAGCTCAGACACCTGCAAACTCTGGCCGCCGATCGTCAGCCAGCGGTGCGTCTTGGCCACCGCGTGCCCGAGGCCCAGAACCGCGGCCAGAGCCCCGAGGCTAGTCAGGTAGAGTGCGGGCGCGTGCTCTACCACCTGGTGGTAGTCCACTTGACTCACCACGAATGCCGCCAGCACCCCGACGATCACCCAATCTAGCTGTTTGCGGTATTCACCGGAGAGCACAGAGTGCGCTGTGGTGCTGTATATTTCCACTACCCCCAAGCCAGCGAGAACCACGGCCACCGCCAGCAGCAGCCAATCGAGGTCCCGGAAACTGAAACCCTTCCGCATAAGATGCCGAAATTATACTACCTTCCGGCCCACGGCCAATCCCATCGCCGCTTCACTCCACTGGACAGTGCCTTCCGCTCCCACTATTATCAGCAAATATGAGCCAGCCAGCCTTCGACCCCGGCTTTACCCAGCAGTACCGCGGCAACCTCAAACGAATCATAAACCCCGATGGACAATTCAACGTCCACCGTCAGGGCACGACGTGGCGGGACGCGCATGCCTACCTCTACATGATCAACGCCACTTGGCCCGTTTTCCTTGTGTGGATCTTCGCGGGCTACTTTGCAATCAACTTCGTCTTTGCCCTTATTTACAGTGGGATTGGCATCGGACACCTGCGGGGCGCCGAGGCTGGCACGGCCTTGGAGCGCTTCTTGAACGCCTTCTTCTTCAGCGCTCACACCTTGACCACTGTCGGTTACGGAAACATCTATCCCGAGGGTATTCCCGCTAATGCGCTGGCGACGCTCGAAGCCCTTCTGGGATTGCTCGCCTTCGCTGTGGCGACGGGCCTCGTCTTCGGCCGGTTCTCCCGGCCGGTGGCGCGCATCGCCTTCAGTACAAAGATGGTCATCGCGCCCTATCAGAGCGGCGCCAGCTTGCAATTCCGCATCGCCAACCGGCGCAGCAACAACCTGATGGAGCTCGAGGCCCAAGTGCTTCTGATGACGGTGGAGCGATCAGACGGGACGACACTGCGCAAATACAGTCCACTCGAGCTGGAGCGCGCCCGCGTGCAGTTTCTGCCGCTCGCGTGGACCATCGTCCACCCCATCAATGATACGAGCCCGCTCCGGGGCAAGACCGCCCAGCATCTGGCGGAACTCGAAGCCGAGTTTCTCATCCTGATCAAGGGCTTCGACGACACGTTCTTTCAGACGGTTCACGTGCGTTACTCTTATCGCCACGAGGAAATCGTTTGGGGCTCGCGCTTCGTACCAACCTTCGAGGTGGACTCGCAAGGTCACATGGTGCTCGACCTTGCCCGGTTGAGCGAGCTGGTCCCGGCCAGTCATTGACCCGATGATAGCGCGGCGCCTCGCTCCCCAGCATTTCGGGGCGGCTTCTGGCCGGCGCTCAACGAGCGAAATCCCGTCATGGGGTAAGGAGGTCCGGATCGGGTGCCGGGTCCTGGACTTCCAAAGGGCATGGCCAATCCGGCTTGACCACGGACGAGGTCTGTGATGTACTACGCGGTAGCTGTTATATGGGTCATGGAGCCGTGGCCTGACAAACAAAGCTGGGATGTGCCTTAGAATCAATTTCATACGAAATCGGCTGCTGAAGTTACCGGTCAATGAGAATGGGTTTCAGGGGGCGGACTACCCTCCCGCTTGGCGGGACCCAAGGACTGGAAACAGGGGCAAAGCCAACGCCTCGGCCGGCCCGAGCCAAGCCGAGTTGGCCCGAAGCCCGAGGTCGACCAAGGTGAGTTACTCGCGGCCGACGACGCCGGTCACACGCTGGTCAGAGTTCCCGCGTCCCCGGTGCCCACTAAAAACCCGAATTCCCACTGTTAAGTTGACGGAGGAGAGATGACCCCAGGCGCTGCGCCGAAAATCCTGCTGATTGGTCTCGGCGACCTCGGCACCACGGTGCTCGAGCTTTTGGCGCGGGAACCGGGCCTCGGTCCCGTTGTGGCTGCCAGCCGCAACGCTGTACGCGGTGAGCTCCGAGCAAATCTGGCACGGCTCGGTGCGATCGCACAGGGATACGCGCCGTCTATCGGGTTTACGCCGCTCGATCTCGATCAGCCGGACGCGGTAGCCGAGGCTGTCCGGCGCGAGCATCCGGAGATCATCCTGAGCACAGCCACGCGGCAGACCTGGTGGCTGGACGGGCTCTTGCCGCCGAAACAGGCATCCCGTTTGCGCAAGGCGCGGTTCGGCGTCTGGCTGCCGGTCCACCTCACGCTCACCCTGAAGCTCATGCAGGCCTTGCGCGCGGCGGATTACCGGGGTATCACGCTAACTGCGCCTTATCCCGACGTCGTCAACGTGGCGCTCGGCAAGCTCGGCCTCGCGCCCACTTGCGGCGTGGGAAACGTGGATGAGATCGCGGCCAAGGTGCGCTTCGCAGCGGCGGAGAGCCTGCACCAGCCAGTTGAAAGGGTCCAGGCGGTGCTGGTGGCCCACCACGCGCTGCATGCGCCGGCCTTCGAAGGCGCGCCTGGTCCCCTGCCTCCTTACTTCCTTCGGGTGTACCTCGGCAACGAAGATGTGACCGAGGCGGCTGGAGGCGAGCAGTTGCTTCGCACCCCATGCCGCTTGCCGCTCGGTCCCGCGTCCTGCTTTCTGACCGCGGGGTCGATCGTGCGCCTGATCCGCGCGCTGGCGACCGGCGAGCAGCCTTTGCTCCACGCCCCGGCTCCAGAGGGCCTCCCGGGCGGATACCCGATTGTGATCCGCGGCGGCGAGATCCGGTTGGCACGAATCCCAGGGCTCAGCCGTGAAGACGCTATTGCGCTGAACGAAGCTTCGCATCCGTTTGACGGCATCGAGCGCGTTGAGCAGGACGGCTCGGTGGTCTTCTGCCCTGAGGACGCCGCCGCTCTTCGGCGCGTGCTCGGTTACAACGTGCAAAGGCTCAAGCCAGCCGAGGCAGAGGATCGCGCCCAGGAGTTGATGGCGAAGTTTGGCGAGTTTGCCCGAAAGGCCGGAATTGACCTCGACCGGGCTTGGCGAGCCGCGCGATTGTCCTCCGGAGGGCGTGAGGTGTGAATGCGCGGGCTCCAAGGCAAGCGGGTGTTGATCACCGGTGGCGCGAGCGGCATCGGAGCCGCCACGGCGGAGCGTTTTCTCGAGGAGGGTGCGCGCGTCGTCGTGCTCGACCGCGACGCCGAAGGCCACCGGCATGTCGCGGCCAAATTGCCGACGCTCGTCGGTGTGGTAGCCGCTGACGTTTCGCGCCTCGAAGAGGTCCGCCGGGCCTTCGCCGATGCGGTGCGGTTGCTGGGAGCAGTCGACGTGCTTATCAACAACGCCGGCATCAGCATCCGCCACAATTTTCTCGACATCACGCCTGCGGAATGGGACCAGGTGTGCGCCGTGAATCTGACCGGTAACTTCTATGTGGCCCAGACGGCGGCCCGCCACATGATCGAGGCCGGTGGCGGCGTGATCCTGAACACCGCTTCCACCAACGGCATGGTGGGTTATCCTTATTATGCGGACTACAACGCTTCCAAGGCCGGCGTGATCGAGCTCACGCGTTCAATGGCCCTCGAGCTTGCACCCAAGGTGCGGGTGAATGCGGTCGCTCCGGGCTACGTGCTCACGCCCATGCAGCGGGCGGAGTATACCGACGCCATGCTGGAGGAAGTGAACCGGAAGATCCCTCTTCGGCGGCACGCGCGGCCTGAAGAGGTAGCCGCGTTGTTTGCCTTTCTGGCCTCGGAGGACGCCGCTTACATCACCGGGCAGGTCTACACCATCGATGGAGCTGAGACGGCCGGAGGATTGGCCAGCCGGTAGCTTGGGGGGCAGGCATGCCGTATGCCACAACACGATCGCGGCGGTTGTTCGAGCGGGCTTTGAAGGCACTGGTCGAAGGTGGAAGCTCACCTTCGCGCGGACCGGCGAATTACGGCGCTTATCCGCTCTTCATCCAGCGCGGCGTCGGCTCGCACGTCTGGGACGCTGACGGCAACCGGTACACCGACTGGATGATGGCCTACGGCGCCCTGCCGCTCGGGCACGCGCATCCGCAGGTGGTGGAGGCGATTGCGCAAGCGGCGTCGGAGGGCACGCTTTTCGCGGCCGCCACCGAGATCGAGGTCGAGGTCGCCGAGATCATTCAGCAGATGGTCCCGGGCGCGGAGCGCGCGCGATTTGCCAATACCGGCACCGAGGCCGTGATGGCGGCGATCCGTCTGGCGCGCGGTTTTACCGGGCGTCCCAAGTTCATCAAGTTTGAAGGCCACTACCACGGCTGGTATGACGACGTCCTGGTGAACTCCCACCCGCAGCTTGCGGCCTCGCTCGGCCATGCTCACGACCCGGTCAAAATCGCCGACAGCTCCGGTCTGAATCGCAGGGCCCTCGAAGATACCGTGGTCGTGCCCTGGAACGACCTGGCCGCCGTCGAACGCGCCATCGACTCGCACCCCGGCCAGATTGCGGCTGTTCTCACCGAGCCCATCATGGCGAACATGGGCGTGATCCCGCCGGGTCCGGGCTATCTCGAAGGGTTGCGCCAATTCACGCGCGCCCACGGCATTCTGCTGATCCTGGATGAAACGGTCACGGGCTTCCGCATCGCGCCCGGCGGCTGTCAGCAGCACTATGGGATTCGGGCCGATCTTGCGACCTTCGGCAAGGCGCTCGGAGCGGGGCTACCCGTGGCCGCCGTCACAGGACGCGCGGAGATCATGGACGGCTTTGCCTGGGGTGGCGTGTTGCACTATGGCACGCAAAACGCCTCCCGCCTCGGCCTCCACGCCGCCCGCGCCAGCCTGCAGGAACTCCAGCGCGACCAGGGTGCAGCGTTTCGTCACCTCTGGCGAATCGGCGAGAATCTCGCCGGGCAGCTCAACACCGCGTTTCGGGAGACAGAAACGTCTGCCGTCGCTCAAGGCGTTGGCCCCATGCTTCAAATCCTCTTCACGGACCGGACCGCGGTCCGCGATTGTCGCGAGTTCTGTGCCTCCGTGGATCGCGGCCAATACCGGAAGCTGGCGCTCGCGCTCTTCCAGCACGGCGTCTATACGTCTCCCTCGGCGGCGCTCCACTGGGTGAGTTCTCTGGCGCACACCGATGAGGACGTGGCCTCCACCGTCGAGGCCGTGAGAAACGTCCTGACGGGTGGCCGGCGCGGGCGACGCATCACGATGAGCCGGCGGGAAGGGTTCGCATGAAGATCGTGTGCAAGCTTGGCATCTTCACGGTGTCAGCCCTGTGCGCCGCGCTCGCCTATTCTCAGCAGCCAGGCAACAAAGCTCCTGCCGGAGCGAGCGCTGATCTGGTGGCGGAGCCCCGGACGATCCAGCTTTGGGAGCATGGCGCGCCCGGAGCCCTGGGCAACGGCGATGCCGACACGCCAACCCTCACGCTCTACACGCCTCTCAATCCCGCCGCATCCGGCACCGCCGTCATCGTGGCGCCCGGCGGCAGCTACCAATTCCTGGCCACGAATCACGAGGGACGGCAGGTGGCAGACTGGTTGAATGCTCTGGGCATCACCGCATTTGTTCTAAAATACCGGCTCGGCCCCCGCTACCGGCATCCCGTCGAACTTGGCGACGCGCAGCGCGCCATCCGCCTGGTGAGGACACGAGCGAAAGAGTTCGACATTCTTCCCGATCGCGTGGGCGTGATGGGCTTCTCGGCAGGCGGTCACTTGGCCTCAACAGCGGGCACGCATTTTGATCGTGGCAATCCCGCAGCGGCCGATCCCGTTGACCGGGCAAGCTCACGGCCGGATTTCTTGATCCTGGCGTATGCCGTGATTTCCTTCACGGCGCCCTACACGCACCAGGGATCGGCCAAGGCTCTACTCGGCGACCACCCCGATCCCATGCTGCTGGAGGATCTGTCCAACGAACTTCACGTCACGCCCCAGACGCCGCCAACCTTTCTGTTCAGCACGAGCGCCGATACCGCCGTTCCGTCCGAGAATAGCGCTGCCTTCTACCTAGCCCTGCACAAAGCTGGCGTGCCCGCTGAACTGCACATTTTCGAGAAGGGCCCGCACGGCGTCGGCTTGGATCTGAGTGATCCAGCCCTTGGCGAATGGCCTACTCTCCTGGCAAACTGGCTGCGAGGCAGAGGGCTGCTCGCGAAATGAGGAGTTGGACTCGTCGCCGACAATGAGATTTCCGTCTCCTGTCAAAGGCGGTTGAGTGCCCCCACACAAGCGCCTCCCCGCCGCGAGGGCGCCCAATCCTCGTCTCGCGGAGTCGGAATCCTTGGAGTTGACCCCTTCCCAAGTCGCAAGGCTCGAGAAGCTCCTCGAAGCGGGATTTCGCTTTGTGACGTTGCCACGCTTTGAGCGCTATGTCGGCGTCGAGCGCGAGGGCTTCATGGCATTGATCGACCCCGCTGATGGCCATCTTAAATCTTTCGGCCAGAGCGGTTACCTCATGGGCGACGGTATCGGGATGCTGGTGGAGCGCGAGGCCGGGAAGTCGTTTGTGTGGCACAATCAATCTGTCGCCGCCACGCCGGATCTGCTGGCTGCTTACGAGCGCTTCCGCAGGGAAGTGGATCGTCTCCTCAGAGAGGAATGAATAATATAGGGCGGGGTATCGAATGTCTGAAGCGCTCGATGTGCTGGTGGTGGGAGCGGGACCGACCGGACTTGCCTGCGGAATCGAGGCGGTTCGCGCCGGTCTGAGGCTGCTGATCGTTGAAAAAGGGTGCCTGGTCAATTCGCTCTTCAGCTATCCCGCCAACATGACGTTCTTCACCACGCGGGAACGCCTTGAGATCGGCGACCTGCCGTTTCCAAGCACCAACGTGAAACCCACGCGCGCCGAAGCGCTCGAGTACTATCGCCGCGCCGCTGACTTCTACAAGCTGCCGGTTCGTTACAGCCAACGAGTGACTGGCATCGAAGCCCAAGATGGCGTTTTTCGGGTTGAGAGCGAGAGCCCGAGCGGATTGCGCACGGAATACGGCGCCCGGAAGGCCATCGTGGCCAGCGGTTACTACGACCGGCCCAATCGGCTCGGTATTCCCGGGGAAGGTCTCCCTAATGTCTCGCACTATGCGCTCGAAGGCCATGCCTTCTACGGACGTAAAGTGACCGTGATTGGCGGCGCCAACTCTGCAGCCATCACCGCTCTTGACCTCTACCGGCACGGCGCCGAGGTCACGATCGTACATCGGGAGCTGCAACTGAGCCGGCACATCAAGTACTGGATCCGGCCGGATATCGACAACCGCATCAAAGAAAAATCCATCCGGGCGTGCTTCGAGTCAAAAGTCGCGGAGATCAAGGAAGACTCGATTCGGGTTGAGAGCGCGCACGGTGAGTCCGCTGTATTCGAGAACGACTTCGTCTTCGCGCTTACCGGCTATCATCCCGACATCGATCTGCTGCAGCGGGCCGGCGTGCAGGTGGACGCCACCAGCTATCGGCCGGCGTGCAACCCGAAGACGCTGGAGACGAACGTGCCCGGACTCTACGTGGCGGGCGTGGTGATCTCGGGCCGAAACACGAATGAGATCTTCATTGAGAACGGCCGTTTCCACGGCAAGCAGATCATGGAGGACTTGGCTTCCAAGCTCGTCAAACGGTAAGCGCTGAGCGGCAGGTTCGATGGCGGCGAAGCCCGCTTTCGCAACCACGACTTAGTGCGCGTTGGGAACAAGCATCGGCTCAGGAGTTGTGGACTTGGCGACCGTGACGGTACGAGGAATCAAGAACGACATGTCGGTGCCGGGGTCGAGCACAACATCCCCGTGATGCTTGGCCAGCGTATGGACCACGCCCACGACGGCGCCGATGGCGGCGCCGTACAAGGCCCCGCTGCCACCGGCGGCGATAGCCCCAACACCTGCCCCGGCTGCGGCCCCGATACCAGCCTCCTCCGCACCCTTCTTGGTATCCTTGCCAGGCCCCTCCACCGTGCCTTCGTCTTTCACGGTCGTGCCCTCAGGACCCTTGGCGCCCTGGAGCGCGGCCGCGATCATGTACCTCTGACCGTCCGGTGTCTTGATGGAATCGAGCACCAGGCGCATCTCGGCCCTGCCTTTCGCACGCCCGGGCGGTTTGATAAAAGTGATGTGGCCTTCCACCGTACTGCTTTCCGGAACAACTTCCTCGCCGTGATTAATGATGGGTTCCGTCACCTTGCCGGTGAATAGGTCGCCGGTCTGGTTGGTCTTGCTGCTGACGGTGCTGGTAAGCTCGACTTCGAGGGAAGTGCCCGCCGGAATCGTGATGCTGTCCGTGCTGTCGGCGGCCGCCAGCGGCAGCATGCCCACCGTACCCAAGAGCAGCGCGCTGGATATGCGTGCGAGGCGGTGCATCGTGAATTCGGCAATTTACGGTTGCTCGGAAGCGCTCGCCGTAGTGGCTGGAGGAGCGGCTTCGACCGTGTGATTCACGACGAAGGTGAGGTCAGAGCCCGACACCAGAACCACCTGCTTCTCATGCTTCAAAAGGCTATAAAGCAGAGCCGTCCCCGCGCCGATTCCGGCTCCATAGGCGGCGTCCAAGCCGATGTTCGGGTTTTGGCCCGGGCAGCCGTAGTATCGGCAGATCATGTCCTGGGTGGCGCCAATGCTTGCCCCGGTGGCGGCGCCGATGCCGCCCACGATGGCCGCCCCTTCCGCGGCGCTCTTCTTGCTCTTGCCGCAGCCCTCGACGGTGCCCTCATTGTCACCGATACCCTTGGTGCAGGTTGAAGTGGAAAGATCCTGAAGGGAAGCGGCCAGGTTGTAGTTCACGTCATCGGGGGTGTTGATCTTGTCGAGTACAACGCGCATGGAGGCGCGTCCGGCGACCCGTCCCGACGACTTCACCATGCTCACGTGACCTTGCACCAAGCTTCCCTCCGGCACCAGCGTCTTGTCGCCGGTCACCACCGGTTGCGTGACCATCCCCGTAAAGGGATCACCCGATTGGTTGGTCTTCGAGGTAAGCGTGGTGGTCAGCCGGACGTGCAGCACGCTTCCGGCAGGAAGCACCAGCGGTTGCTTAGTGGGATCGAAGGGAACTTGAGAAGCGCTCTGAGTAAGCTGCGGGGCTGTGGAAGCAGCGGCCTTCTGCCCATCCGACCCATTCTGTGTCGAGCTGGCCTGTGGTGCAGGGCTACTCGGCGGCGCCGCACTGTCTTGGGGCGCGGCGAAAACTGGCAGGGCGCCGATCAGGAAGATTCCGCTCAGTAAGAGATGGATTGCTCGCTTCATTCTTGCCTCCTCAAACCGCCGAGGAAACGTCCGGCAACGCTGTTGCGACCCGTGCCTTCCTCTGATGCCACTATACATCCACTCTCTGTGACTCGCAAGCGCAAGACCAGAAGAGACCGCGGCCCAGCCCATGGCGTTGGATTCGGGCGCGGGTTAGGGGGTTGCACGACCGCAAGCCGGATCAGACACCCGAGCGTTCGCGCGACAGCCACCATCCAGGAGCACAGCCAACGCGGGCGATGTACGCGGCAGCGCCTCACCGTGCCTCATCCTTTCGGAAAGCTCGGAGACAGCGACGAGGTCGCGGAGGTGGTGTTCTTCCTGTCCCGCCCTGAGGGCCGCTTGGTCAACGGACAGTCAATTGACGTAGCGGCAATCTGAGCGGCGGGTTTGTGATGCGAGACCGATTTTTGCCTTAAAAGCAGATCACAGGGCCGTTACAGTCGATTATAACCTTTATTTTCAACGATATCCTGGGACATCCTGAGATACAGATCGTTAAGCCATTTAGTTTCAATTATATCCATGGATCTCCCCGAGCCCAGCGGCAACGCTTTCGAGACTAAGACGCTTATTACCATAAAGTCGCTGGGTTTATGTGCCTAAACCATTTGCTTTCAATCAGTCGCTGGGGTTCCGATAATTCAGAAAATGGTAAGCCGTTTGTTTTCTGCAAGATGATGGGTTCGTTCGTTCAAAATTCGAATGTTTGATTTCGCCCCGCCTTGGCCGCTCTCGTCATGGCGGTTTATCTCATTGATTTTATTAGGCATGACTCAAATTCGGTCCAAGACTCGCACCGCTCGCTCCCCTTGAAAGTTGCACTGATTCTAAAAGGCTTCCTGACCGGCCCTGCGCTCCCGTTATCAGCGCTCGCAGCCCTCTTCACCTGATCTATTATACTTCATAGTTAAGCATAACAAAGATATCGGACCGAAAGGGGCATGTCAAGCCATAAACGCGAGGGGCGCGTAGCTAGCGCGCGCCCGACCAGGACCAGGCGGATTCGTTCCTTGACGTGGCCCGCATCCAGTGGACAATCAGCCCCACTTAGGAGCCATCTATGAGACTACGCCGACTTCTTTGCTGCGTGCTCACTTCCGTCGTGGTCCTGTCCATCCCGCGCTCACGCTCTCTCCTGTCGCAGTCTGATCCCGAAGCGTCTTCCCGCTGAAGACATTCAGGAGCTTTACCTGCGTCGCGGCCTGACTGGCGAGGACCAGCTCCTGGTCGATCCCGAAAAAGTGAAATCCACCGGTTCCAGCCACAGCAAAGGTGTAAACGCCATCCTGGATGTCGCTCCGTCTCCGGATGCCAAATACGTGGTCGTCGGTGTCGCCCCCGGCGGTGCCGAGAGGGATGATGAACTGCACGTCTTCGAGACCACTTCCGGACGGGAGGCCGGTGATGTGATCGCCCGCGCCTGGGGAGAAGGCGGTCCAACCTGGCTGCCAGGCAACCGCTCATTCCTTTACCCAAGGCGGCAAGAGCTCACTCCGGACGCGCCGGCCAATGAGATTGAACAGAAGGACCGCCGCCGATGGGTGGCGCATACATCGTCTTTGTGATGTATGCGAACTCAGCAGGTCACGGCATCGGATCCATCGACAGGGTGGATGCATCTCCCAGATTGTAGAACCTCCAACTTGACCATGGCCACTCCCCAGGGTCATTCACCAGCCCTCGCTTTAGCGGATTGTTGTGCATGTAGTTGAGTTTCTCTAGTCGCTTTTTCTCACTCCAGATATTCAGGTCATAGAATTTGCGCTGCCATACCCGATCCTTGGCGTGATGGTGTACGCTGGCCGGAAGCCGGAATCGCCCAAGCATTTTGCGGCACTGCAGGTTCTCCCGCAGGTTCTTGAGAATGAACTTGGCGGTGCGTTCTTCAACTGTCTGCATGATTCTGGAGGGATTGGCGTGCTCGGAGGGCCAGATCAGCCGGCGACAATGCTCAGGCATGAGAACATCGCCGTTGATCTTGAAGCCTGGTTCCGTCCTGAGCTGGTCGAACGTGCTCGTGAACCTGAGTTTGAATCGCTCCGAGTCAAAGACCGGGGCGCGTCGATAAGTGCTCGTGGTGATGTAGTGGAGAGGGTTCGCGCCGTAGTAATGGTGCTGGCGGCTCACGGGCGCATTTTACTCTCGTTCTGAAGGTCGCAGGGTCGAAAATACGTCTCATGAGCCGGCCGGGGAACCCAGGAGTTCGATGCGGTAGCCGAGGCTCCGCAATTCCCGAATCATCCTTTTCGTGCGCTGTCGCAGAGACTTCTCGCTAACTGCGTCGCCACGTTCTTCGTAGCGGACGCCTTGGTGCAGAATCTTCCAGATCAGACGACAAAGTCGGTGGGCAATGATCCCGATAGTGACGTTGTGGCCCAGGCGCGTCACATGCCGCCGGTAGAGGAGGGCGAAGATACTGCCTTTGACTTTGACCGCCGCGTTGGCCGCCTGGTTGAGAATGCGCCGCATGTGACGGTTACCTTTCGGAGAGCGGGTACTGGAATTGACTCCCGCGCTTTCGTCATCGCCGGGGCAGGCCCCTACCCAGGAGGAGAGTTCCCCGGCGGAAGGGAAGGTGGCGGCCGTGGCGCCCACTTCCGCGATGATCTGTTGCGCGGAATTGACCCCCAAGCCGGGAACCTCGCTCAACCGCTGCACCTGGTCTTGATGCGAGCGGAGCAGAGCGGCCATCTCTTCCTCCAGTTGGCGAATCTGCATTTCCAAGCTCTGCCATTCCTCTAAGGCCCTCTTCACCAGGCTACGGTACAGGGGATGAAGGTCCTGGCAGGCACCCAGCGCGTCGCGCAACTGCTCGGGGGTGGCCCGCAAGCGATGATCGGCGAGGACGGCTAAGGCTGCGGGATCCGTCTCCCCCTCCGCCAGGGCCTTCAGCATGCGGCGTCCACTGACACCGAGCCGATCGGAGACCAGACTGGATAACTTGATCTGCGCCTCCTCCAACAAGGCTTCCAAGCGGTTGTGGACTTGCCCTTGATTGCACCGCATCTGATACTTGGTGCGCATGACCGTCCGCCACAAACGCTGTTCGGGATCGGGGACCAGGCTCAAGATCAGTTCGTTGGCCACCAACCGCTTGACCAAGCGCTCGGCATCCGCGAAATCGTTCTTGCGCCCCCGCGGGGCGCGGTTCGACTTCGCCTGCGCCAGATGCAACGCTCCCGAGGTCGGGCGGGCTCCTTCCCGCTTCCGGCAGAGGGGCTGCCAGTCCCTCTCCAGTGCTCCCCAGACCGGCTTCCAGTATTGCGCCGTAGATTCCATCACCACTTCTTCTACCTGTTGTTCGAGCAGCCAAGCGGCCAGGGAGCGCAGTTGCGCCGGGCTGGTCCCAAACGTTCGGCGCTCAAACGAATACTCGCCGTAAACCTCCACTTCCGAAACCACCACCGCCAACATCCGCTTATGCACATCGATTCCTGCTATCCGGTAAGACATCGCTTCTCCTTCGGGCCAGAGCGGAGAGCGTGCCCAAGGTTCTTTAAGCAGGGTCGCGGGCTATCGCCGCTCCCACCCGGGAGTCCACGACGCCCAATTATTCGCTCAACACGCACGCTCCGGATCAGACATACATGCGGCCTCAACTTCTCCACTGCGACGACGACCTCACCGCTCCCGGCCGCAGTCATCTTAACCCGAGGCCATTTTCATGGGGTTTCGCGGGCCCATGGGCCCTAAAGGACATACATCACAAAACGATGTATGCGCCACCCGGCCAATCGGGGGATTCCCAAGCCAGAATCTATTTCTTGACGTGGCTGGCGGCTGGTGGCACAATCGGCCCACTTTTCCGTGAGGAGCCACTCATGAGATCAAGCCGACTTCTTTGCTGCGTGCTCACTTCCGTCGTGGTCCTGTCCATCCCGCGGTCACGCTCTCTCCGGTCGCAGTCTGTCAATTCGCCTCCTCCGCCCTCTAAGCCGCCGGTGGCACCCGTGAGACCGGTGACCGACGACTACTTCGGGACCAAAGTCGTAGACCCCTACCGCTACATGGAAAATCTCAACGATCCGGAAGTGCAGGCGTGGATGAAGGCCCAAAACGACTACACGCGGGCGGTGCTGGCGAACATCCCTGGCCGGAAGCAGCTCCTGGCGCGCATCCGCGAACTCGATCAGTCGGTTCCGCACGTGGAGGCGGGACGGCTGCCGGGCGATCTTTACCTCATTGGGAAGCAACTGCCGGGGGAGGATGTCGAAAAACTTTACCTGCGCCGAGGGCTGACGGGCCAGGACGAGCTTCTGGTCGATCCCGAGAAGGTCACACTCACCCTCGCCGACCAAGGCAAGGGCAGGAACGTCATCACTGGCAACGCGGTGTCCGATAATGGTGAGTATAGTGCGCTCGGTATCGTGCCCGGCGGAGACGAGCTTCACGGAGAGTTGCACGTCATTGAGGTGGCTACAGGGCGGGACACCGGCGACGTCATCACCCAGGTGGGCGCCGAGGCATGGTATCCCAACTGGTTGCCCGATAATCGCTCCTTCGTTTATGGCCGGCTTCAAAAACTGCCGCCCGGCGCCCCCGCCGCCGAAGTCAGGCAGAAGTTCCGCGCGTATCTCCACGTTTTGGGAACGGACCCCGAAAAGGACCAGCCGGTGTTCGGCTACGGTGTGGTGCCATCCATTGAGGTGGACCCCAGCCTGATTGCCTCCGTTCAAACACAACCGGGCTCACGCTACGCCTTGGGCCTGCTCAATGGGAGCGTCACGCCGAACAGCGCCTACTACATCGAGCCTGTCGACTCTATCGGCAAATCGAACTCGTCGTGGCGAAAGGTGGCCGATTTTGCGGACGGCGTGACGAGCATCGCGGTGCACGGCGATGATCTCTACCTGCTGACCTACAAGGACGCTCCGCGCTACAAGATCATCCGTATAGACGCCCGGAAGCCCGATCTGGCTTCAGCGGAAACGATCGTTCAGCCCGGCGAAGCTGTGGTTACCGGGATAAACCCCGCCCAGGACGCCCTCTACGTGCAAGTGCTCGACGGCGGCATCGGCCGCGTGCTGCGCGTCCCGTACGGATCCCATCCCCAGGTGGAAGAGGTCGCGCTGCCTTTCAAGGGTGCTGCTTACGTAGGCACCGATCCCCGCCTGCCGGGCGCGCTACTCTACCTGGCCTCTTGGACCAAAGCGTTCAAGATTTACGCTTATGATCCCGAGACGAACCGGGTGACCGACACGAAACTTCAGCCCACCGGTCCCTACGATGACCCCACGAGCATTGAGTCAGTGGAAGTGAAAGCCCGCAGCTACGATGGGACGCTCGTGCCGCTCTCCATCGTTTACCCGAAGGGCATGAAGTTGGATGGGTCAAATCCGACTCTGCTCGAGGGCTACGGCGGGTACGGCATTTCATTTTCTCCGTACTTTGAGCCGACGGAACTTGCGTGGTACGAAAAGGGCGCGGTCTACGCGGTCTGCCACGCGCGCGGTGGCGGTGAGTATGGGGAAGAGTGGCACCTAGCGGGTAAAGGTTTCACTAAGCCCAACACCTGGCTTGACTTTATGGCTTGCGCCCAGTACCTGATCGACCAGAAATACACCTCATCCGCGCGCCTCGCGGGCGAAGGCGTGAGTGCCGGCGGCATCCTTATCGGGCGGGCGTTTACGTCGCGGCCCGACCTCTTCGCTGCGGCCATTGACAAAGTCGGGTTGTCGGACACCTTGCGATTTGAAGAGACGCAGAATGGTGAGACGAACATTCCTGAGTTGGGCAGCGTTAAGAACGCGGCCGGCTTCAAGGCGCTCTATAGCATGAGCGCGTATGACCACGTCAAGGACGAAACGGCCTATCCGGCGGTCCTGTTCGAGACCGGCATGAACGATCCGCGGGTTGATCCGTGGCAAATGGCCAAGATGACGGCGCGCGTGCAGGCGGCGACCTCGAGTGGTAAGCCGGTCCTCCTGCGCGTCGATTACGCGGGCGGCCACGGCACCATGGGCGCAACCAGAGCGCAAGCCGAAGATCAGTTTGCTGACGAGTGGAGTTTCCTGCTTTGGCAGTTCGGCGTTCCGGAATTCCAGCCACCCAAACCGTAACCGGCGGAGATGGGAGACGCTGTCATGTTGGGACAACTTGAGGCGGAGGGCGTTCGACACCAGGTGAGCACCAGGCCGGCCGATTTGTCTGCTGATTTATAAGGGGTTGTTCTGCTTTGAGCAGCATTCGCCAGCCTCGGGAACACCCCCGGCGAGCCCGCCAGAGATTATTCTTGACAATAAAGTCCAGATTCGAATAGTTTAGCACTTCGCGGCTTCAACGTAGGTCGATTCGCAGGCGGGATGGATTTCTCCCTTTCTGGCGCGGTGTTCGCAACCTCGCTTGATGCGACTCGGTCGCAACACTAGACGCCCCGGACTCCCACAGGAACGCGTAATGTTTGCCGACATAATTGCGCAGCGTCGCGCCTTCAGTTTTTCCTCAATCTTAGGCGGCTTCAGGCGCATCGCCCTGTTTCATTCTCTTGTGTTCCTCATCCTTTTGGCCGTCGATTCGCGGGCCGGGGATGGCGGCAGTGTCTCCGGCACGGTGAAGGATGTTAGCAACGCCGTGGTCCCTGAGGCCATGGTTAGGGCGACCAACCTCGACACGGGACTCCGGCAACAGGTTGCAACCAACGGCCAGGGATTCTACTCCTTTCCCGACCTGCCGGTGGGCCGCTACAACATTCTGATCGAAAGGACCGGGTTCAAGCCTTACCAGCGGACCGGCGTGACCATCGACGCCAACAGCGCAGTCACGGCTGACGCCGTGCTGGAGATCGGCGCACGGGCGCAGGCGGTCACGGTGAGCGAGAGCGCCGTTCACGCCGAAACGTCCGACACGCAGATGGGCGAGGTCATCAGCGGCGCCAAGATGGCCGCTGTTCCCTTGAATGGCCGGAGCTATACGGATCTGCTTGCACTGCAGCCGGGCGTGGTCCCCGCGACTTCACTGACCTCGAACACCCAACAGGACGTTGGCGTCAGTGCGCTTGCGCCTTCCGGCGGTCTGAACCCCGGAACGATTTCGATCAACGGCCAACGGGAGTTCTCGAATGCGTTCATTGTGAACGGCAGCGACGCCGAAGAGGACGTGAACTCCGGAACGGCGATCATTCCGAACCTTGACTCCATTGCCGAGTTCCGGGTCCTCACTAGTAACTTCGACGCGGAATACGGGGAGCACAACGGCGGCCAGATCAACGTGGTTACGAAATCGGGCACCAACCAATTTCATGGCGACGCCTTCGAGTTCCTGCGCAACACCAACCTTGATGCGCGCAACTATTTTTCTCCAACGCGCGGCGCGTTTGACCAAAACCAGTTTGGCGGGACGTTGGGCGGGCCGATCCGCAGAAACAAAGCATTCTTCTTTGCGGATTATCAAGGGACTCGATTGACCGAGGGAATCGACACCGGCCAGATCCCGGTTCCTTCGCTCCAGGACCGCTCCGGCGATCTGTTCGATCTGGCAAGTTCGCTAACGGGCACCGTAACCGGCCAAAGCTGGGCAAACCTGCTCTCGCAGAAACTCGGATATTCCGTCTCCCCCGGCGAACCCTACTACGCGCCCGGGTGCACGAATTCCTCGCAGTGTGTTCTCCCTGGTGCGGTGATCCCAGCCTCGGCACGGTCCGCGCCCGCTAAGAATCTGCAGCAATACATTCCGGCGCCGAACGCGGGCGAGAGGACGTTCGCCACCTCGTCCTATAACGAAGCTTTGCGGGACGACAAGGGAGCCTACCGGCTCGATGACAACAGTCCTTGGGGCCTGCTCTCGGCCTACTATTTCCTGGACGGGTTCACTCTCAACAATCCCTATCCGGTGGCGCAGAGCGGGGCCAGTGTTCCGGGTTTCAACGCTCTCTATCTGGGCCGGGCCCAGTTGTTCAGCCTGGGCGATACGAAAACCCTGGGGTCGGCGGCGGTCAATGAGTTTCACTTCAGCTACATGCGGGATCACAACGATCTTGGGAGACCGCTCGGTGGAGTCGGCGTCAGCCTGGCGTCGCAGGGATTTGTGACCGGCGCGGGGACTCCCGGCATTGTGCCGCTCAATCCACAGGGCGAAGGAGTTGAAAGCATCGTCTTCAATACCTTTTCCATCGGGACCAACGCCAACGAGCTGACGCAGGGTAACGATACCTTCCAAGGGATCGATAATTTCTCGAAGGTGAAGGGCCTCCACACGATGAAAGCCGGAGTGGAGTTCCACTACGACCAGATCAATACCGACGCGATCGCGCAATTCAACGGCAACTTCCTATTCACGGGGAGCGAGACCGGCTCCGACTTTGCCGATTTCCTCTTGGGAATTCCGAGCCAGTACAACCAAAGCCAGCTTCAACCGTTCTACGGCCGCAACAAATACTGGGGTCTGTATGGGCAGGATAGCTGGCGTGTGCGTTCCGACTTGACGGTGAACTACGGCCTCCGCTGGGATCGCATCGAGCCTTGGTATGAAAAAAACAACGGGATCTCAACCTTTGAACCGGGCAAGTCCTCAGTTGTGTTTCCCGGTGCGCCGGCAGGTATTCTCTTTCCGACCGATCCTGGTGTTCCTCGAACGCTTGCGCCCCCCGGAAACCTTAACTTCGCGCCGCGCATCGGTCTGGCCTACTCACCGGAGGCTGGGGAAGGCACTCTTCTGGGTAAAATCCTGGGCGGCCCCGGCAAAACCAGCGTCCGAGCCGGTTTCGGTGTGAATTACTCGGCGATCGAGGCGCTGACGATTGGGATCCTGGCCGGGAACGCACCCTTTGGAATCACCTATTCGAGCCCGGCCCCGCCGCAGTTCGCCACGCCCTTCATCACCGCGTCGACCGGGCAGAACCAAGGCCAGCCCTTTCCCGTAGCGCTCGTCACCGGAAAGGCATCCAGCAGCCATCCAGACCCGGACGTCGATTGGCCCCAGTACGAGCCGATCAGCGGTATCCCGGGATATGCCGCCACAAACCGCATCCCCTACGTCGACGAATACGTGGTCTCGCTGGAACGGCAGCTCGGAGCGAACACGGTATTGAGTGCAAGCTACGTGGGTACTCAAGGGCATCGGCTTCTCGTGATGGTGGAAGCCAACCCTGGCGATCCTGCGCTTTGCCTGAGTCTGAGCCAACCAAGCGAAGTGGCGCCAGGTTCCGCCACGTGCGGTCCCTTTGGGGAAAGCAATGTGTTCACCATGGCCTCCGGCCAGGTGATCCACGGAACCCGCGGCCCGCTGGGCCCGAACTTCGGCAGCGACACCAACCAGGCCACGATCGGGAGGTCGAATTACAACGCTCTCGAGCTCAACCTGCGCCATACCAGCGGACGGCTGGAGCTGTCTGCCGGATACACCTACGCCAAGTCGATGGACGACTCCTCCAATTTGGGGGAAGAAGTGAATCCGATCGATCCGTCCCTGAGCTACGCGTTGTCTTCTTTTGACATCAGGCACAACTTCGTCGTGAGCTACAACTACCGGATTCCCTTCGAGACTTTCTTCCGGGCTTCGAACCGGTGGACGCAGGGCTGGGAACTCTCCGGGATCACCCACTTCAGCACGGGCCTCCCTGTGACCCTGGTCAACTACGGCGACAATTCTCTGCTCGGGGCCGAACCGAATGGCATCAACAACTACGGCGTGGATGAGCCGGACTACGCGGGCGGTCCTCTCGATGTGAATCACAATCCCCGCAACGGACACGCTTATTTCAATACCTCCCAATTCGGCCAGAATGCCTTAGGTACGCCCGGCACGGCCGCGCGGCGCTTCTTTTACGGGCCGGGCATGGACAACTGGGACGTGGCCCTTCTCAAAAACCTGCGCTTGACCGAGTCGAAGTCCCTCCAGTTGCGGCTCGAAGGCTTCAACCTCCTCAACCACGCCCAGTATTTCGGACCTCAGGCCGTCGACGGAAACATCGACAGCTCCACCTTCGGCCAGGTCACCAGCGCAGCCCCGCCCCGCCTCGTTCAATTGGGCGCAAAGTTCTTTTTTTAGACTGACGCATGGCGTCCGTATGGCGCCACGGGCGAGATCGCAGAACTGCCTTCCGGCCAGGGCGGCCCAAGGGCTCCAGATGGCGCTCACGTGCGCGCGAAGTTGCCTCCGTTAATTGCTGCGCTTGGCAACGATCAGGGTGATGTCGCCGTGCTGTTCGTGAGGGCGCAATCGCTGAACATCCTCCACCACCGATTGCCAGCAGGCCTTGAGAGGACTGCTTGCGATGCCGCAGGCCGGATCAGACCCCCGAGCGTTCGCGCGACAGCCACCATCCAGGAGCACAGCCAACGCGGGCGATGTACGCGGCAGCGTCTGACCGCGCCTCATCCTTTCGGAAAGCTCGGAGACGCCGGCGCGCTCGCGGAGGTGGTGTTCTTCCTAGGCTCCCCTTGAGGGCGGCTGGTCAACGGACGGTCAATTGACGTAGCGGCAATCCGAGCGGCGGGTTTGTGATGCGAGACCGATTTTTGCCTTAAAAGCAGATCACAGGGCCGTTACAGTCGATTATAACCTTTATTTTCAACGATATCCTGGGACATCCTGAGATACACATCGTTAAGCCATTTAGTTTCAATTATATCCATGGATCTCCCCGAGCCCAGCGGCAACGCTTTCGAGACTAAGACGCTTATTATCATAAAGTCGCTGGGTTTATGTGCCTAAACCATTTGCCTTCAATCAGTCGCTGGGGTTCCGATAATTCCGAAAATGGTAAGCCGTTTTTTTTCTGCAAGATGATGGGTTCGTTCGTTCAAAATTCGAATGTTTGATTTCGCCCCGCCTTGGCCGCTCTCGTCATGGCGGTTTATCTCATTGATTTTATTAGGCATGACTCAAATTCGGCCCAAGACTCGCACTGCTCGCTCCCCTTGAAAGTTGCACTGATTCTAAAAGGCTTCCTGACCGGCCCTGCGCTCCAGTTATCAGCGCTCGCAGCCCTCTTCACGTGATCTATTATACTTAATAGTTAAGCATAACAAAGATATCAGACCGAAAGGGGCATGTCAAGCCATAAACGCGAGGGGCGCGTAGCTAGCGCGCGCCCGACCAGGACCAGGCGGATTCGTTCCTTGACGTGGCCCGCGGCCGGTGGGACAATCGGCCCACTTTCCTGTTGAGGAGGCACACCCATGGGAGCAAACCGACTTCTCTGTGTATTCGCCTCGATCGCGATTCTGTTCAGCTCGCACCCTCACGCTCTCCGGTCGCAGTCTGTCAATTCGCCTCCTCCGCCCTCTAAGCCGCCGGTGGCGCCCATCCGGCCGATGACCGACGACTACTTCGGCACCAAAGTGGTGGACCCCTATCGCTACATGGAGAACCTTCAGGACCCGGAGGTTCAAGCGTGGATGAAAGCCCAAAACGACTACACGCGAGCGGTGCTGGCGAACGTTCCTGGCCGGGAGCAGCTGCTGGCGCGCATCCGGGAGCTTGATCAGGCAGTGCCCTTTGTCGATGCGTGGCGGCTGCCCGGCGATCTTTACCTCACCTCGAAGCGTCTTCCCGCTGAAGACGTTCAGAAGCTTTACCTGCGTCGCGGCCTTAGCGGAGAGGACCAGCTTCTGGTCGACCCCGAAAAAGTGAAATCCACAGGTTCCAGTCACAGCAAAGGTACAAACGCCCTCCAGGATGTCGCTCCGTCTCCGGATGCCAAATACGTCGTCGTCGGTGTCGCCCCCGGCGGTGCCGAGAGGGATGATGAACTGCACGTCTTCGAGACCACTTCCGGACGGGAGACCGGTGATGTGATCGCCCGCGCCTGGGGAGAAGGCGGTCCAACCTGGCTGCCGGGCAACCGCTCATTCGTTTACCCAAGGCGGCAAGAGCTCACTCCGGACGCGCCGGCCAAAGAGATTGAACAGAAGGACCGTTACTACCTGCACGTGTTGGGAACTGATCCCGAGAAAGACCGGGCTGTGTTTGGCTATGGAGTAGTGCCGTCGATAAAGGTTGACCCACTTTACTTAGCACGGGTCGTGGTGCAGCCCGACTCCCAGTATGCGCTAGGAGCGTTCGTCGCCACTTCGCCCAATCGCCCCTTCTGTGTTGAGCCGGTCGCCGATCTCGGCAAGACCGACTTGGCCTGGCGCAAAGTGGCGGATTTTTCGGACGATGTCAACGACGTCGAGGTTCACGGCAACGATCTGTATGCACTGACGTTCAAGGACGCGCCGCGTTACAAGGTGATTCGTACCGACGCCCGCAGTCCCAACTTGGCCTCTGCAGAGACGATTGTTCCCCCGAGCCAGGCTGTCGTCAGGAGCATTCATGCAGCCCAGGACGCGCTCTACGTGCGATTGCTCGACGGCGGCATCAGCCGCCTGCTGCGGGTTCCGTACGGCCCAACTCCACAAGTCGAGGAGGTTGCCCTGCCGTTTCAAGGCTCCATACTTGCCGTTCAGACGGATCTTCGCATACCCGGCGCGCTGCTCGGCGTAACCTCCTGGACCGAGGCCTTCAAGTATTACGCGTATGACCCTGAAACGAAGCAAGCCACTGACACGAAACTTCAGCCGAGCGGCCCTTACGATGACCCCACCAATATTGAGTCAGCGGAGGTCAAAGTCCAAAGCTACGACGGGACCCAAGTGCCTCTATCGATCACCTATCCCAAGGCTATGAAGCGCGACGGATCGAACTCCACACTGCTCGACGCCTACGGCGCGTATGGCTACTGGTTTCCTCCTAACTTCGACCCATTGCGGCTCGCGTGGTTCGAAAAGGGCGGGGTTTACGCGGCGTGCCACGTGCGGGGCGGCGGGGAGTATGGTGAGGAGTGGCACTTAGCGGGCAAAGAAGCCACCAAGCCGAATACCTGGCTTGACTTCACCGCTTGCGCACAGTATTTAATCGACCAAAAGTACACCTCACCGGCGCGCCTGGCCGGCGAGGGAGGCAGCGCTGGTGGCATTCTGATTGGCCGGGCGATCACGGAGCGACCCGATCTGTTCCGCGCTGCCATCGACCAAGTCGGCGGCTCCGACATGCTACGCATGGAAACCACCGCCAACGGCCTACCCAACATCACGGAGTTCGGCAGCACCAAGACCGAGGATGGTTTCAAGGCGCTCTACGCCATGAGTGCCTACCACCATATCAAAGACGGAACAGCTTATCCGGCAGTGCTGTTCGAAACCGGCATGAACGATCCACGCACCGATCCATGGCAGATGGCCAAAATGACAGCTCGTATGCAGGCGGCCACCACCAGCGGCAAACCAGTCCCGCTGCGCGTCGAGTACCAGGGCGGCCATGGCGGCATCGCGAGACAAGCTCAGGAAAGAAGGGCAGACGACTGGAGCTTCCTGCTGTGGCAGTTCGGCGTTCCGGAATTCCAGCCGCCCAATCCGTAGCGATCCGCCTCATCTTGGCCGAAAAGCCCAAGGCACAAAAACCGTGCCGTGGCTACCGGCGCTAATCGGCGCTACGCTTGGCGACGATCAGAGTGATGTCGTCGTGCTGTTGGTGAGGGTTAAATCGCTGAACTTCCTCCACCACCGACGCCAGCAGGTCTTGAGAGGACCGCTGGCGATGCCGCAGCAACGCCTCGACGAGCCGTTGTTCTCCAAATTCTTCGCCGGCATCGTTGAACGATTCGGTCACGCCGTCCGTGTAAAGGGCCAGTGTATCTCCCGGATCCAGCCGGCATTCCCCGCTCGAGCCGTTCCATTCCCTAAAAAGTCCGAGGGCAGGGCCGGTGGATTCAAGCCGATCGAGGCCGTCATCCCTCCGCACGATCAGAGCGGCGAGATGCCCGCAATTTGCGTATCGCAAGCCCTGCATCGGGTCGTGATACTCGGCAAAGAAAAGAGTGGCGTAGGTTTCGTCGGTCGTATTCTCGTAGAAGAGCCGGTTCACCGAACGCAAGAAGCGGTCTGGTTGCTCCAAAGCGAACGGTATGAACGGGCGGCTCCAGTAGGTTGCGCACTGGTTGTGCAGGTGTGCCTGCAAGTTGGCCATCAAGAGCGCGGCGGCGGTTCCTTTTCCTGAAATGTCGGCGATCACCAGCCCGAACCGCTCTCGACCGAGATCAAGAAAGTCGTAGTAGTCGCCGCCGACG
>DATDGR010000165.1:0-16496 GCA_036521995.1 Terriglobia bacterium | reverse complement strand
GGTGCCGGCGGCTGGATCCGATTCGAGCCCAGGTGCCTAGTGGCGAGCTCCGATGAGACGACCTGGAGGGAGTTCCGGAAATGGTCCAATCGGCAGATCATCATCACCCGCGTCTACGCGCCACACCTGTGGCTCTGGGGCCTGCTGAGCCATCTCCTCTTCTGCGGAACTCTGTTGCTTGGACTCTTCGTGGTCCTCGCTTCCGGTCCGGCGCCTATGCGGTTGCTCGCAGGCGCGTTCGAAGCGGGGATTCTCTTGCTAGGCTTCAGCAAGGCGCGGCTACGGACTCGGGCGGCGCGCGATCTGTTCCCCGAGGAAGCGAGCCTGCTCCGGCAGCACGGGGCGTGTTATTGGCGGCTCTGGCCCCTCGTCCCTTGGGTCATGCTCTTCAATTTCGTGACGGCGGGGCTGACCAGAAGGATCGAGTGGCGCGGGAGACGCTACCAACTCGTCTCCCCCACGGAGGTGCGGGTGCTTGGGCCGGACGCCTCGGCCGGGCGGGCGGACAACGCAAAGTGAACGGGCGCACTACTTCTTGCGAGTCGGTTCCTTGCGCCGCGAGATGTAACGGGCGGGCGCCGCACTCCGCTTCTTCTTCACCGCCGCAGACGTATCGGCAGGCGGATGGGCTTCGGCGAAAGTAGCGCTCGAAAGAACCTGCTCAAACAGCGTCATGCCGGCCGGAGCCTTCTTTTTGCCGCCCTCGCCGTGGCGGTAAGCATGCTCGGTGTAGCAGGTTTTGCAGATCACCTTGACGGCTTGGCCGTCCATCACGCTGGCGATGGCGTGATTGAGCAGCAGCTTGCAACGAGGACAGTAGTCGTCGATCAGATCGCCTAGACGGAGCGATTGTTCAGCCATACTAAACCTCTCGCGACCAACCCATAGAGAACGGCTGGGAAGCATTATAACGCCGCCTCCGGCTGAATCAAACGCATGTCCGTCAGGCTGATCAACCCAGGCCATCCGATCGCATCAACCGCCGAATCGACAGGGCACGACCGTCCGCAGGATTGGCTTCGATAAGCACGGCGCTCAGCCGCACGTCGTCACGCGCCACATCGAAACGGGCCGGCGTCTGTTTCAGGAACTTCTCGATCACTGTCCGCTTCTCAATGCCAATTACCGAGTCGTAAGGTCCTGTCATGCCGACATCAGTGATATAAGCGGTGCCGTGCGGCAGAACCCGCTCATCCGCCGTGGGGACGTGGGTGTGAGTCCCAACTACCGCAGTCACACGCCCGTCGAGATACCAGCCGAGCGCCACCTTTTCCGAAGTTGTTTCAGCGTGCATGTCGAGGATGCGGATCTTGACCTCGGGAGGAATGCGCCCCAGAAGCGTATCGGCGCCGCGAAAGGGACAGTCGATGCTGGCCATGAAGACCCGCCCTTGCAGGTTGAGGATCGCGTAGGGGCTGCCCGCCCGCGTGCGGCCAAGATAAAGGCCCTCGCCCGGCACGCCTTCCGGAAAATTTGCCGGGCGCAGCAAGCGGCTGTCAGGATGGTCGGCAAAATAAGGGAGAATCTCTTTGCGGTCCCAGATGTGGTTTCCGGAAGTTATCACCTCGATGCCGGTGTCGAGCAGTTCGTCCACAAGGCCCGGCGTGATCCCGAAGCCGTGAGCGGCGTTCTCACCATTGGCCAGGATCAGATCAGGCGCGTGCTCCGCGATGATATCCGGCAGCAGCCGGCGCACGATCCTGCGGCCGGGCTCGCCAAAGACATCTCCGATAAAAAGGACCTTCATCACAATGCCAGACCATCACGCGCGACGCCAGCACTCACCGCGCACGCCCTGCAGCACGCTTATCGGTTGGAACGCTGGGGAAACTCTTCGGCCGGTCTCTGTTGCATCGCTGCCGCGGCCGCCCGAAACCAATGGGGACCAGAAGTAGCTCGGGCCGCACCCGACCCTCACCCGATATCCAGCAGAGTGTCGAGGGCACCGCTGCACTCTGCGACCTTCTGTTCCACCTTGGCGACCTTGGCTCGAAGCTGATGACATTCGTCGGCGATGTTCAAAGCGGCCAGGACCGCCAGCCGCAACGAATCCACCGTGCGGGTGCGGGTGGCGATCGACCTCATCTTGCCGTCCACGAACTCGGCGAGCCCGCGGATGTAATCCGGATCGAGATCTCCGCGCATAAAGTAAGCCTGGTCGTAAATCTCAACGCGCACGCCTTGGGTTTCTTGGTTCACTTTTGCACCGCCTTCAGAGCAGTCGCATGTGATCAGCAGCTATGGGCGAATGGCCGCACATCGCTCACTGGCGCCCCTTCGCTCGTCACTCGTCGTGATGCGGCTACGACGAGATCGCCCTTCCGGCTATTCTTCAGGCTTCGTCAAGGCGTCGATCTGCTCCAGAAGTTTCTCCACCCGCTCACGGACTTCTTCACGCTCACGCCGCAAAGCGACCAGCTCGTGCTCCTTGTTTTCCCACTCGCGGGAGCGTTCCTTGGAAGCGGACTTCACCCTCTCCAGTTCGTGCTCGAGTGCCTTCCTGTCTGCTTGCACACGCTTCACTACTTCCACCGCGCGCGCGATCTTCTCCTCGAACTGCTGAAACGTGTCCACCGGCTCCCTCATCATCGTTTGGCTCATCTTTTTGAAAACATTCCAGCTTCATGCCGTCCGCAGAGAGACGCCGAGGGGCTCCAAAGCCTCCAGGATTGTGCGGCTCGCCCCGTCCACTTCCTCGCTGGTCAGGGTGCGCTCCGGACTCTGCAGTACGATGCGCAGCAGCAGGCTGTAGTGGCCCGCCGGCAGTGCGCCGCCTTCGAAACGGTCGACGGGACGGAACTCCTGCAGTCCCTTGATATCTCGTTTTTTCAGCGTTTCTTCAATACTCCGATAGCTCAGCGAACTCGGCAACACCAGCGACAGATCGCGCTCCACTGCCGGGAATTTCGAGAAGGCGTGGAAGGTGCGGCTCCGCAGCGGGGTAGCCAGAAGCTGTTCCATATCGATTTCTGCGATGTAAACCGGCTGCCGCAACTTGTATTCGCACGCGATCTCATGGCTCAACTGTCCAAGCCGCACCAGTTCTCGCTCTCCCGCCACCAAGCGGGCGCAGAGCCCCGTTTCATGATATCGGGACCCCGAAGCCGCAAAATCGAGACCTCTCAGATCGAAGATCTCGACAAGAACTTCGACGTCGCCTCTCAGATCGAAAATGTCGAGCGGCCGGGTTTCGTCGTGCACGCTCGGCGGACGGCGCGAGCCGGACGCTCCCAGGGTCAGGATGCGGCGCTCGGCCGGCAGCCCCTCCGCGGTCCGCTCGGCGACCGTGTAGATCTTACCGGATTCGAAAAGACGGAGGTCGCTCTGGCCCCGATCGAGGTTCCAACGCAGGGCCCGCAGCATGCCAGGGACTGAAGTCGATCGCATGGCGGAAGCGTCCTGTGTCAGGGGATTCGCGAGGCGCACCGGCTCCTCGTCGGTGAAGCGCGCGTTCTCACTGGGATCGACCATGCTGGGCACAATAATCTCGCGGTAGGCAAGCGCGACCAGGATCTGAGAGATGGCGAGCTCCCTGTCGCGCCGCAGGTCCCGCTCCACGGAGGGCGGCGCCGGCCGCAGCCGCACGGGCAGCCGGTCGTAGCCATACAGGCGCGCCACTTCTTCAATCAGATCGATCTCGCGGGTCACATCCAGCCGGAAAGATGGCGGCGTCACGCGCCAGCCGCCGTCTGCGAGCGACTCAACTGCAAAACCGAGCGCGCTGAGACTGCCGGTCACGTCGCGGCTTGCGATTTCAGCGCCCAAGTGACGGAGGATCTCCGAGGGCCGCAGAACGATCGCAAGGCGGGACGGGGGATTCGGGTAGACGTCGATAACGCCTTCCAGCACCTCGCCGCCCGCCAGCTCAGCGATCAGCGCCGCGGTGCGATCGATGGCTTGGCGGGCCATCTCAATGTCGGCGCCGCGCTCGAAACGATGAGAGGCCTCCGTGTGCAGACCGTGCCGCTTCGAGGTTCGCCGGATCCCGACAGGCTCAAACCAGGCGCTCTCCAGCAGCACGGTGGGCGTGCGGAAAGCAATCTCCGAGTCTTCCCCGCCCATCACGCCGGCCAACGCAACCGGCCGTTCCGCATCGGCAATCACCAGATCCTCGGTGGCCAATGTCCGCTCGACCCCATCCAAGGTCCGCATCTTCTCCCCGGCTCGCGCCCGGCGCACGATGATCTTCCGCCCTCGCAGGCACTCAAGGTCAAAGGCGTGCAGGGGATGGCCCAGCTCCATCAGGACGTAGTTGGTGGCGTCAGCCACGTTGTTGATAGGTCTGAGGCCTAAGGCGCCGAGACGCTTCGCCAGCCACTCGGGGGACGGCCGCACGTGTACATTCTCGATCACGCGGCCGCAGTAGCGGGCGCAGCCCTTCGGGTCCTCAATTTCGATGCAAACTGTTTCGCGAGCCGCCTTGTTCGATTCAGGGACGGCAACCTGCCTCGTGCGCAGCGTCTTCCTGAAAGCGGCGGCCACTTCCCGCGCCACTCCCAGATGACTGAGGCAGTCCGGCCGATTGGTCGTCACCTCAAGGTCAAGCACGCAGTCGGCATCTACCGCGACCGACGAAGCTACACCTAAGCCAAGCATGGCCAAACGTGCTTCGAGCGCCTTTCGGTCCGAGGGCAACTCCACGAATTCGCTGAGCCAATCGAGGGAGATTCGCATGAGTACAGCGTCGTCACATTACTTTCTGTGCTCTCTACGGTTGCGGCTTTTTACCACAGAGATCACGGAGGCTCGCAGCGAGGTCCAGACTGGCGCAAAAAGCGATAAGCCCACGTTGGCAACCGGCTCTCTGTGTTCTCGGCGTTCTCTGTGGTCAGAGCTTTTACCACACGGAGATCACGGAGGCTCACAGAGAGGTCCGTCAAAACTGACGCAAGAAGCGCACGTCGCTCTGGAAGAAGTGCTGAATCTCGCCGATGCCGTATTTGAGCATGGCGAAGCGGTCGATGCCGAGGCCGAACGCCCAGCCGGAGTATCTCTCAGAATCGATGCCGCCATGGCGCAGCACATCCGGGTGCACCATGCCGCAGCCCATCAGTTCGATCCAGCCGCTCTCCTTGCAGGTCCGGCAACCGCGGCCCTCGCAGAAGGGGCAACTGGCCGCCATCTCTCCGCTCGGCTCCGTAAACGGGAAGAAGCTCGGCTGAAACCGAGTCCGCGTTTTTTCGCCGAAGAACTTCTTGGCGAAGAAATCGAGCGTGCCCTTGAGGTCGGCGAAGGTGATATCGATGTCGACCGCCAGGCCCTCGATCTGATGAAACATGGCGGAGTGGGTGGCGTCGGGGTTTTCATTCCGGTAACACTTGCCGGGCGTGATGATGTAGAGCGGCGCGCCGTATTTCCGCATGGCGCGGATCTGCACGGGCGAGGTGTGAGTGCGCAGCAAAGTGTCGTAGTCGATATAGAGCGTGTCCCAGTCGTCGCGCGAAGGATGGCTCTCCGGTATGTTGAGGGCGTCGAAATTGTTGTAGACCGACTCGATTTCGGGTCCGGTTTCGATGTGGAAACCGATGCCGAAAAAAATGTCCTCGAGCTCGCGCTGCACGCGGGTGACGGGGTGGATGGAGCCGAGCTCGCGGCCGTAGCCAGGTAGGGTGAGATCGGGACCTGTCTCCAGTTGGGTGGGCGCTTGTCTGTTCTTCGCCCACGCATTGAGAAGAGCCGCCGTGTCGACCCTTCCGGTCGCGTAGTAACGAATCCCGTTGAAATAGCCGCCGACTATCGCCTTAATCTCTTTGGGGGCCGGCTTCAGCCAGTGCTGGTCGATCCGCGCCACGAGCCCATGACCACGGGCGAGCCACCGGTCACGCAACGCTTTGGCGGAACGCCTCGCCTCGGCAGGGTCCTTAACGTCTTTTTTGAAGGAGTCCACTTCTGCGTCAATTGCAGAGAGCACTTCCTCATAAAGCGCCTCGACAGTACGGCGGTCAGAGGCGCCCAACTCGGCGAGCGTTCTTCCGGCCTTCTCTTCAACGGTCATGGCACGGCTACCCGGCTACTTGAAACTCCATCTTCTTGGCCTCTGTCACGCGCCGTGAAGCGTCTAGAATCTCAACCGAGACCAAATTGCCGCTCTCGTCATAGTGGAGGATGACGCCAGGCTTATCCTCGTCGCTCTCGGCAAGGGAGGCGTCTTCCTTGAGAATCAAGCTGAGGGTGTCCGTTGTTGGATCGTAGCTGGCCTTCACGGTTCTGGCCTCCAGTATTTCGAAATCTTGTTTGTCCGGTAGGTGATGACCACCTCAGCAGTCTCGCGATCGATGTCCACAATCACTCGCAGCAGTTGTAGCTTCACCGGCTGGCCAACACCGAATCGAGACTGCAAGATCACGCGCCCAGGGCGCATGTCGATTCTCTGTTCTGGCGAGCTCAATACCTGGCGAAGCATGCTCTCGCTCAGGGCACGCCTTTTCATCTCGAAAGGAGCGTGTTCGGTCACAACATAGTTTGGCACACCCAGGGAAGCCACGATAGTGCTTCACCTCGCACGGCCCGAGGTAACCTCTGCGTGAGTGGGTTGCTTCGGGGTGATGGTTTCGCTTGGCGATGGGTGGTCTATCCTGCCGTAGCAACCGGCGTGGTCAGCGCTTCTTTCACCTTGGCCGCCAGCTCGGCAAAGGCCGGTGCGTCCGTAGCCGCCATTTCCGACAGCATCTTGCGATCAAGTTCCACGCCCATCGTCTTCAGGCCATGAATAAACTGACTGTAGGTGAGGTCGTGGAGGCGAGCCCCGGCGCTGATACGCACGATCCAGAGACGGCGGAAATCCCGCTTGCGGCGTCGGCGATCGCGGTAAGCGAAGCGGCCCGCGCGGTCAGCGGCCTCCCTCATCGACCGGTAGAGTTTGCTCTTGGTTAGGAAAAATCCCTTGGTGAGCTTGGCGAGTTTCTTGCGATTGGCGCGGCGCACAGAACCGCGCTTGACTCTGGGCATGGGTTTGCTCTCCTTTACCGGAATTTTCGAGGCGGCGAAGGCACCCAGCCTCTGGCCTTCCCGCACCCGTGGAAAAACGGTAGGCGGCCTCCTGCCGACTACCTTCCATAAGGCAGCATGGCATGGACACGGGCGACATCCGCCGTGGCCACCAAGGTACTCTGATCCAGCTTGCGCTTCCGCTTGCTCGGCTTGGAGGTGAGAATGTGGCGGGCATAGGCGTGCCCGCGCATCACCTTGCCGCCTGCCGTCAGCTTGAATCGCTTGGCGGCTGCCTTGCGAGTCTTGAGTTTGATTTTCACCTTTGCCTTGGGCAAGAGACCTCCGTTAGCGGGCTGAAGCTAACTGTATTTCTATCAATGGCATGCGCGCATATTCGACAAGCCATTTATTTTCAAATAGATGGCGTTGGCGCCGGCTGGCATCCTCACATGTATTTCTCATTGACCGGGAGACCCAATTTTCGTATCTGCTGATTCTAAATCATATCGTGGCTTTGTTCCAAAGTCAGCCACTCGAGACTTACCTCGGCCGCCCACGGGCAGGACGTGTGCGACCATCCCCGTGGCAAGACGTTCCAGGTCCTATGGCGCTCATTTCTCACCGGCTCCAGGCCCTTCGGGCACCGGCGCCGCCGGCCTGGGCGGAAGCGGCGCGGGGCTGGTCGCGGGCGTGGCGGCCGAAGCGGCAGCAATTTGACCGGGAACTGCCGGTTTCGGCGGCTTGGCCGGCTGGCCAGGCTTCTTCGGAGCCAGGATGGCGATCAGATTCGGGCCCTCCTGCTTCGGCCTGATCTCGACCACCACCAGCTCGCCCAGATCCTTGAACAGCCGATCCATCATCTCCCAGCCGAGGTTACGATGCGCCATCTCGCGGCCCCGGAACATGATGGTGGCTTTCACCTTGCTGCCCTCTTCCAGGAAGTGGGCAATCTGGTTGCGCTTGGTTTCGAAGTCGTGCGCACCCGTACGCGGCCGAAACTTCACTTCCTTCAGCTCGATCGAGCGCTGATGCTTGCGGGCCTCGTGTTCGCGCTTGCTCTGCTGATACAGATATTTGCCGTAATTGATTATCCGGCAAACCGGAGGATTAGCTGTAGGCGAAACTTCCACCAGGTCCAGGCCGCGTTCACGGGCGATCTTGATCGCTTCGAACGGGGCCATGATGCCGAGCTGCTTGCCCTCGTCATCCACCACGCGAATCTCGCGCGCGCGGATTCTCTCATTCACCCGGATTCTCTCGGTCACTCGGCGGTCAGCGATACGCGTTACCTCCAGGCCCTCAGGGTCTCACGCGAAACTTGGACGAATGATGGGCCGGCCAGTTTGGAAAGGCTTCTGCGCGCGCGCTGCCAGCCGAACATTATCCGAAGGCAGGGTTCGGGTCCTTCCGCGGCGGCGAGCCTCAACAGAACTTTTCCCTGGAAACTGCACAGGCGCTCTGAGCAATCCAACCAATCCCCTCACTATCACCTTACCATTTTATGGTACGGCTGTCGACCAGCCCTCGCGCTTGCTGGATGAAATCATCCAGGGAAACCGACCCGGTGTCCCCGGCGTCGCGCCGGCGGACGGCCACACTGCGGGACGCCGCTTCTCGCTCGCCCACCACCAGCATAAGGGGAACCTTGGCGAGCTGGGCATCGCGGATGCGCGCGTTCAGCTTCTCGTTGCGGTCATCGAGCTCGACCCGCAGGTGCGCGGCCTTGAGCGCCGCCACCACTTCCCGGGCGTACTCCTGATGCTTCTCGCTGATGGGCAACACCACGGCCTGCACCGGCGCCAGCCACACCGGGAAAGCACCCGTATAGTGTTCGACCAGTACACCGAAGAAGCGTTCCACAGAGCCGAGCAGTGCCCGGTGGACCATCACCGGAGTATGTTTCTGCCCGTCGCCGCCTGTGTATTCTAACCCAAAGCGGCGGGGCAGATTGAAATCGAACTGCACCGTGGTGAGCTGCCAGGGACGTCCGATGGCGTCCACCAGCTTGACGTCGATCTTGGGTCCGTAGAACACGGCTTCGCCCGGCATGTACTTGAAAAGGATGTCCATGCGGCGGAGCGTATTCATCAGGGCGGCCTCGGCACGCTCCCATTCATCCACCGTGCCGGCGTAGTGCTCGCCATGAGCGGGATCGCGGGCTGAAAGCTCCACCTCGTATTTGTCGAAACCGAAGGTCTTGAGAACCACAAAAGCAAACTCGACGCAGGCCTGCACCTCGCTTTCAAGCTGATTCGGAATGCAGAAGATGTGAGCATCGTCCTGGGTGAAGCCGCGCACGCGTAGCAGACCGTGCAGCACCCCCGAGCGCTCATAGCGGTACACGGTGCCGAGTTCGGCGTAGCGCTGGGGAAGCTCTCGATAGCTGCGCACGCGTGACTTATAAATGAGAATGTGACCCGGGCAGTTCATGGGCTTGAGCTGGTATTCATCATCCTCAACCGGCATGGCGCCGAACATGTTTTCTTTGTAAAAGTTGGTGTGCCCACTAATCTCCCATAAGTGCCGCCGCATGGCGTGCGGCGTGTACACCAGGCTGTAGCCTCGCGCCACCAGCTCCTGCCTCAGCCAGTTCTCGATCTCGGTACGGATGATGCCACCTTTGGGATGCCAGAAGATCAGGCCCGGGCCGGCGTCGTCCTCAATGCTGAAAAGGTCGAGCTCGCGGCCCAGGCGCCTGTGATCGCGCTTCTTGGCTTCCTCAACCTGAGTCAGGTAAGAGTCCAGATCCTTCTGGGTAAAGAAAGCGGTGCCGTAGATGCGCTGCATAGGGTGCGAACGCTCGTCACCCTTCCAGTGCGCGCCGGCCACGCTCAGCAGCCTGAAGGCCTTGATGCGCCCGGTGGACGGGATATGCGGACCGCGGCAGAAATCGAGAAACTTGCCGGTGCGGTAAGCGGAGAAAACAGGATCGGCCTTCTCCTCGATCAACTGGCACTTCAGGAACTCGCCCATTTGCTCGAAAAGCTTCAAACCCTCTTCCTTCGGGAAATAGACGCGCTCGTAAGGGACGTCGGCCTTGACGAGCTCGCGCATCTTGGCCTCGAGCTTGGCCAGATCCTCTTCCGTGAAGGGCTTCTCGCGGTAAAAGTCGTAGTAGAAGCCCGTGTCAGTGGGCGGGCCGATTCCGGGATGGGCATCGGGAAAGAGCTCGAGCACGGCCGCAGCCAGCAGGTGGGCCGAAGAGTGCCGGTAAACTTCGAGCGCCTCGGGTGCGGCGGGAGTGATGAACTGGATGGGACCGCCCGACTCAATCGGGGTGGTCAAATCAGTCAGATGTCCGTCGATCTTGGCAACCAGCGCCTCGGAAGCGAGCCGGGGTCCGATGGACTTGGCGACGTCGGCGGGGGTGACACCGGCGGGATACTCCTTGACGTTGCCGTCAGGAAAGCTTAGCTGGACGTTTGACATAGCGCGCTTCCGGAAGGTTCAAAATAACAGAGGGAGAAGCGGGCGGTCAACGGAGACTGTCAAGCGACACCGCTAGACCAAAAGTCCGATTTGGTCTCAGGGACATGCGTCCGCAAACATACAGTCAGAAATGGAACCGGTAGCGCAACTCCCCGTAGATCTGCCGCGGGTTTGCGTAATGGGTGCCTCCAAAGGTGTTGCTGTCATCCAGCAAGTAGCGGCTGTTGAACACGTTGGTGGCGTTCACTGAGAGCGACCAACTCTCCCCCAAGTCCTTGCCCAGGGCAATGTCTGCGGTGGTGTGAGGTGGCAGATGCGCCGGGCCGTTGCCGTTCACGAATCCCGATCCGAAGTTCACACCCGGCGTGGCCCAGAAGCGGCGAGGCAGCCTGAGCGCGAGAACAGCGGTCGCTGTGTTGCGCTGGTCATGGTCCAGCAGGAAATAGGTAGTGGGCGCGAACTCGATCAAACCGCCCGTGACCGGCCCCAAACCCTGCGCCAGTTGGTTCGAATAGGCGATCCGCACCTGGGCGTGGCCCCAGATCTCGGGCGAGCGCAGCGTAACCTCGGTTCCGTCGATGAGGGCCGCCAGATCGCTCAAAGGTATGAAGATCCCGGAGTCGCCCACCACGTCGTGGTCCAGAAAGTTGCGAGCGTTGGTGTGGAAGTTGTCCACTCCCAGCTCCCAACCGCGAAACGGGATGGTCACGCCGAAGTCGTATTGGATATCGCGCTCACCCTGCAAGGGGATGTAGCCGAAACCTTGCGCGAGGACGAACTGCAAAAGCGGACCCGAGAGGCTGTTAAGGGGCGGCGGCTGATAGTAGTAGGCGTAATAGCCGCGCAGGATCCAGTGGAGGCGGGGAAGGCGGATGCTGCCGCCAAGGCGTGGATCGGCCGCGTTTTCGTTCACCAGTCCGCCGTAATGCTGCAGCCGGATGCCGGCGTCGAGGGTGAACCAGGAAGTGGGCTGATACTGATCCTCCAGGAAGACCGACTCGGTGTTAGCCCAGTTGCGCTCCTGCTGCTGCAGCACCTGCGAGCCCGGATTGGCGGTCAAGCCAAAGAAGGCGTTGTCGTGCTGGGCCCACACTTCGAGGCCCGTCCGGGCGTTGTGCTTCTTCTTCTGCGTCTGAAGCACGGCGCGGACGCCCACGTAATTCGACCGGTCGTTGTCATCGAGAATGAAGGGCATGTCGCCTGGCCCGCCGATGTAGTGCGCGTTGTTAAAGTGGTAGTACGGAGAGAGCGAAAACACCCACCCGCCAGGGGTACCGTGGACCCATTGGAAGCCCAACAGGTAATCGCGCTCCAGCTCGACATCGCGAATGCCGGCCACCTGAGTCTCGGGCGTGTTCGGGATCTGATAATGGTCTCCGCGCAGGGAGAGGATCCACCGTACCTGGTCCTGGGGAGAAGGGTTATAGAGGAGGGACAGAAACCCGCCCAATCCGCTGGTTTGATCGTGAATCACCGCCGAAGTGGGCGTAGCCAAGCCGAGATCGGAGCGGTTGCCATCCAGGCTGCCGTAATAGGCAAAGCGATCCGTATGGCCGCCAAAGTTGAGCTGATCATCCGTGGTCTGGAAGTTGCCGTAAGAGGTTACCAACTCCGCCTGATTGTTGCGTTCGAATCCCGAGGGGGTGACCACGTTAAAGAATCCGTAGGTGCGGTCGCCATACTCGCTGGAATAGCCGCCGCGCTCCACTTCGAGCGACGCGACATTCTTGGGATTGATCAAGGGCGCGATATTGGCGGCAATATTGGTGTTGATAACGGGAATGCCGTCGAAGAACCAGTTCACTTGATGGCCTCCGCGCATGTGAAGCATGTCGTGGACCATGTAAGCGCCCGGGGTGAAGTCGGTGATCATGGCGAGGCTGTTGGCCTGGTCTGCGCCCGGCGTACGCTCGATCTCCTGCGCCGACACGCCGGTGTGCACGGTCGAAGACAGGGAGCTAAGTTTGCTCTCTTGGGCCGCAACTTCCACGGTCTGTTCGAGCCCGGCCAATTCCATCTGGAAATGAAGGATCGGAGCCTTGCCCGCCGTCACGGTTACCTGCTGTGCGAGTGCCGTGAAACCCTGCGCGCTTACCGTGACCGTGTAGTCGCCCTCGGGCACGTCATCGAATTCAAACTCCCCGTTCGCGTCTGACTGCACCGTCTTGGACCAGGCCGAGTCCCGGACACGGGCCGCCACCTGCGCTGCCTCAATGGGCCGATGCTGGGGGTCATGCACAATGCCCTTTAAGGTACCGGACGGGATCGCCAGGGCTTGAACTGCAAGAACCCCGAAAGAGGCGAGAGTCACAACCGGAACAGCACACCCCTTGAACCAGCCTTTGAACATGCGAATCCTCCTCAGGCGTAAATGCCTGGGCACGCCAGTGCGGGCGAAGGTCATTCCGGACTGGCCAAACCAAGGCAGAGACGCCCCCCAGGCAGTCCGAGCGCTTTTCAGTTCGAACTGGCTGCTACGCTTTAGGAGGCTGGTCTAAGGGAGAGCCATAACCGCGGAGAGGAACAGTGGAGGTGAAAACAGGCCCGTCGAAGCCTGCGTTCTGCTGGAAAAAAGGAGTGATGGTAGCGATGTGAAGGGTGAAACGAAAGGCCGTGGCAGGAACCACCGCCGTCGAGCCCTGGGAAACCGAGCACGGGCAAGCGAAAGAACCGCGGGAAGGCGCCATATCGTCGCCGTGGCATTGCCCTGACATCGGTTCGTATCCGGCGGCCATGCCGCATCGGCCCCCGCGACAGCAGGAGTTCGCCTGACGGTCCGCCCAGGGTGCAAACCCGCCGGGCACCAGGGCCGCCGCGAACACCACCAGCGCAATCCAGGCCGAGAACTGGCGTGCCATAGACGTTAGCCTACCACAGGCTCGGGCCCAACTCAATCGACGCCGATACCTGCGTCACACGGTGCGAGTAGTGTACTGCTGACGCTAATCCTTCCGCGCCTTCAGTCGGCATTTGGATCGAAGGTTTTTCCGAGATCTGACCTGTGATGCCCGTCACCACCTTTTTGTGCGCTGTGGTTATACTCAGGCTTGAAGGGCGGTGAAGCCACCATCGGGCCGGACTCGACGAGGCGCTTGAAGGCTGCGAACATGGCGGTTCTCAGCCAGGCCCAAGCGGCCATCGCAAGATCGGACCAAGCTGCGATGCACCAGTGTCTGGATCACCGCTCGCGAAGCCTTTTGGATCTCGCTGGTGGAGCTGCATAACCACAAACTGCGATCCTTCCTCACTCGGCTCGGGATCGTCATGGCGACGACCACCTTGATCGATGTCTATTGACATCTTCGACCAGCGCGATCCAGACGACCCTCAGCCGGGCAGCAGGATCGCCAGCGGGACCCGAAGGACTCTATTCGTGCCGCAACTGAACCGTCTTTACCTCGCAGTACCGGATCGCCAGAGTCAGCGCGCAGAGATTCCCGTCTCAGCGCCTCGGTCCTGAGCTTCGCCGCCGGCTCCGGCCCTATCCGACTATGGGCTTTCTCACCGAGATCGGGCACAACTTGCGGGTCATCTACGCCGCAGCCTTCTTGCGCACGACGGGCGTAGGGCTCACGGGCGTGGTGCTAGGTGTCTATCTCTCGCGAGCCGGCTTATCGGCCACGCAGATCGGATTCGTCATTACCGCAGGATTGGCCGGAGCCGCCCTGGGGACCTTGATTGTGAGCCTGCGCGCCGACCGGTTGGGCAGGCGTCTCATCTTGATCGGCATTTCTCTCCTGGCCGCGCTCGGCGGTCTGGGTTTTGCCCTGACCGGCCGGTTCCACGCAATTCTCTTCGTGGCTTTCGCCGGGATGGTCAACGGGATGGGCACGGATCGTGGACCCGCCTTCGCCCTGGAACAGGCCGTCATCCCCCAGACAACGTCGACCGACCACCGGACAGCGGCCTTGTCCTGGCACAGTCTCATCATGGACATCGGGCATGCCGCCGGAGCACTGATCGCGGGCCTGCCTTTGCTGCTCTCACGCTCGCTGCACATCGATCTGCTCCTGGCTTACAAGGTGACCTTCGGTCTGTACGGCGCCCTCAACTTGCTGACGGCCTCTTTGTACCTCCTGCTGACGCCAGACATTGAAGTGCGGGTACCGGCCGCGTCCGACGTGGACACAAGGCGACTGTCGCCAAAGTCGCGCGGGGTGGTCGCCAGGCTCGCGGCGCTGTCTGGAGTCGACAGCCTGGGCGGCGGATTTCTGACTGACGCGCTGATCGCTTACTGGTTCTTCCGGCGCTTCGGGATCTCCGAAGGCACCTTGGGTCTGCTCTTCTTCGCCGGCAATCTCTTGAACTCGGGTTCATACCTCATCGCGGCCTGGCTGGCCCGTCGCATCGGGTTGCTGAACACGATGGTCTTCACCCATATTCCTTCGAGTCTTCTCCTGATGGCGGTGCCGCTGGCGTCGTCGCCAGGCTGGGCCATGGCGTTTTACCTGGCCTGGGAAGCGCTGGTGGAAATGGACGTCCCTACGCGGCAGTCCTACCTCATGGCCGTGGTCGAGCCGGGCGAGCGCACGTTCGCGAGCGGGGTCACCAATCTGGCGCGCAGCGCATCGAGGTCGCTGACACCGTCGGTGGCTGGTTACGTTATGCAACATCTGGCCCTCGCCGCGCCTCTCTTCCTGGGTGGCAGCATCAAGATTACCTATGACTTGCTTCTCTATTCGGCGTTTCGGCGGCTCAAGCCCCCGGAGGAAAAGGGGGGCAGCAGCCAGGCCCCGGATCAACGGCTGCCAGACATCACTAGCCTAGATGGACCTGCCGGCGTTGCTGAGCAGCACCTTGAGGCAGACGGATTGATCAAGGTAGTGGAACGCCTCCACACCTTGTTCGAGAGTGAAGACTCTTGAGATCAGTTCCCTGACGTGGATAGCGCCCTGGTTCAGGAGATCAAGAGCGGTCCGGAAGTTCCCACAGCGTGAACCGAGCAACGTAATTTCGTCCACTACCAATTTGGCCGTGTCGAAGTGTGCCGGACCGTGAAACGTGGACTTCATCACGATCGTGCCACGCGGCTCCACCAGGCGAAAAGCCTCGTCCAAGCCGAAGGGCGAGCCGGTGGCTTCGACAACGATGGGGAAACTTCGGCGAGGAGGCTCAGTTTTCCCATTGACGCCCACATTGGCCATAGCACCTGCAGCACTTTTTTCGGTCCCGGCGTCCGGGTGCAGACAAAAAGTGCTCAGCCCCCAAGAGCGAGCTAGTGTCAGCTTCCCTTCCCTTCGGCCAATCACCGTCACGCATGCCCCGGAATGATTGAGCACTTGCGCCACCAATAGGCCGAGCCGTCCGCAACCGAGGACAGCCACTCGGGTACCGGCGGTGAGGGGTAGCTGTTCCAGAATCTCGGCGGCCGCCGCCAGAGGTTCGGTGAATACTGCAGCCTCATCTGAGACCCCTGACGGCACTTCGTGCAGGTTCGCTAGCGGCAGGGCCACGTACTCCGCAAAGGCTCCGGGACGGTCGATGATTCCCATGACCGTGCGCTGGCTGCAATGGCGATCGCAGCCACGCCGGCACCATTCGCAGTGGCCGCAAGTGATGTTGATTTCCCCCACCACTCGCTTGCCGATCCAGGCAACCGTGTCGCATCCGACGACCTCGCCGACGAACTCGTGGCCAGGAATGCCGCGGAAACCTGAGTAGCCCTTGAGAAGCTCGCGGTCGGTCCCGCAGATGCCCGCTAGAATCACACGGATAAGCGCCTCAGCCGCAGCCGGCCGCGGTTCTGCCACCTGGCGCAGCGAAAGCTGTTCGTCGAAATAGAGCGCTTTCATCTTTCGGTTGCCGGAAGCGGCGGGCGCGGCAAAAAAGGGCGGATCAGTTTCTTCCGAACTTTTCATCCCATTCGACGATCTTGGCGATCGTGTAATCCACTTCGTCCCGCGTCAGTTCGGGAAACATGGGCAGTGAGAGGCACTGGGCCGCGTTCCGCTCGCTGTTCGGAACCCGCGGATTGAGGTCGGCCGGCTTGTCCCAGGGGTAGCCTTCCTGCTGGTGAATGGCGATGGGATAGTGCATCTTGACGTCGACCCCGGCGTCCCGCAGGAACTGGTCGAGGTGGTCGCGCTTCGGGTGCTCGACCACGTAAAGGTGATAGACGTGCCGGTAGCCCGGAATCT
>DATDGR010000164.1:0-44043 GCA_036521995.1 Terriglobia bacterium | reverse complement strand
GATCGCCCGCGAACGGCAGCCGCGCGGCCACCGAGCCCCGAAAGGCATCGAGCCCGCGCCGGCGGATCTCCTCGGCCGAGCCCTTCGGGCGAGTCCTTTTCCCCTCTGCTGCTGCCGCTCGATCTCCGGCAGTAAGAGTTCTTCCCAGCCCTCGGCGCTATGCACGTTGCCGGGCCGCAGCTTGGCCGCCAGACAGTCACCCTCCTCGTTGAAAAGCAGCAGAGGGTGGAAACAGGTGGACTCAAAATCTGCCGCTGTTTAACAGCGTGGGGGTTCGACTCCCCCCTTCGGCACCATTCGATCCTGTCGACGTCCCCGTCACCGCTCTCGACTCAGCAATCATCAGTCTTCAACAAGGCCGCAGCCACAGCCGCCACGGTGCGGTCCACATCGGCTTCGGTGTGAGCGGCGGAGAAGAGCGTCGATTCGAATTGCGAAGGCGGCCAGTAAACGCCGCGTTCAAGTAAGGCGCGAAAGAACCGGCCGAACCGCGCCGTGTCTGCACAAAGCGCGCTGCCATAATCCTCGACCGGTGCGCGGGTAAAGAAGGCGGTCAGCATGGACCCCACGCGATTCACCGTGAGCGGAACGCCCCCAGCCCTGGCCCCGTTGGCCAGCCCGGCTTCAAGGCGCTGGCCCAGGATTTCGAGACGCTCATAAAACCCGGGCCGGGCGATGATCTCGAGCGTCTTCGATCCGGCGGCCACCGCCAGGGGATTGCCGGAGAGTGTGCCAGCCTGGTAAACCGGTCCAGCGGGGGCCACAAGATTCATCAACTCCGCCTTGCCGCCGTAAGCCCCCACCGGCAGGCCGCCGCCGATGATCTTGCCGAGCGTGGTGAGATCAGGTCTGACTCCGTAGAGTTGCTGCGCGCCGCCGCGCGCCACCCGGAAACCCGTTATGACCTCATCCAGGATCAGGACCGTCCCTTGGTCGGCCGTGAGCCGGCGCAGCTTGGCCAGGAAGTTGGGACGCGGCGGAACGCAGCCCATGTTGCCGGCTACGGGCTCCACGATCACGGCGGCGAACTGGTTCCGGTGGACGGTGAAGGCTTCGTCGACCGCCTGGAGGTCGTTATAGGGAATGCTGACGGTGAGTTCGGCGAGAGCGCGAGGCACACCGGGGCTGTCCGGCAGACCCAGCGTCGCCACGCCGGAACCTGCCTTCACCAGCAGGCTATCCGCGTGGCCGTGGTAACAACCATCGAATTTCAGGATCTTGTCCCGCCCCGTGGCGGCCCGTGCCACGCGCAGGGCAGACATGGTGGCTTCGGTGCCGGAGCTCGTGAGCCGCACGCGCTCGATGGAAGGAAAGGCCTGCTGAATCCGCTCCGCCAGCTCGACTTCGCCGGCGGTGCAGGCGCCGAAGCTGGTTCCGCTTCGGGCCGCGCGCCCGAGCGCCTCGACGATTTCCGGATGAGCGTGACCGAGGATCAGTGGCCCCCAGGACATCACGTAATCGATGTACTCCTGGCCGTCAACGTCGACGAGGCGCGAGCCGGCCCCGCGCTCGATGAAAACGGGATCGCCGCCCACGGAACGAAAGGCACGTACGGGAGAGTTGACGCCACCGGGGATCCGCTCGAGCGCCCGCTGGAACAGCTGTTGTGATTTCGTCATGGCCTTCCGAGCGGTTGGCATTCTGTCGAAAACTCCTCGTGTCTGTTGTTCCACCCAGGCGCAGGCGGCAGCGCGCGGGAACGGATCCCGAATCCCGAATCACCACCCCAGCGCACAAACGCCCAACAGACCTGGGCGGCCAGGCTGGGGTAAGATTGGGAGCCGTCAATCAAATTTTCAAGCAGACGCCGAAAGGCCTGGCTCCGGCGCGCGTATTGGATCATTCGCGTGGTCGTCGGTTCGCCGAAGAAGGTGCCGTGATAGAAACGACGCGCCAAACGCGCTCCAAAGGCGAGCTTCCTCCCGAAGTCGGCGCGAACCCGTTCAGGGTAGCTCTGAGGATCGCCGTCGAGGATCGCTCGGGCCAGCAACTCGCCGGACCGCATGGCGAAGGAGATTCCCTCGCCGGTGATGGGATCCGCCAAGCCGGCGGCGTCGCCGATCAGCGCCCAGCCCGGCCCGCCGAGTCTCAGCGTTCTCCAACTTTCACGGCCGAGGGCCGGCAGCACATGGCTGAAGATCGGTGCTCGTTCATGCTCGCTCGGGCCGTAGTTGAAGCGGCGCATGAAGGCGTGCAAGCGCTGCTTCAAATCAGCCATCGACGACTCGCTTGCCTTGGCGGCGATGCCGACAGAAAGATGACCGGGGCGCGGGAAGGCCCAGGCATAGCCTTCAAAGTTTTCGAAGAATTGCACGCGCAGCAAGCCATGCGTCCCTGGCAGATAGTACCCGAAACTCAGCATGAGGTCTGACGGGCCAAAGGACGGCGCGAGCTGCCGGCGCAACCCAGTGCGCCCTCCGGCTGCCAGAACCAGGTAGTCGCAGGTATAGCGGCCCTGACGAGTCTTGAGCTCCCAACCTTGCCCGGACCTCCCGAAACCGAGCACGTGCTCCGCCACCACCGCGGCCCCCGCCCTCTCGGCGCGGCCGAGGAGGAGGCCGTTGAGTACCGTTCGCGAGTAGACGGCCAACGGTCGCGGGAGGTGTAATCGTACGGACTCTCCGCTCGCAGCCACAAACTCCGTGTCGCGCAGAACACAGTGAGGCTCAACCGCGTCGCGCAGAAAGGGGTATCGCCTCAAAACCTTGGGAGGCAGCCCGCCGCCGCAAGGCTTTTCCCAGCCACGCTTCTCTTCGAAGAGGAGGACGCGAAGCCCGGACTGATTCGGGGCCAGCCGCTCTGCAAGGGTTGCGCCCGCCGGACCGCCCCCGATAATGGCGACGCTCTTCAGGTGATCACCTCGGAAGCCTCAGAATAGCACTCCTGACGCTCGCCCTCCTCGGGTTCGTTCCCCAAAACAGGCCTTTTCATGGGTTCGTTCGGGGTTCGTTTCGCCCATGGCGACCCCAGTTTCTTATCATCTCGCTGATTCTGCAGGAGATTAGCCGGATCAAGGCTAAGCCACTCAGAATCAGTAGATTGACGGGTTCGTTTCAAGCCCATCGTTGATAACAAAAGACTTTGTGGCTTCGGTTGTGCATTTTTTGCCAGCCGGGCGGCTCTCCTCTCCCCCAAAGAACCTCGCCGCGTCATCCTCGGAAGCACCACTTTCATTGGAAGGCCGCAGATCGCATCGATGAAGTGCCGAAAACACGGTTGATTCATCTCCTCCGGGGTGAGCAGAGCGTTGAGCGTGTCGCGCAGACGCCCGGGCGGCGCAGACTCCATGGCCCACAAGATGGCCCGACCCGCTTGCGACCGCCAGCCGTGACGCATTCAGTTGAGCCGGGAATGCGCCTTGCCGGCGGCGGTACGGGGTCCGGTGGAGCGCAACGCGTTGCGACGGTTGGCCCGGAGGCGAGCCGGAGTCATGGATGATTTGCGCCGGGGCATTGAGATTACCGCATAAGTAATCACCAGTAGGATAGCCCACGACAGCGGCGTTCGTCAAGGGCGGAGATGCAGGTGCGGCCCCTCGCGGAGCCGACAGCCCGGCGCGGCCTCCTGTCAGGCTGCGGAAGGACCCGCCGAGTGGCGTCTTTTGCTTCGTTATCTAAGCACGACCGCCCGAGATGACAGCACGAACCACATCTACGGTTTGCCGACTATACGGGCAAGCGAGAGTATGTCGGAATAAGCTCTGGCGTTTCTCATCTCGAAGGGCTACACGGCGGTCTGGGGCATGGACTTTAAGTAGAAGTTCTTGTAGCATTGCCCGCATGAAAGAAGTGAAATTCGGCAAACGCCGTTCGGTGAAAGGCACCGGCCCTCCGAAGAACGTAGATGAAAATGTTGCTGGTGTTCCCGAACCCGCCCCCAGCACGCTTGGGCAAGATGCGCGCGGCGATTCGGTCGGCTTTGCCACCGCAGGCTACTGAGACCATCTGCTTTGAGAGTTGTTCATGGCTTCGAAGACGGTTGACGGGTCCGGTCACCAACTACTGATCCCTTCACCACCTAAATGTCCCCGATTTGACTGGGGCGCAACAGCAGTGGACGCAGAATCATCGAAGTGCTGATGAGGTATTCCGACGATGAATGAGGCGCGTGAGATGGTCCTGGTGCTCGAAGGTGATGAGGCATCCCGCCGCGACCTTCTGCGTCTGCTCGAGGGCGCCGGATATGATGTTTCGAGACCCGACACCTGCGACGATGGACTGCGCGCGGCGCGGGAGAAAGGCGCCGACCTGCTTCTGCTTGACGAGCAGTTCTCAGGGTTGGAGTGCGGAGATCTCCTAGCCGAGTTGAAGGGTGCCTCGGCGACGGCTGACATGCGGGTGATTCTGCTCTCGTCTGGAGCAGCCGGGGCACGGGTGCGCGGCCTCGACCTTGGCGCCGACGACGTGGTGACGCGCCCCTGGGAGACTACCGAACTTCTGGCCCGCGTTCGTACTCAGTTACGCGCCAAGAAGGCCCAGGATGACCTTCGCGCGAGACTCCGCATCGCCGAACAGGGCCAGGAGATGTCGCGCACGGCGTTTGAAGCTCTCGCCGTGACGGAGAAGATGACCCGCGACGCCTTCTCGCTTGGACGCGGGCTGAAGATTGGGCTCGGGGTCCTCTTCGTGGCGGTGGCGCTGATGGCGGGCATCTATTTTCGTTTTTCTCGCAGCGCCACCAGCGAAACGCAGCGCAGCTACGCACTGATCTCGCGCCTCAACCGCAATCTCGCGAGCCAGGAAGAGCTGGTAGAGCGGGCGCGCAAACTCAGCGAGCAGATGCAGGCGTATGCTGCAAGCTCCGGTGTTGCTCAGAAAGAACAACTCCAGAAACAATCCGAAGACCTTCGCGCACAGATGGCGCAGGCTTCGTCGGACCAGGCGGGAGCCCTGCGCGGCAAGCTGGCCCAAACCCAGCAGCGACTGCGCCAGGTGGAATCGGAGTCGGCTCGCGCCGAGGACATCATCCGCACCTACGCCCCGAGCGTCTGCCTCATCCACGTCGCGATTGCCCTTCATGATGAGGCCAGCGGTCGCCCCCTTCGCTACTTCGGACTCACCAGCGACGGCGAGCCTATTCAGGACGCCAAGGGGAACCCAATAATCACGCTCGAAGGGACCGGCCCTGAGATCCGGGCTGAGGCGCTGGGCACAGCGTTTCTGGTAGGCCAGGACGGCCAGCTACTGACTAACCATCACGTGGTTGAGCCATGGTGGCACAACGAGGAGTTCGGCGATTTGAAGGAGCAGGGCGTCCGGCCCGTGATCGTTGAAATGACGGCTTACTTTCCCGGGTCATCAAACCCGTACCCCGTGACCACGGAGCGGATCTCCTCCGAGGCCGATGTCGCACTGGTGCGAGCCAGCCTGGGCGGTCTCAAGCGTGAGGTTCTGAGACTCGATGGCAGCAAGGGCGCGGCTGTAAACGGAGAGCCCATCGTACTGATGGGCTATGCTACGGGCCTCGACGCAGTGCTGGCACGCGCCGATGATTCCACGGTTCGCAGCGTGGTCACCTCCAGCAACGGTGACCCCGAGAAGATTCTCGAAAGCCTGGCTCAGAAGGCTCTCATCCGCCCTCTCATCACCCAGGGACATCTGGGAGACGTGCTTCGGGACAAGATCGTCTACGACGCCCAAACAACCTCGGGTGGCTCCGGCGGTCCCGTCTTCAACTCCGAGGGCAAAGTGATCGGCATCAACTATGCCATCCTGGAAGGCTTCGGGGGCTCGAACTTCGGAATCCCGGCGCAATTCGCTGAGCGCCTTTTGACAGCCGCCCGGTGAGGGTAGCTGTTCGGGCGGGCGCACCCATCCAAACTAAACGGACTCAACGCCTGGTTAACGGGGTACCCGTTGCAGCGGCCTCGCCGGCCTATCGGAGATCGCGTAGGAAGAGTTCCGTCCGGATCGTCCGGCATTCGGAGAGAATGCCAACCCAACCTGAGTCGCTGGCGCGAATACGTTAGAGTACTTATGAGACCGACGACTCTAAGTTACAACTGCCTCTGTAGCGGCGTCCTCTGAGCGCCGAAAAGACGGCGGTGGGAGACCGCCGCCACAGCGGGAATCGTCGAAATCCCCGAGCGCGAGGACGCACCTTGAACGCTTCCCGCGGTTGTCCCCCGGTGGTATAGTCCACAATCTGTTCAAGTGATGCGCTCATGGGAAAGCTCGCCATCACCGGAGGCGCGCCGCTGCGGCAAAAGCCCTTTCCGGCCTGGCCGGTCTATGACCGGAGAGATGCGAGGGCGATTCAGGAAGTGCTCGCCAGTCGCAACTGGGGCGGATATCCGTTTCCAAACGAGCGCGCTGGCCGCTTCGCGCAGCAATTCGCTCAGTTCCAGGGCGCCAAGTACGGCATGGCCGTGTCCAACGGCACCGTGGCCATCGAGATTGCGCTGAAAGCGGCCGGAATCGAGCCCGGCGATGGGGTGATCGTACCGGCGTACACTTGGGAGGGCACGGTCGGCCCCATTTTGCGCCTCAATGCGCTTCCGGTCTTCGTGGACATCGATCCGGACTCTTACTGCCTCGATTGCCGGTTGATTGAGGCCGCGATCACCTCCCGGACGCGAGCCCTGCTGCCCGTGCATCTCGGCATGTGCTTTGCCGATCTGGATGCCATTCGCGGTCTCGCCCGAAAGCACAAGCTCGTGGTGGTGGAAGACTGCGCACACGCGCATGGGGGCCGCTGGCGAGGAAAGGGTGCTGGAGCCTGCGGAGACCTCGGCTGTTTCAGCTTTCAGTCGAGCAAGCTGATGACGGCGGGCGAAGGCGGCGCGGTGATCACGAGCAATCTTGAGTATTACGAGCGCGCCCAGTCCTACACGAACTGCGGGCGGGCCAGTGCCACGGACCGCTACCACCATCGCATGATCGGTTTCAACTATCGCCTGACCGAGTTCCAGGCCGCTCTTCTGGAAGGCCAGCTCCGGCGTTTGCCGCAGCAGGCCGGAAGACGGCAGGCTAATATGAATCACTTTGAGAGTCGTCTTCAAAGTGTGCCCGGTCTGGCGTTCTTGAAGCGCGATTCGCGCGTTACGACGATGGCGGCCTATCAGTTCGTCTTCAAGTACTCCCCCGGCCACTTTGATGGGGTCCCGCGCGCAGCTTTTCTCGGCGCCCTCGAGATGGAAGGCGTCCCTTGCGACGGGCTTTTCTATGAGCCCGTTTATCGCAGCGCCTTGTTCCCGGTCGATCCGCAGGAGTTTCCGGTCTTGAGTTGGTGGCGCCGCAGGCCCGTCAACTTTCGAAGGGCTTCGCATTGCCCGGTGAGCGAGCGGGCGGCCTACGAGGAGGCGGTTTGGCTGCCTCACCATATTTTTCTGGGCACGCGCCGGGACGCTGGCGACATTGCCGCTGCGGTGCTCAAAGTGATCGAGAATATCGCCGAGTTGCGGGGACTAAAGCATCCGGCCATCAGCCAAAAGGCTATGAGCCGCGCCGAGCGGCCGAGGGTGGAAAAGCGGCCATGGTGAAGAGATGGGGATTACGATTCAGAATTGGGAATTTGCGACGAGAGAGGCCACGGCGGCGGACCCGGCCTTTCAATCGCTTGCCGGAACGGCCGTAGAATTGTCATCCTGAGCGCGTTCGGTCCCTTTCGAACCACCCTGAGCGAAGGATCTGCTTTTCAGTAACACGATGCTGTTGCCCCTGACTCCAGTTCGTTTCAAACTGCACGCGGCCCGGATCTTCGGCCGCAAGACCGGAGTGGTTTGCGGAACCGACCGGTTCACGTACCGCGAGTTCAATGAGCGATGCGACCGCCTTTCCAGTGCCCTGCTGGAACTTGGTGTCGAAGCTGGCGATCGCGTGGCCTACTTGAGCTTCAACTGCCACCGGCTGCTGGAGGCCTATTACGGCGTGCCGCAGATCGGGGCCGTACTGCTGCCCCTGAACATCCGGCTGAGTTGCGAGGAGCTGGCCTACATCTTGAACGACGCCGCGCCCCGCGTCCTGTCCTTTGACCCTGAATTTCTGCCGTTGGTCGAAGCGCTGCGCGGCCAGGTTCCCTGCATCCGGCATTATGTGGCATTACGCGGAGCAAAACCGGCGTGGGCGCATCCACGCTCCTACGACGAGCTGCTGGCGGTGGCGGAGCCGCGCGAGTTCGACTATCGCCGCATCGACGAAAACTCGGTGGCGGAACTGTTCTACACCAGCGGTACGACATCTCACCCCAAAGGCGTCATGCTGACGCACCGGAACCTGTATCTGCACGCCTTCTACACTGCGATTGGGATGCGCGGTGCGGACGACGATGTGCACCTTTATACGGTGCCGCTATTTCATGTCAATAGTTGGGGAGCGCCTCATATCCTGGCGCTGGCCGGCGCCCGTCACGTCATGATCCGGAAGTTCGAACCGCTCGCGGTGCTGGAGCTTGTGCAGCGGGAACGGGTGACGAGGCTACACATGGTCCCGACCATGCTGATCGCTCTCATCAATCACCCTGCTTTCGCCCAGTACGATCTCTCCAGCGTGCGCGAGGTGATGACCGGAGGCGCGCCCGCCAGCACGGCCTTGATCCAGGAAATTGAAGGCAAGCTTCCCGGCCGGGTGGCTATGAGCGGCTACGGCCTCACCGAAACTTCGCCGGTGGTGACGATGGCCCACATCAAGGACCATCTGGCGGACGATCCTCGGGACGCGCAGTTGTGGCGCAGGGCGTCAGCCGGTTACGCCATGGCAGGCTCCGAGATTCGGGTGGTGGACCCGGACGGACGTGACGTTAAGGCGGACGGCAAGGAGGTAGGCGAGATTATCATCCGGAGCGACGTGGTGATGGCCGGCTACTGGAAGCAGGCTGAGGAGACCGCACGGGTGATTCGCGACGACTGGTTCTGGACGGGTGACCTGGCGACCATCGATGACGAAGGCTACGTCCTGATCGTCGACCGCGTTAAGGATATGGTCCTGAGCGGCGGCGAGAACATCGCCACGGCGGAGATCGAGCGCGTTCTTTGCCAGCATGCGGTCGTGCTCGAGTGCGCCGTGATCCCGGTGCCGGATGATACCTGGGGCGAAGTCGCTAAGGCAATCATCGTGCTGCGGGCCGATCAGAAAGCCAGCGAGGCCGAGATCCTGGAGCACTGCCGGCCGCATCTGGCAGGCTTTAAGATACCCAAGTCGGTCGAGTTTGTGACCGAACTCCCGAAAGGCGGCACGGGCAAGATTCTGAAGCGGGTCCTGCGCGAGAAATACTGGGCGGGGCGCGACCGGCGCGTGCATTGAAAAGCTGTTAAAGGCCCAGCTGCACATAACATCAAGTCCGCTTACAGCCCCAGGTTGTGTCATTCTGAGCGCAGCGGAGCGAAGAATCTCGCTCTGAAACCGTTCGGTGAGCAGAGGCCAAGGCGGGATCCTTTCGCTCTGCGAAGGGATGACAGGCTTTGAATTTGGCAACGACGCTCGATCGTGCGACTAAGCAGCGGCTAGCAGGATGACCACATCCCACACGCGCTCAAACGTCGACATCCGAGAAAACGGCCTGCTGAAGCCTCACACCACTTTCAAGATCGGTGGACCGGCACGCTACTTCGCGAGCGTCAGCGACGCCGGGCAGGTTGGGGAAGCGATCGCTTTCGCCCGCCGGCAATCGCTGCCGATTTTTGTTCTGGGCGGCGGCAGCAACATTCTGGTGAGCGACCAGGGATTCGATGGGCTGGTGCTGCATCCCTCAAGCCGGGGCGTCGAGAAAGTTGGAGAGGACGCCGAGGGAGCTCGATTGCGGATCCATGCTGGCGAGCCGTGGGATGACGCGGTCGAGCACGCCGTGGGCCGCGGTTGGTGGGGCATCGAGAATCTGTCGCACATTCCGGGCCAGAGTGCGGCGGCGCTGGTGCAGAACATCGGGGCCTACGGCCAGCAACTCAGCGACGTTCTGGAATCCGCTGAGGTTCTGGAGCTTCCGACCGGCGGCGTGCACGACCTGCAATCGAACGAGTGCGGCCTCAGTTACCGGCGGAGCATCTTCAACACCGGCCGAAAGGGCGATTTTCTCATCCTGGGCATCACCTTGAGGCTCTCCACGCGGCCGCAACCAAACCTGGGCTACCGCGGCGTGCGAGCTTATTTTGACGAACGGTCGATCGCCGCTCCGAGCCAGCTTGAGATCCGGCAAGCCATCATTGCGATTCGGGATCGAAAGTTTCCTTATCCGCGGGAAGAGCGCGGAGGCAACGCCGGCTCGTTTTTCAAGAACCCTACGCTCAGCCCGACGAAGTTCCAAGATCTTGAAGAGCGCGTGCAAGCGCGTTTCGGCGCTGACCAGGGTTCGGAACTGGCGGAGCTGCGCGACCGCTCGGCCGGCGGAGAGTCGGTCAAAATTCCCGCCGCACTCCTGATCGATCTGTGCCGGCTCAAAGGCTTCGAGATCGGCAGGGCGCGGGTGAATCCCTCACAACCGCTGGTGATCTTGAACCTCGGGGGCGCAACGGCGGACGATGTCTTGCGCCTGGCGGGCCACGTCCGTCGCACCGTGTATCGCGAAACGGGTGTGAGGTTGGATCTCGAACCGGAGCTTGTCGGCTTCGCTCCTGGAGACCGAGAGCGCTACCTCGGGCTCGATTGACGCCTTGCCCGCCGCGCGCCCAGCCCGGACCTGCCCGCACTAGCCGAAGCTTGATTCCGACCTGTAACCGTGCGACGATATACAGTTAGTAATGGGCAGATTTGATTTGCGGGCTTCGGTCGGCTCATCCGAGCCCGCCAAGTAAGATAGCGGACTGTCAAATGTCACCTGGGTCTATGCCTGGCTCGGGACTGCCCGTTGGTTTCTGATGGCAACTTCCGCCAGTTCCGCACCCGCCGGCCCTCTGTTGGTTGCAGCCCGGACAAATTTGGGAGCGCTCGTTGAGGCCCTCCGGCCCGGGCAATGGGTGAAGAATGGTTTTGTCCTCGCCGCTTTGGTGTTCTCTCGCCAACTGAGCGATCCGCACCAGGCTGCGCTTGCGGTGCTGGCGGCCGCGGACTTTTGTCTGCTTTCCAGCGCCGTCTATCTGATCAACGACGTGTTCGACCTCGCCGAAGACCGGCAGAATCCCGCTAAGCGGTTGCGGCCGGTAGCTTCCGGACGCCTTCCGGCGCGAACAGCGGTGTTGGCCGCGGTGCTCCTGGACCTGGTCGGACTGACTCTCGCGTGGCGTCTGGCGCCCAGCTTCTTCCTCTTGGGAGCCGTCTACGCGGGGCTCAATCTGGCTTACTCCGCCTTTCTAAAGCGGGTGATGCTGGTGGACGTCTTCCTGATTGCCGCCGGATTCGTGCTGCGCGTGGTGGCTGGAGGGCTCGTGATCCACGTTCCCATTTCGGCCTGGCTCCTGGTCTGCACCACGATGCTGGCCTTGTTTCTGGCTCTCAGCAAGCGGCGCCATGAGCTCGTGATGCTTGAGGGCGGCGCCAGCGCGCAGCGCTCGAACCTTGTCCATTACAGCCCCTACTTTCTCGACCAGCTCATTGTCATTGTGACGGCGGCCACGCTCATGTCCTACGCGCTTTATACGCTGTCGGGCGATGTGCGCACGAAATTCCCAGGCAAGCGCATGGACCTGACGGTCCCATTTGTGCTTTTCGGCGTCTTCCGGTACTTGTTCTTAGTGCATCGGCACAAAGAAGGCGGTAACCCGGCCCGCCTGCTCTTCACGGACGCCGTATTGCTGGGCGTGGTGGTTCTTTGGGCAGTTTCCGTCATCTTGATTATCTACATCTGATCGACCATGGTGGCTCGTGCTCAAACTATCTCAGACTCGGAAAGGACGCCTTCGATCCTCAGCAGCGCCGTGGGACAGGGTGTGCCGCCTGTGTCAGGAGTGATGAGTGCGGCGGACAAGACGGGTAGCGCCGGAATCGACCGGGGCGTACAGCAGCTTTCGGGATGGGGTCGCTTCCCCGTGGAGCCGTGCCGGCTTTACGAGCCGGCCGATTCGGCAGATCTTGCGGGTCTGATTTGCTCGTCGCGGGGAGAATGCTACACCCCGCGGGGTCTTGGCCGCAGCTACGGCGACGCTGCCTTGAACCGTGGGGCGGCCACTGTCTCGCTGCTGCGTCTTAATCGAATCCTGGCGTTCGAATCCGCCACCGGCATCCTGGACTGCGAGGCCGGAGTGAGCCTGGATCAGATGATTCGCGAGGCGTTGCCGCGCGGATTCTTTCTGCCGGTGACACCCGGTACGCGTCAGGTGACGGTGGGAGGAGCGATTGCCGCTGATGTCCACGGCAAGAACCACCATCGGGCGGGCTCGTTCTCGAAAGGTGTGCTGGACCTCGATCTGCTCACAGCGGAAGGTGAGCGTTTGCAATGCTCGCCCGAGATGCATCCGGAGGTCTTTTGGGCCACCGTGGGAGGCGTGGGTCTTACAGGTTTCATCGCCCGGGCGCGACTCCAGCTGCGGCCGGTCGAATCGGCATACTTGCTCGTGCGGGTCGTGAGAGCGGCGAATCTGGAAACCACTTTGGAGCTTCTTGAAGAGGGCGACAGGCAGTACGAGTACTCGGTGGCGTGGACCGATTGCATTGCTCGAGGCGCGCAACTCGGCCGGTCTCTGGTGATGCTCGGCCGGCATGCGGCCGCGTCCGAGATCTCCAAAAGCGTGCGCGGGCCGCTTGCCCTTCGCGAGCGCGAGAGAACCAACATTCCGTTTCCACTCCCGCTGACTCCGCTCCGGACCTGGACCGTCGGCGCCTTTAATGCCTTCTACTTCCACTCGAAGCCGGCGGCGTCGGAGCGCCTGGTGGATCTCGACCGGTTCTTCTATCCGCTGGACGCCGTTCAGCACTGGAACCGTCTCTACGGACGCCGCGGTTTTGTGCAGTATCAGGTCGTGGTGCCGCACACTGCGGCCCGCCCGGTCTTCACGAGTCTCATCCAACGGATTCGGGAGTCACGCCGCGCGGCCTTCTTAGGCGTGCTGAAGCGCTTCGGGGAGGGCGGTGCGGGCATGCTCAGCTTTCCGATGGCCGGCTCCACGCTGGCGCTCGATTTGCCGTTCGATCGCGAGCTGCCCGCCTTCTTGCGAGAGCTCGACGCGCTCGTCGTGGATCATGGCGGCCGCATCTACCTGGCCAAGGACGCCACTCTCAGCGCCGGGTCGTTTGCGCGAAGCTACCCCAGGCTAGACGAATTTCGAGCGGTCCAGCGCAGGCTTGATCCTCGCCGCCGCCTGTCCTCTTCGCTCGCCCGCATGTTGAAGTTTCTGGATGCCTGAGCCGGAACTCACAGTCAAGGACTCGCTCCGCTCCACCCAGGACGGACGGCCTGTCGCGCCGCCCCGCCGTGTCTTCTGGCTGATAACCCGCGCCGACGCTGCGCCGTTGGCCTTGCTGGCGGGAATCCTGATCCTGCTTTTCCGGCGCGTTCTCTTCGCCGGCCAGATGTTCTTCTATCGCGACGTCTTCAGCTACACCTACCCGCGCGCCCAGTTCATTCATGCCGTCGCGCGGACCGGCCACCTGCCTTATTGGAATCCTTACTTCAGCTTTGGTGAGCCCGTTCTGGCCAATCCCAACTTTTTGTTCTTCTATCCGACCACGCTCCTGATCATTCTTCTGCCGGTCGGGCTCGCGTACGGCCTGCATTACATTCTTCACTTCGGGTGGGTTGCGCTTGGCACCTATCTGTTGGCGCGGCGCTGGGAGCAGAGCCGCACCGCCGCCTTCTTTGCGGCCGCGACCTTTGCTTTCAGCGGACCTGTGCTTTCGCTCGGCAATCTTTACAACCAAGCGGCGGCTGCGGCCTGGATTCCGTGGGCGCTGCTCGTGACCGACTACGCCGTGCGCCATCGCTCTCGACGCCCTTGGATTCTGCTCTCCGTGGTGCTTGCGCTGCAGTTCATTGGCGCCGAACCCTTCACCCTGCTGGCCACGGTGGCCCTGGCGTTCGCTTATGCCGTGTTCGACGCTCTCGGTACGCGCGATCACCTCCGGCAACGAATCATTCGACTCGTACTGGCGTTCGCAGCGGTCGGATTGCTCATGCTCGGTCTCAGCGCGGTCGGACTCTTGCCTTCGCTTGACATCCTTCATCGCGCCCGGCGCGGGACCACGGGCTTGCCTTACGGCGAGACGGTTTACTGGTCGCTGCATCCGCTCACTTTCCTGGACCTGCTGTTGCCCGGCTTCTTCGGCAGCGTCTTCGACTCCAGCACCTCGTGGACCTACGTGCTGGCCGGCCGGAACCAGCCGTATTACGTCTCGGTTTTCGTTGGATTTGTTCCGATCTTTTTCGCCTGGATCGGCTGGAGCGAGGGGCGCGACCGGCGCCGAAACTTCCTTGCCGTTGCCGCTGTGATCCTGTTGCTGCTGGCTTGCGGACGCTATACACCACTCTTCGCCGAGGCTTACCTGCTGTTTCCACCGCTGGCTCTGGTTCGCTTTCCCGCCAAGCTACTCGTGCCAGCGATAGGTCTGCTCGCGATCCTGGCTGGATGGGGCGTCGACGTGATCCGGCGGGCGGGCGACGGCTCGAGCGGCGGGACCGTTCAGTGGAGAATGAGGACTTTATCGCCTCTGATCGCCCTGGGCTCGGTGGCCGCCTTGATCTGGGTTCTGGCGGCCACGGCTCCCCAACTGATCGACCGCGGCAGCCGGGCGATTCTCCTCGCCACGAATCAGCTCTTTGAGCGCTCGCCCGCCGATCAACTCCGAGCCTCAGATCTTCAAGCGGCCATGAACTACGCGCTTTCCATGATCAAGCTTCAATTTCCCGGGCTGGCCGGATTCTTCCTGGGCGGCGCCATCTGGCTGGTCGCCCTGAAGCAGGGACGCCGGTGGGCGCGACGGGGTCTCGGGGTGGTGATCGCCCTCGGAATCGCCCAAGCCGTGTGGGTGAACGACTCCGACAATCCCACGGTTCCGAGGAGCTTCTACACCTACCGGCCGCCCGTGGTCGAGCAGCCGCCGCACCCCTCCGGCCCTTACCGCTTCGCGTACATCCAGCGCGACCCGCAGAGCTCCATTTCAGAGTCCCAGGCGCTGCTGAATTTCGATTCCATCCCCGAGGCGCGTGGTTTTTCGGCCGCGGCCCAGATCTCTTTTCGCGATCGCCTGCTGTTGAACCGCGGCGCCATGTTGTCGGGGATTGAAATGGCCGAAAACCTCGATATGGAGGGCTCGCTACCTCCGGCTTACTATGAGTTCTGGATCCACGAGATCAAGCAGGAGAGTGACCAGGCGCGGGCCGACTGCCTGCTGGGCCGCGCCAACGTGAAGTACATCGTCCGGCAAAACCGCCGCCCGAGCGCCACCACCCGCGAAGTAGGGCCGGTGTTCAATGGTTCGCCTGATCCCAGCTACCTCTACCAGGACCTTTGCTTCATGCCCCGGGCCTACGCCGTGGGGAACGCCGTCGAGTCGATCAACAGCGCCGGCACGTTATCCAAGCTTTCCGACCCCGGCTTTGACGCGCGTCATACTGTGATTCTGGAGGCCACGCCGCCCCCGCTTTCCCCCGGTGTCTCGAACCCGGCACAGGACGCTGGTGAGGTTACGATTACGGCGCGCGACCCCAATACCGTCACGCTCCGGGCCGAGATGCAGCGCCCCGGATACGTGATCCTGCTCGACCGCTGGGACCCCGGCTGGCAGGCCACGGTGGATGGCAGGGCCGCGCCGGTCCTGATCGCTGACCACATGTTTCGTGCCGTCGAGACCGGCCCCGGCACTCACCAGATTCAGTTCCGGTACCGCCAGCGCGGTCTCGCGGCCGGAGTCGCGGTTTCGCTGATCACGATGATCGCGCTCGCCTTCGCGTGGAGTAAGCAAACGTAGCGCAGGGCGCGCTTCTCGGTCTGCGGCCTTTCCCGCCTGCCCCAGCCCCAGCAGGGGCGGCGTAATGTAGCCCACGGCTGTCGCCGTGGGCTAGCATGCTGCGCCCCTGCCGGGGCTTAAAGAGCGCACAGGCTGCGAAAACACGCTTGACACGGCATCTCTTGGAACCTGTTCGCGTGCTTGTGAGCGCGAACTGGCGCGTGTTAGTATGCATTTGCATGCTCGGACACTAAACATGGAACTCACCGCCGTCTTTAAGAAAGTGCCAGAAGGGTATATCGCCTGGGTGGAAGATCTGCCCGGAGCCAACACCCAGGGCGCGACCCTGGAGGAAGCCCGCGAAAACATTCGGGAAGCGATCCGGCTGGTGCTTGAAGCCAACCGCGAACTGGCGGAACATGACTTGGAAGGCGAGAACGTCATCAAAGAGCCAGTCTCCCTAGCGGCCCTATGAAGCGCCGCGAGTTGATCCGGCATCTGCAAGAGAAGGGCTGCCGGGAGCTCCGGCAGGGGAGCAGGCATACGATCTACGTGAATCCGCGCCAAAACAAAGTCTCCGCCCTGCCTCCGCCACACCGAAATTAACGACATCCTGGCCCGGAAGATCTGCCGGGACCTTCAAATCCCCGAGCCTGAAGGGGCGTGCCAAAAGCGCGGCAATGGGACCGTTCCCGCCGCCTCCTTGTCATGCGATAGTTCCTCCTTTCACCCTGGGCTGTCTCAACCTGAACATCCCGGCTTTCGTGCCTTCCTTTGTCTTTCGCCGGTGGTAGCGCAGGGCGCGCTTCTCGGTCTGCGGCCGTTCCCGCCTTGCCGATCGCACACATCACAAAAACGATGGATGCGCCACAAGAATGAGCTAGGTCAAACAGGTGCTGCGGAGTAGAATCGCTCAGAGCAAGCGCGATTTCTACACAAGAGCGCAATTTTTGGGGCCGCCCGAACGCCAAGAGTCGCCGCAGATGACCACTGTTTTTTCGCGAAAGGACGGCTCGGCATGTCTAGCGGTGTAACACTTCACTGTGGGGCCGTAAGCCTAGCCGGGTCTATGGCTTAACGACCTTCCCTAATCGCGATCTTGCCTCGCTTGCCGCGAATGCCGGACCTCTTCCGCCCGGACTCGCCAGTGCCGCGATTCTGCACGCAAAGTGTTGTTGAAGTGTTGTGTGGCGAGAAGCGGTCGATTTCAGGCCACGGGCGAACCGTCCTGCGCGGTTCCAGCCTTTCGCCTCCGCCAGATTCCAAGGCCGAACGCTCCTAGCGCCAACAAACCGAGCGTCGCGGGCTCTGGGGTCGCCTGCGTTTGACCGGTAAGGATGGGCTGATTCGGTATCGTGTTGTAATAGACCGAATCCGCATAGGCAGAGTAGCTAAGGCTTACGGACGCGTAGGCCCAGCCGTAATGCGCCTGCCCATTGATCTGAAACTCAAATCCCAGGTAGCCAGTGCTATAAGGGTGTTTTCGATTTTCGACCCAGCTCCCGGAGACGGTAACATAGGTTCCGTATATATTTACGCCGAAAGCCTTCGCACCCGTGGCCACGAAGGGGTCTTTGGGTCCAACTTGATAGCCTTTCGCCAGCGGGCCGGGCACGAAACCGTTCCCCGGTTCGGCCTTAAGTAAGCCTGAGGCGTAGCCAAAATTGCCTACGCGGAACCACCGCGAGCTCCCCTCAAAATCTGCTATACCATCCCCGTTGACATCCCAGTGCCCCTGACCGGTGGTAGAAAAAGGGCAAATAAGGATTCGCGCGACGCGAAGAAACGAGTACCGTGCAACATACCAAATCGGTTCCCTTAACGATGTCGGCGCTCGCCGGCGCCGACATCGCCAGCATCCCGACTCCGGTGGCTCCGGCCACTACCCAGCCGGTCGATCCAGGCTTGGCGAGTACGTCTTTGAGCATCCCTCCTGCGGATAACATGTAGCTCGAAAGGCGCTTGTCAAGACCGTCCTTCAACTGGAGCGGAGCTCTCTTGAAACGAGGTTTCTGACTTCCGCGAAGCTTAGGGGCTGCCTCTGTCATCGGCGTCCTCCAGGGCGATAGTATCTACGGGTATGAGGTTTGTAACGCTTTCTTCCGATCCCGTTGAGTATATCATCGAGGCACATCAACGCGGAAGTTAAATGCAACGCATCTCTACTTCCGCCCGCGCTCGATCAGGGTCAGAAAGTCCACCGAAATGCCGAGGGCCTCCGCAAATCGCTCCTGACTCATCCGGCGTTCAAGCCGAATCTCCCTCAGATGCCGCCCGAATCTCTGCGGTAGCGTGGCCACTTCGAGTCAAGCCGCGAACCTTTTCAGGTTTCCCCCAAAAGCCTTAGCCCCAGGGGCCGCCCTCCGGCCCCGAAGCATCTGAAACAGAGTTCAGGCCCGCCGATAGGTCACAAGAAAGGGCGCATCAAATGCGCCTTTTCAAAGCCGGACCACTCGCCGGACAATTCCGGCGACGAGAGGGGCGGCGCGGATTGCCGAGGCATCGCCACGGTGGTACACTGCCCATGCTCTCCGGGGATTCCACTTCAGACACTTCTAAGCGGAGGTTACCATGTGTAAACCTGCTGCCGCCAAACCTGTGATTGCTCTCGCGATTCTGCTGTTATCTGTAGCCTCACGCCAGAGCGCCGGAGGTGATCGGAAGACGATCCGATTGGCGTCAAGGTCGAAGCCGAAGGCGGGGGAAAAGGCCAAGGGATGTGGTCGCAGGCAGCCAATGACCTTACCCCGAAGGAATTGCAGACGCTTGAAGAGCTCGTAGTGGCCGAGATCGGGAAGCAAGAGGGCGTCAGGATCGTCCCGATTAGCTATTCGGGAGATTTTATCGGGGTAGTTGTCGTGGCCGCCAAACTTCCCAACGGAGTTGGCGGAAGTTGGTATATCGCGAGCAGCGTCCTGACCGTTGCCTCGGCAAAAGGAACCGACGAACTGGTCACACATGACGTGATTGCAGAATCCGACTTGGCGTCGTTGGCTCACCGCATCGCTTTCCAGTTTGCCAGCGCAAGATTCCAGGCGGCCCTTGGACTCATGAACAAAGGGCCGGGGTGACACACCCTCGCGCGTTCACCATTTTTCGCGGGCGTCCGTTCGCTAATGCCCATTTGAGAATCGGCGGAATAGAATCCGCGTGAGACACCACTGACCTTCGGGGCTTCAGCGAGCGTAGCGCAGGGCTCGCTTTCCAAGCCCTGCGGCTTCTCCATTGTTTTGGCCAGCGGGGACAGGCGCCGACTTATGAGCGCCCAGCCCAAGGATTTGTCTCTTCCGCTCACAGGTCGTAGTAAGGGGCCGAAAAAGCCTAAGCTCGCAGTGTGCTTGCCGGGAAGCGCGCTCTCCCGTTGATTTCAAAGTAGTCACCCACCAGGCGCATTGAGCCGACTTCGAGGAGCTTGCTGCCTTCGAACTCCAATACAATCTTTCTCAGAGATCGCGTTTCCTTGTCGTATCGGATCACGCCATCCCCCCCCGTACCTATCCAGAGGTGCCTGCTGTTTGCGATCAGACAAACTGGCCAATGATAGGCGTCTGCTGGCGAGTAGAGCACGAAATGCTTGTCTTCAGAGGGCACATAGCCATAGACCGCCCCCTTGAAGTATGCGATCCAAGTAATTTCCCCGTCCTCAAGTGTGGCGGTGACGGTAGCCCGCTCTCGCGGGCACCCAGAATAGTAATGGGGTACAAGAGTCAGACAAGGTGAACCTCCGTATTCGGCATGCCAGCGCGCCGCAGCATTCCGTGGGTCGTCGAGGCTGCACTCGTCGAGTGCGAAGGCGTGCGAAAGGCCTCGAATCTGAATCTCCCTCTCCAGTATCGAGTACCACTCGTCGTCCTCCCTGTTGAGCGGCTTAGGATCAACGGACACTTTGGTGCCTGGACTGCTTGGCGCGCTCCACTGGTGCTGAGCTAATAGCTTGTACAACTTACGTTGTGCAGGTAAGTAAATCGCAACGCTGTGAGTGCCTCCACCGGTGCCAATCGACGAAGAGCCAAACATGATCTCCGTGTGCCCGTCTCTATTCACGTCCCTGGCGCAGAACATCTTGTCCATTTCACAACCGCGCTCAAGCAAATCACTAGAGAAAACCTCCTCGTAACTTCCGGCAAGCTGCCTGAGAAGATGAACCCTGGAGTTGTGATCCTGAGCGCTGTCGCTGCGGAGCACCGCAATACAGACTCGACTCGAGCCAAGGTCTCTGTATGGTATAGCCTGCCGGATATCTCCCCTGAGCGCACCGTAAGCGATTGCCACCGCTTCTTGGTGAGTCAGTGGAGGCCATGCGATGTTATACCCTTGGTTTACAAGCACCCTTATACGCAAAAGAAGCCAAAGGAACGGCCGCTTTACGACGTTCAGCAGTGCACTCGCTGCCTTGATCTCGCCGATGAAGTCACTCACGAAGATTCCCTAGGCAAGGCCAGCGCAGAGCAAGGCTTGCGGTTCAGGTCTCGCTGGCGCCGCCGATAGGCCCGTTTAGCACTGTCATTTGGAGCCTGGCCAGGGGCAGTTTACCACTACCGACACCTATGATGAGGCGCGGTGCGTGGTGAGCCCCGATTCCCGTTCAATGACTAGGTGCCGTCGTTGCATGGAAGCCGGGGCGACGACATAAGAGGCGAAACCGCAGGGCTCGCCTTCCAAGCCCTGCGGCCTTCCCATTGGTTTGGCGCCCGGACAAAGCCCTGACCACACGCGATGCCCTGTGCCAGCCGGCACCCTGTGCCAGGTGTGTTTGGTTCCTCGTCCGGATGGAGCCCCGGGGCGAGAAACCGCAGGGCCGAAAGCGGGCCCTGCTACAAATACCGCAGGGCCGAACACGGGCCCTGCGCTACGGGCCGGCCCTGTTGTCAACCCAGCCAAGGTAGAGTAACCTAAAGGTAATACCGCCATGTAAGGCCCGCGGCACGTGGCCTCATGTCCCTTAGCGTGGCTGGGGGAGCGATCACGATTGGAACAGGAAATCCAACCATCATGGGCATCCGGAAGATCAAGCATGTCGGGCGCAAACCCAAGCCGTTTCCTGACGGCTCTTTGGCCAGGCTAAAGGCGGCGGTGACGAGCGCCAGGACCAAGGCCCAGCTTCAGCAGGCGCAGTGCTTGTGGCTGCGAGTGGCGCACGGGCTTTCGGCGCTGGAGGTGGCGGCGGCGATCGGATGGTCCGAGAGCAACGTGCGGCGCTTCCAGGCCCGCTATCTGCGCGAGGGCGAGGCCGCGCTGGCCGGGCCGGGGCGCGGAGGCCGCCGGAACCAGATTCTGAGCCTGTGCCAGGAGGTGATCCTGCTGCGCGGCTTGCGCCGCGAGCACTGGCCCACCAGCTCGATCGATGCGCAGGCCGTCCAGGAGGCTTATGAGAGGGCGGCCGGCCGCCGCGTGCCGCCCTCCACCGTCTCCCGCATGCTGGCCCGTCACGGCTGGCGCAAGGCGCCCAGCTTCCAAGTCCCGGCACCCGTCGGACCGGCCCGAGTCTACTTCCAGAAGCAAGGCGTCATCACCAAGAAGGCTGACACCCCAGGCCGGCCGCGCTTTGATCGTTTTAAGGACGGATGGTGAAAACGCCGGTGCGGTTTGGCGAACACCGGCCGGCTTGGGGGACGAGTTACAAGCTAAGAATCACGCGCCGACTCGACCGGTAAATTTTGCACTTAATAGCTCTATGACCGCAAATTTCGAGAACATGTGCATTTCTTATACACTTCGCCTTACGCTTAGCACCATTCTATTCTGGAGGGTGTATTGGGGTGCCGGAAGGCTGGACTCCCGCTCTGCCAGGGCCGGTATCCGGCAACCATTTTGGTGAGTCGACCGTGGCGGCTCGGGCGCCGGTTCGAAGCTCCGCCGGGGAACTCGAGGTCGTGCCCCATCGGAGCTCCCAAAACTGACCCTCAGGGCAGCTTGTCAGCCAGGAACTGCGTGGTGAACCCGGTCTCGCTCTCGCGCGCTAGCAGAAACAGGACACTCTGGCCGGACTTCAGCCCCGCCTGAATGCGGTCGAAGTCATCCACGGAGAGAATGTTCTGGTGGTTGATGCTGAGAATCACGTCGAACCTTTCGAGGCCCAGCTCGTCGGCGAATCCGCCCGGTTTGGCGTCCACCACCACCACGCCCTCCGGACCCGTCAGGTGCACGTCACGGGCGATGCTGCGGGCCTGTTCCGAGGTGAGATTCTTCACCGACAGGCCTAGCGAACCATGGGTATTGTCAACGGGCACAATGGTTTGGGGAGACTTCGCCGGCGGCTCGTCGGCATCGGCCACGAGCGTGTTCCAGTCGCCCACCACCACGTCGACTGACATGGGTTTGCCGTCGCGCACCAAGCCGATCCTCAGCTTAGTCCCCGGCTTAGCGTCGGAGATCACGGCCAGCAGGTCATCGCCGGTCGGGGTCGGCTTCGAATCGACGGAGTTGATCACATCGCCCAAGCGCAGCCCAGCGTGCTCGGCCGGGCTGTCCGGCGTGACGCTCTCCACCACCACTCCGCGATCCGTCCCCATCGCCGCCAGCACGGAATCGTTCCGTCCGCTGACGAAGCTGACTCCAATGGCGCCCCGTCGCACCTGGCCCGCCGCCACGATGTCATTGTAAATCTTGCGCGCCGTGTTGGAAGGAATCGCGAAACCGACGCCGTCATAGCCGTCGCGATCGGTTGCGATGGCCGTATTGATTCCGATCACCTGGCCGCCCAAGTTCACCAGCGGGCCGCCGCTATTACCCGGGTTGATTGCAGCATCTGTCTGAATGAAGTGCTTGAACTCACCGTCTCGCCCTGCCTCGATGCCCCGGCCCTTAGCACTGATGATTCCAGCGGTCACGGTCGAGTTCAGTCCGAACGGGCTGCCCACGGCGAGCACCCAGTCACCAACGCGGACAGCGTCGGAGTTGCCAAATGTTGCCACCGCCAGCGGCTGTAGCGTGTCAACCTTGATTACGGCGAGGTCAGTCCATTTGTCGAAGCCAACGACTCGGGCGGGGTGTCCCTTCGCCGTGTCGTCCTCGCCCGCCAGAACTACCCGCATCCGGTCGGCCGGCCGGTCCCCTCCCTCGCGCATGATCACGTGGCAATTGGTGAGGATGTAGCCCGAGGCATCGAGAATCACACCTGAGCCCAGGCTGGATTCAGGGATGCTGCCTGGGGGACCGCCGAAGTGGAAAAAGTGATCAAACAGGCCGTCGAGAGGGGAACCATCCTGATCCTCGCCATCAGGGCCGTCAGGGTTGCTGTGACGACGACGCCCGAGCCCGGCACGTCCGACGCGAACGTCCGTTTCCGTCTTGATGTTTACGACGGCGGGGTCCACGGCGTCCGCGACTCGTGCGAATGAATTTGACAAATCCGGCGGCGAGGGCGCCCCGAGAAGCCTTGCGTCCGAGCGTGCGGGCTTTGCGGCACGCACGCCGTGAGAAATGAGCGTCCCGATCAGGATCCCGATCCCCAGCGTTCCGGCGATCATCAGCACCGGCCAATGCCCAGGTCTCTTCATAAACCCCACCCGCCTTTTGACCCAACAAGCCGCTCCAGCCCCCACGCGTTCCTGGGAGGGCAAGAGAACACCCTCTGAGGATTATACACTTTCCGGCCCGGAAGTTCCCTTTTCAGAGGAAGCCTGTGCGTTAGAGGCCTCACAACTGTTCCGTTAGCTACTTATGAAGTTGGATTGCGCTTGAAAACGCAAAAGAAGCAAGGAGGGTGGAAGTGCACGGCAGCCGTCTTCACTGCGGCCGGCTTAGTGCAGGCGCATCTTGAAGCACCTGGGGAGATAGCCCGAAAGGGGCCGGTGTAAAGCCGCGCGAGAACTCGCGCCTTCCGGCCCCGCTAACGAGCCAGTCGTCGTGGACTGCCTTCCCGCGTTATTGGGCTTGCCGTTGTAAGCGCCGCAGCCCGCCACCAAGAAGCAGCAGGCCGAACCCGGAACTCAAGAGCAATCCGGACATCGGTTCGGGGGTTGGGGTTAAGACTTCGCCGCTGGAGCCGCTGGCGGTGAGGAATCCCTCAGGACCGAGGCTGCCCAGGCTCTTCCCGGTTTTGAAGTCGATGTTGTAATCGTAAATATCCTGCGAGCCTACCAGACTTGCCAGGCTTCCACCGGTGATGATCAAGTTGGCGTCGAGGCCCAGGTTGAAGACACCGCCCGAACCCTTCTGGAGGATGTCGTTCAACTGGAGATCTCCAGTGAGATAGCATCCTGAACCTGAGCAGCCCGCGCTACCCCAGGTGAAGTTTATGTCAGAGGGCTGGGTCACGCTCCAATCACCGCCGCCGATGTTGCTAAGCGGAAGGTTGTAGGTGCTGCCGCTGTAAGGGATGCTGAGCGACCAGACACCAGTGTAACCGGCCAAGGGATTCTGGCCAGATGACAGACTACCTTTCGACTCCGCCCAAGTGCAGGTTCCAGCGCTGCAGCTCCCCAGTTGGAGCAGGTCAGTGTTGGCGTTGCTGGAGCCTTTGAATGTAATTTGTTGAGTCGTGCCACCCAACAGCAGAATCTGAATGCTGTCGGCTCTTACCGTCGCAGGCAGTCCAACTGCTAGGAGCACTGCGGCCGCCAAGATCGTCGTGTACTTGCCCCCGAATTTATCTTTCGTCAAGTTATTTCCTTTCCGGATCGGCTGTCTTGAGCAGAGCGGGTCCTCAGAAGCCGCATCTCGCGCCCTTTGATCTCCTCTTGCTCATCGAGCGCCAGGCTTACTGACGCCGCGAGCCCCTATTGCGCAGCTTGGGTGCCAAACGGAAGCCAAGCGTCGGTTCGAAAAACCATCCAGTTACGGACGCGAAGTATTACACGTCCGCGTATGGCCAATGGAACAAGTTTTCCCTTTTGGGGCAAAAGGAGAGCACCGGGCTCAGCTCTCGATCGGAGCCGGCCGGCTGCCGCAAAGGTTCAGAAACGAAGCGCGGGGGTTGAGCATGAGAGCCAATCTGGCTCGGTTGGGTTTGTTTGGGTTTGTCTTGGGTTTGTTTCTTGAAGCTTTTGTTAAACACAGAGTAATAGACAATTTGCATCGTGTCAGGCCTGAAACCTCTGGCCGCTGCCTGCTCCGAGCGCCGCGGTGCCGCTACCCACCGTGCTCAGCGTTTGGTCCAGGCGCTTGAGGCCCGCGCGAAGGTGATCGGCCGAAACACCATAGTTCAAGCGGATGAAGCCGTCCATCCCGAAGTGATCGCCGGGCACGATGAGCAGGCTCTGCTCCTTGATGCAGCGCTCCATCAGTTGGCTCGAGTTGATAGGATGGCGATAGCGCAGGTAGGCGATAGCTCCGGCGGCCGGCGGGATCACGGCAAAGTCCTGGCCGTGGCTTTTCATCCATTCCTCAAGGACGGGATAGTTCCGGCGCAGGATGGAGCGCGTTCGATTGAGAAGCCGCTCCCGCATGGCGGGCTCGAGCGCGCGCCGGGCGAGCAGGTCGCTCAGAACGCCGGCCGCGATGGTGGTGTAGTCTTTGTAAGACCAGAGGCGAAGGATCAGGTCGGGCGGGGCCACCGTCCAGCCGATGCGCAGGCCCGGCAGCCCGTAGGCTTTGGACAGACCGTTGCTCACGATGGTCTTCTCATAACGTCCCCAAAAAGAAGGGGTGGTCTCACCCGATTGTTCGGCCCCTTGATACACCTCGTCAGCCAGAAGCCAGCAATTTGCCGTGTGGGCCGCAGCCACGATTTCGTCCATGGCGGATTCGCCCAGCACGCTGCCGGTGGGATTGTTCGGGTTGCAGACGGCGATCAGGCGGGTGCGGCTGGAGACCGCGCTACGCAATTCATCGAGATCAGGCGCCCAGCCGGAGCCCTCACGCAGATGGAAAGGAATCACCCGCGCCCCAAAGCCGCGAGCCAGGCCCCAGATCTGCATGTAGTTTGGAAGCATCATCACCACTTCGTCGCCGGGCTCGACCAGATTCCACACCGCCAGGTAGTTCGCTTCGCAGGTTCCGTGGGTCACGAGAACGTTGTCGCGCGTCGAGCCAGGATAAAGCCGGCTGATGAGGTCGCGCAGCTCGATGGTCCCGTTACCCTGGTTGTAGAGGAGCTGCCGCCGTCCAAGGTCGCGGACCGCGTCCTGGCCGCCGAGAAGCTCCTCCACCGTCAGCGGATCGACGCCGCTCTCCGCCAGGTTGTACTCCACCACGTTCTCCCAGTGGCTCTGCCAGCGCTCCATCTCAAAGTCTTCAATTTTCATGTGCCTCTCCCGCGGTCAGCTTCAATCCTCGTGCACCGTCATCAAGACGCGGAAATCACTCGCCGGCCTTCGCAGCCAGCGTCTCAACCACGGCGATGTTTGACAGCAATTCCTGCGGCAGGCCATGCCGCTCCTTCAGGTATGTGGGACTGTTGTAGGAGATCCAGACCTTTCCCTCCGCATCCTCCCAGACCAGAATCTTCAGCGGCAAATCAATAGCGACGCTCGGCGCCGCCAGCATCAGCGGAGTGCCGGCTTTTGGATTGCCGAAGATCAACAACTTGGTGGGGCGCATAGTCATACCAACCTTTTCCGCCTCGCCGCTATGGTCCACAAGGGCAAACAGCGCCACGCCCTTGGCCTGAAGGATCTGTTTGAGCTTCTCAACCGTCGCGTCCACAGAACTCTTGCTGGGCCTCTTGACAATCCCTCTGTCGACCGCCTCGATCATTCTGCACCTCGCGCGCCGACTGCTGAACTCTCCGCGCGTCCATTATACGTCTGAGTGCTTCCTGTACCTCATCCGGCCCTTGACAAGGAGCTTTTACTTACATTATACTTGCCCCGATGGGAAACACGGCTCTCAGCTTTGCCTTCGGGGAACGCGTTGGAATTTTGAATCGCCCGTGTGGCTTCAGCTCCAGCTGACGAAAAATCCGCGGCCAAGAGGCAAGAATGAAAAAAACAAAAAATACATCCCACGATGTTGATGAAAATAAACGACTTAAAAATTGAGGTCGGCACATCCCACGATCTCTATGATAACAAGTCACTTAGCCGTTTCTTGCCACGATCTTGATGAAAACAAAGGTGATATTGGCTTATGATAGCTGCCGCCTCAGCCCTTCTCTTCTAGAGCTGGAGGTAGCCGGCCACTGAGTATCCGGAGGAACCCCATCTTCAGGTGACTTCGCCTTAAAGATTCGCGACAGCGGGGCTCCTCAAAATGGGGCGATCGCCAGCTCGAAAAACGAACGACCCGGCGAAGGTAGCGATGCACCTAATCGTCGGTTTAATGCTGATGCTTGGTGCCCATTCGGGGCCGGGCCAGGAGCGGACCGCGCCTTCCTCCGGCTATCGCGAATGGAACGTCTATGGCGGTGGTCTCGACAACATCCACTATTCTTCGCTTCGCGAGATCAATCGCGAGAACGTCTCCCGGCTCGCTGTGGCCTGGACCTACGATTCCGGCGACGCCTTCCCGGACTCCGAGATGGAGTGCAACTCGATCGTGGTGCATGGCGTCCTCTATGCCACCACTCCGAAGTTGCGCCTGATCGCACTGGACGCCGCTACCGGCAGGCTGCGCTGGAGTTTTGATCCGAATCGTGGCGAGCGGCTGGGGTACAAGCCTCGTAACCGGGGCGTGAATTACTGGGAGGGCGGGAACGACCGCCGCGTGTTCTACGCCGTCCGGCAGTACCTGTACGCTATCGACGCCGACACGGGCCTGCCCGTAGCGAGTTTCGGAGATTCCGGGCGGGTGGATCTGCGTGAGGGGCTGGGACGCAACCCCGATGAGCAAAGCATCTCATCGACCAGCCCGGGCGTGGTCTACAAGGATCTCCTGATCATGGGCAGCATCGTCAGCGAGGACCTGCCCGCCTCTCCCGGCGACATTCGGGCCTACGACGTACGCACGGGGAAGATTCGCTGGACGTTTCACACGATTCCTCGTCCGGGCGAGTACGGCTACGACACCTGGCCCAAGGACGCCTGGACGTACACGGGCGGCGTGAATGATTGGGCAGGCCTGAGCCTCGACGCACAGCGCGGTCTGGTGTTTGCGGCCACGGGATCGGCCGCTTTCGACTTTTATGGCGCCAACCGGCTCGGGGACGATCTGTTTGCGAACTGCGTGATTGCGTTGAAGGCCAATACCGGCGAGCGAGTCTGGCACTTTCAAGGCGTCCGGCATGACCTCTGGGACCGCGATTTTCCCGCGGCGCCCAGCCTGGTCACCGTCAGGCGCGACGGACGGCTGGTGGATGCTGTGGCCCAGACCACTAAGTCCGGGTTCGTTTTTGTCCTAGACCGGGAAACGGGCCGGCCGCTGTTTCCCGTTGAGTATCGCCCCGTACCGGCGTCCGACGTCGACGGCGAAGTGACAGCGCCAACCCAGCCCCTTCCGCTAAAACCGCCTCCGTTCGCGCGCCAGCGATTCACCGAAGACATGGTCACCAACCGGACTCCGGAGGTGCACCGGGCAGTGCTTGACCAACTGAGGAAAGTCCGGAGCGGCGACCAGTTTACGCCTCCAAGTCTGCAAGGCACGGTGGTGTTCCCCGGCTTTGACGGAGGCAGTGAATGGGGTGGGCCGGCGTTCGACCCTGAGACGGGCCTGTTGTACGTGAATTCCAATGAAATGGCCTGGATTCTGCGCCTGGTGGACCGGCCGAAGACCCCCGCCGAGGCCAGCAGCCGCCAGCTCTACGCCGCCCTCTGCGCCAACTGTCATCGCACGGACATGCGGGGAACTCCGCCGGAGTTTCCGTCTCTCATCAGCATCGGGGCCAAGTATAAGGAAGATCAGATTGCCAAAATCGTCCGCGAAGGCGGCAACCGCATGCCGAGTTTCGCCCGGCTGGGACAAGACGCCCTCAATGCAGTGGCCCACTACCTGGCGACCGGCCAAGACAGGGAATTCGCCACGCCGGCCAGCGCCCAGCTGGCAAGCCCGCTCAAGTACACAAGCGACGGCTACAACAAGTTCGTGGATCCGGATGGGTACCCTGCGATCGAGCCTCCTTGGGGGACGCTAAATGCCATCAGCCTGGACACCGGAGAGTTCAGTTGGAGAATTCCGTTCGGCCAGTTCCCTGAGCTCGCCGCGAAAGGAATGGGCAACACGGGCAGCGAAAATTATGGCGGAGCTGTAGTGACGGCAGGAGGATTGTTGTTCATCGGCGCCACGAATCGCGACAAAAAGTTTCACGCGTATGACAAGGCCACCGGGAAGCTCTTGTGGGAGACGGTGCTGCCCGCCGCCGGCACCGCCACCCCAGCGACTTACGAGGCAGACGGAAGGCAGTTTGTGGTTATCGCGGCAGGTGGCGGGAAGTGGGGCGCTCCTTCAGGCGGGAGCTACGTGGCGTTTGCGCTACCGAGGTGAGGCACGAGCCGGTCGAACGGCTTGGTGAAACGACCTGGCCTGTTATTCTGAGCAGCCAAAGGCGACGAAGAATCCTGTAGGCACAAAGCAGATTCTTCGCTGACTTTTACCCGGAGCTCCTCCGCCACACTCAGAGCCTGCCCCTGAGTGCAGCGAATGGGACGGTTCGCCAGGGAAGATCGAACCGGCTCAGAATGACAAGGCTGGTGTGCTTGGGAGGAACCCCGGTGGAAGAGGCTAGCTATGAAGCCTACTCCGGCTAGGCCAATTCCAGATCGTGCCCGTGCAGTATCCAGAAGGCCACGCGTTCAGCCAGGGCACTGATGGTCAAGGAAGGGTTCACCGAGAGCGCCGACGGAATCGCCGAACCGTCGGCGACGTAGAGATTGGAGTAGCGCCAGAGCTCACCCTGATGGCGGACGACGCTCGAAGCGGCGTCGTCTCCCATGGGACACCCGCCCAAGGGGTGGGCCGTCAGCAGCTTTCGCAAGGGCCAGCGCCAAAGCAAGCTGGTCTCGTATTTGCCGTGCAATTGGCCGCTGAGATCCTTCAAGGCTTGCTCGATTTCGGCGAACAACTGCCGGCTCTTGCGAGGACTCCACTCGATGTCGATCGACCCGTCACTCAGCTTGAGACGACCGTCGGCGGCGTCAGTTCCCATGGCGAGGTAAGGCAGGAGCTTGGTGGTCGCTCCGCCGCGGAAGAGACGGTCCGCCTCGAAGGCGATGCGGCCAGAACCGAGCCCGAGGGTGTCGAGCACATAAGACTTTGCCGCTCTGAGCAGATTCACCAGATGGCTGGAAGTGGGTATCGCTCCTTCCAGAAGCCACATGAATGATTCCGGGAAGCCGAGGTCCTCGACGAAGATCTCGTTGTTGGCCGTGGAAAAGTCCGCCCCGGCCGTGATGCTCGGACCCACGCCCGGGTCGATCTGACGATCGGCGTCCAGGGTGGCCGCCAGCAGAAAGTCGCCGTTGCCGGAGAATCGCGATCCGAGCGCGGGGCCAAGATCGGGCAAAGTTCGATGAATGTCGCGACAGCGCAGCAGAAGTTCGGTGGTTCCCAAAGTTCCTGCGGCCAGCACTACCTGCCGGCCCGTCACGGAACCCGGTTCGGCACGCCTGGGATCGGCCGGGTCGAGACGATGAAAATGGACGCGATAGCCGCCCCCGTTCGAAGGCTCAATTTTCTTAACCGGGTGCAGCGGGAAGACGTTGGCTCCGTTCGCCTCGGCTACCGCGATGTAAGTGATGTCCAGAGTATTCTTGGCATGCAAGTCGCAGCCGAGCAAGCAATCGCCGGAGTAATCGCAAGCGGTTTGCGGAACGCCACTGTGCGGGTTGAGCCGGTCCCTGCCGGTGTAGACTCCAATCGGAACCAATTCGGGCTTTCGCCCCGAAGCGGCCGCCGCGGCCAGGAACGCCTGGGTTCGAAAAGGCATTTCGCGGCCCTCGGGCGGACTCAAGGGATTCGACCCCAACACCTCTTCGGCGCGAGCGTAGTAGGGTTCGAGGACGGGCCTGGTGACTTCTCGAGGCCACGCGTTGGAAGAGAAGATCGCGGCCGGCGTCCGGAGGTGGACGTTGAAGTAGTGCAACGAACCTCCGCCGACCCCGCAGCCCTGGATCACATCGATGCGCTTGAAAACCTTGTACTCCAGGAATCCGAAACTCTCGTCTTCCCTCCAGAAGGATCGGGCGACCTCGCCGGGCGACCTGGGGAAATCGGTCTTTCGCCACCTTCTTCCGCGCTCGAGAACGCAGACGGACCTGCCCGCCTGCGCTAGGCGGCAGGCGGTGATCGCGCCGCCAAAGCCGGAGCCCACCACAACGACATCGTAAGAGGCTTTCATTCCGGAGCTGACCTTGTGCTTGGTTCCAGGTACCCGCAGGCCCGGACGCCGGGCCCCTGGTGGTCACTCGGCCAGCAGATCCTGGAAAAACGGGTTCAACAGACGGTTATTGGGATCGTACGTCTTCCGGATCTCGGCGAAGGTCCGCAGGCGTTCTCCGAGACCCTTCTGCGCCTGGGCCCGGGTGACGGAGTCGGTCTGATTCAGCAATGGGCTCCCGCCCTGATCGGCGCAGAACTGGTTGTAAGCAGCCAGAAAGGTGTCCCATCCGGGATTGGCCGTGGAAACCGGGTCAATGGTCATCGCGGTTCCGTCATAAGAGTACGACAGCAAAGAGGCCTGGTCCTTAGCCACGCGGTAGCCCACCGTCAGCATGTTGGAGCGGTAGCCTTTCTGCCGGTCATAATCCTTGCAGAACTGAAAGTACGCCGACAAGGTGGCGGGATAGGTTTCCTCCGGGAAGGCATAAAAGCTGAAAGTGTAACGGCGATTATCAGAGACGTCAGGATAGCGAATCATCTCGTCGGCGGCGATAGTGTAATCGCTGTGAATCAGGTTGGTCAGCTTGAAACGCCACAGAGCGCAGAAGCCATCGATCACGCCGTAGCGAATGGTCCGGTCGGAAATGTCCGCTTCCACGTGGTGGCAGAAAGCCGGGCCGGCCGATCCCCACAGGTAATTGCGCAAGGGCCAGATGATGCGATTCGGACTGCCGGTCGCGGCGGGGTTGTATCTCCGAAACTCGATGGTGATGAGGTCCTCGAAGGGAAACATGTAGAACATCATGGACTCATTGCGGGCCTTGAGCTCGGGCAGCTTCTGGACGAAGTCTGCGAGCGAATAGGTCTCGTGGTAGACCGCCATCGGAACCAGTGAACGAACGCGGAGGGTGGCCTCGACCACGATTCCGAACAACCCATAACTCGATCGGACCTTCTGCAACAGGTCGGCCTGGGTCTCATCGACTTCCAGGATGTCGCCCGAAGGCAGAACCATCTTGACGTGGGCGATGTAAGAGCCGACCTGCCCGTATTCGCCCGGCATGGAGGCGTCCTTGGTTCCCGTGCAGGCCGCGCTTCCCAGGGTCAGGTTGCCAATCTCGGTGTTGACGTAGACCTGCTTCTGCTGCTTCTCGAGCTCCTTGGCGATATCGATGTAGAGCGCTCCCGCCTGGGCGGTGACGGTGTCCGCCGTATAACTCAGAACGCGATTCATCGACGTCATCTTGATCATGGTTCCGCCGTCGGCTATGCCGCAGCGCGTGGTGGAGTGGCCGGAGCCAACGGCGCGCACCGGAGAGGGATATTTGACAGGGTCCTTCAGAACAGCGACGACGTCATCGATCGAGTTTGCTTCGACCAGAACTTGCGGATGCGAGACCAAGTTTCCAAACCAGTTTGTGACGCTGAGATCGGGCACGGACTTTCCTCCTTGTCTTGGCTAAACCTCTTACAACCCTCTCTGGATCATGTGGTCGGCGGCTCTTTCCGCCAGGGCCCCGATCGTCTTCGAGGGGTTCGGACCGATAGCGGACGGCACGATAGAACCGTCGACGACATACAGACCCGGATAGTTGAACACGGCCCCGGCGGGATCAACCACGCCCTGCGTGATGTGGTCACCCATAGGGCACCCCCCGAGTGGATGAACCGTAATGAGTTGTTTGTCCGTCGACCAGGTGGGGTTCAGGAAGAGATTGGCCTTGAGCTCCGGCGACTCCGAAATCTCGCGCAACGTCTTCTCGATCTCCCGGAAGAAGGGCAAGCTGTTTTCGTACGGCCAGTGGATCTCGAGATTGCCCTCATCGTCGACGGACATCTCTCCGTCGGCCGCGTCGATGCCCATCACCAGATAGGGCAACACAGACCGAAGGGCGTCAAAATCCAGGGTGTTGAAGACGGCCTCGGCCAAACCGCGGCCCCCGACGCCTCGAAACAGGTCCTGCAGAAAGCGCCACCATCGGCGCCCCGAAGCCAGGCCTCCCGGCAGAAGTTGCAGGTTGGCCCGCAGGAAATCCGGGATGCCGCCATCTTGAACAATAAACCCGTGCCCGTCGAACCGGTCGTGAAAATCGATCTTCGCCGTGATGGTCGGACCGTTCATCGGCTCCGTGAGGCGTTCGGTCTTAAAGGCGAGCGCGCCAAAGTCGCCGTTGCCGGAAAAGTGCTTGCCCAGCATCGGACTGAGATCAGGCAGGGTGGCGGGCGTCCGGGCGCGTCCATGACCGTGACCATGCTTGTTGCGCAGGAGCAGTTCAGTAGATCCCAGTGTGCCTGCGGCAACAATCACGTTGCTCGCGCAAACGGTGCCGGGGAAATTCCATCGCAGATCGTCGTAGTGAAGGGTGTAGCCGTCCGGACAAATCGGGTGGCTCTTCGGATTCGGTTCTATCCCGCTCACCCGATGCTGGGAATAGACCTCCGCGCCGGCGCGCTCGGCCTGCCACAGGTAGGTGAGATCCATCGTGTTCTTCGAGTGCGTGTTGCACCCAATGAAGCACTCGCCACAGTTCTGGCAAGCCATCTGCGGCGGCCCGCCACGCCCGTACGGATCGTTATCGAGGACGCCCGGCTGGCCGCCATGTCGCCCCCAGTAGATGGCCAAGGGAACCAGGCTGAAACGTCCTCCGGCACCCACTCCATCCGCGCCGGCTTTCAGCGCCAGCGTCTTCAATGGAGGTTCAGGTATGGGGCTGGGGTGAAGCATTTCGACGATCTTGCGGTAGTATCCGGGCAGCTCCCGTGTCCAGTCCACCGACTTCGGCCAGCGCGCGTTCCGGAGGGTTGTCGGGAAGGCATCCAACTGCACGTCCAGATAGACCAAGGAGGTCCCGCCGACACCGCTCCCGCACAGCACGCTGATCCCGTCGAAGGATCTGAACTCGAACAACCCGCGCCAGCCCTCCCTGCCTCCGTTTCGCCAGAACCAATCCTTAGTGCGGGCCAGGTCGCGGGGAAACTCAGCGCGATGATATCGCTTGCCACGTTCGAGAACACAGAGCGAGACGCCCTTGCGACGGCCAGCTCTGACTTCAGTCCCTTGGGCCTCGGCGAGGCGGCAAGCCATCACCGATCCGCCAAAGCCGGAGCCGATGATCACCGTGTCGTACGCCTGCTTCAGCACGCGCCACCCGTTTGCTTCGAGAGCCCGATTCGCCGCTATCGCCCGGTTCGCTTGGCGAAGCTCAGAAACATCCAATACAGAACGACGAACACCAGATCACCGATGACCGGTATCAGGAAAAGCGGCGGCACTTGCCCGCTGAAGGCCGCCAGGTTGTAGAAGAAAACGGCCGCAAACGCCAGCTTGCCGATGATCCCCAAAATCACGATATTCTTGTTGCCGTACATGTCCTTCCAAACCATGAAGTACCCGATGCCGAAGGTGAGGAGAAGCGCGATCCAGGCATCGTAGTAGACCGGTGGGCTCGGCGGCAGAAGGCCGGCGCTGGAGAAAATCCACGAGGTCGCAGCCACGATAAACGCACCGCCTGCGACGTTCCACAACGCCCCCACCAGGAACATCCTCTTGTAGAAGCTTTCGCCCATGATTCTCCTCTTGGGTCACACTCAGAACGTCACACCGTCGGTCGGGGTGCTACGCCTACATGCTGAGATACTCACCGTAGCCTCTTCCGCTGATGGCCTTCCCTGCGTAGGTGCCGGCGTATGAGAAATTGTAATACGTCATGTTTGAGCTGATCCCGGCGGGCGGGAAATCCCTTCGCCCCGTATACTCCAGGATGCCGTCGTCGGTCACGGCCCGCACCTTCCACTTTCTGTGAAACGTGGCCGAGCCGACTCCCTGACAGTTCCCGACTTCGTTATCCTCACCTTGGAAGTACGCGATTCTCACGTTCTTGATCCGCCGGTAGGTGCCGTCCAGATAGAAACCGCCGAGGTTGCGAAAGTTGATTCCGAAGCCTCGCGCCAGCATGAAGCCGCCGTGAAGATCCTGGTCGCCAAGGAACAGTTCGTACTGATAGCGGATCGCCTTAAACCGCGGCATGATGGCACCAATAGCTCGGACCGGAAACCAGAAGCTATCGAAATCAAACGGCCGCCGCGCGCACCCGTGCTCGAACGAGCCTCTGCCCCTCAGCGCATAGGTTTCCTCCCGGTGCATCAAGTCCTCGGGATGGTCCTTATGGGTACCGCGTCGGTAAGTGATCGTTCCTTCGAAGTCTCCGAAGGCGGCGAAATACGTGAACACTTCGGGGATGTCAGCCCACCACACGATGTTCCGGGCCTTGCACGCGAGCGAGATCTTGATCTCGGCCTCGGGGTTGATGAACTCGAACCGGTAGTCGGGCCAGGAGCCCTGGATTCTGCCATACAACTGGGTTCTTTGATCCTGACTGACCTTTGCACCCGTCACGGCCACGTCCAAAGTGTCACGCTTTATGGATAGGTCGGAGCGCTTGGGCAAGTATCGATGGGAAAGATAGTTTGTCCTTTCCGTGCCACCTGTGGCAGCAATCTCGGTGGGAGTCAAGACCAGGTGTTCGACCGCGTCAAAAGTCGAAAGCCGCAACAGGAGCTCCTGGTAATCATCGACCCCTTGGAGGCCGTAGAGCCCGGTCATGATGCTGGCCCGAACCATCTTCACCGGTAGGTTGTGATCATCGGGAATCATGAAAAAATACCAGCCGTCCCAGCCTGGCCATCGGAGGGCGGGGTCTGGCGGGCCCGAAGAAGGCTCCAGATAGCGAGGCAGCTCATACTCGGGCGGAAGAGACGTCCGGTTGTTGGTCAGGGCGCGGTCGAAGAGCGACCCGCGCAGCCCGCGAACCAGGACTCTGAAGATGATGACCGCGATGAGAGCCACAGCTGCAAGCAGAACAATGGCCGTGATGGCAACCAGGGCCGTCAACACAGAGTTACCTCGGCAGCTTCAGCAGGGAGAGGCGTCGATGCATCCTCAGGGCGTGCTAGCAGTTTCCACGTAGTCGAGATGCTTGCCTTCTCGCCACAGGCTGAGAGCGAAAGCGAGCAAGCCCGCGATCCAAACCACCATCGAGAAGATGAACATCCGCAAGAAGACGGGGTCTTGATAGAACAGCACCCGGATGCCTTGCTCCCACTGCGCCGGAGTGGCCACATCGAAGGTGCGGTTGGTCTGTCCGAACACCCAGATCAGGCAGTAGACCCCGACGACCAAGTACATCACCCGGTTCGCCACCACGTGTCCCCTTGTAATCAGCCATTTTCCCAACAAAAATCCGGCGTTGGCGGCGGCGAAGAAGATCACGATGAACAGCGGCACGTAATAGGGGTAGGCGGCCACTGAATCCCCATCCCACCACATGTGCGTGGTTTCCCACCCGAAATAGTTCAGCAGGAAATAGATGGGAATCCAACTGAAGAAGAAGATCTGGAAGATGTTGTTCTTCCACATCGCCCGGTAGTAGTATTCCGGCCGTCCGAATCGCAACTGCCGGGAAGCCGCATCAGCGAAAAACGAACCGATTCCGAAGGCGGCTGGAACATCAACTTGCACCATGACTCACCTCGCAATCAAGATTCTCCCGCCAGTCTTCATTTACCGCGAGCCGCTTCCCGACTGGCGTAAAACGGCTCACCGGCGCTGTATGCTGAACCCACGTTGCCCCCGGCCTTTCGGTCCCGAATTGCAGCACGCAGACTGACGGATGTCAATAGCTATTTTGCTCATTGGCCTCGATCGGCAGAGGGAAAAGCTGGCTGCGTGCACTTGGAGATTTCCTGCCGGACGTCTTCCTCGGCGCCGATCGCGAAGCTCGCGATTGGCGTTTTTGGCAACCACGGCTACACTGGTGGCGCCCGGCGGCGAGCGCCGGTGCAGGTAATCATGGGAGCGAAGCGATGGCCCCATTCGATTTGAAGGAACACCCTCATCGCCGCTGGAATCCGCTGACCCGGGAGTGGGTGCTCGTCTCCCCGCATCGCACCCAGCGGCCCTGGCAGGGCCAGGTCGAGAAACCTGCCTCCGCATCCGAGTTGCGTTACGACCCTCAGTGTTACATGTGTCCCGGCAACACGCGCGCCAACGGCGCGCGGAATCCGGATTACGTCCAGACCTTTGTGTTCGACAATGACTTCCCGGCCCTGCTCCCCGGGACACCGGAGGGTGAGATAGTTCAGGTTGACCTTGAGGGCTCGGGCAGTACCCAGAGTGCTGATTCATCGCCGCGCGCACTGCTGCTGGCGCGGAGCGAGCGCGGGGTTTGCCGGGTGGTGTGCTTCTCGCCGCGCCACGATCTGACCCTGGCCCGTATGGATCGCGACGGTCTCCGGCGGGTGGTCGATGTGTGGATGGAGCAGTACCAGGATCTGGGCTCGCTGCCTTTCGTCCATTACGTTCAGATCTTCGAGAATCGCGGCACCATCATGGGCGCCAGCAATCCTCACCCGCACGGCCAGATCTGGGCCAGTTCGAGCCTCCCCAACGAGCCGGCGAAGGAGCAGGCGTCGCTCCAGGCTTACCGCGCAAGGCAGGGCGCCTGTATTCTTTGTGACTACCTGGAACTCGAACGCCAGCGCGGGGAAAGGTTGATCACGGAGAACGACTCGTTCTGCGCCCTAGTGCCCTTCTGGGCGGTCTGGCCCTTTGAAGCCGCGCTGATCGCCAGGCGCCATCTTGCCTCGCTCAACGAGTTGACTCCCCCTGAGCGCGACGGCTTGGCGAACATCCTGAAGCGCCTCGCCCGCCGCTACGATCATTTGTTTGAGGTTTCGTTTCCCTACACCATGGGCTTGCACCAGAGTCCGACCGACGACCAAGCCCACCCCGAGTGGCACTTTCATGTTCACTTCTACCCGCCGCTGTTGCGGTCGGCAACTGTGCGGAAATTCATGGTGGGCTATGAGATGCTGGGCAGCCCGCAACGCGACATTACACCGGAGGCGGCGGCGGCGAGACTGCGAGAAGTGAGCGAAGCGGGATAGTCTGGTCCGCCGGAGGTTGGATCTAGATGAATGGCGCGCCTGGAGGGACTCGAACCCCCGACCTACAGATTCGAAGTCTGCCGCTCTATCCAGCTGAGCTACAGGCGCGCACCAACTCAAAATACTACGAACCGTTGCTCGCGGACCAGTTGAAAGGCGCAGCGTAGTGGATGATTATCCACCACTGCTTCCTCACCGAACTCCGCTGGTCACTAAGGAAACTGCGCGTCTGCCTCGCCGAGCAGTACCTGATCGGTGTCCATCCCGATCAGCAGCATCTCGGTGGGCGAAGCCAGGTAGAAGTTGAGCACCCGCGTGCCGCCGCCGGCCGTGACGTTCATGCTGCCGCGACCGTTGCTCCCTACAGTGTACGTAGCGGTCAGCGCCAGATTGGGATTCAGGACTCCGACGCTATTCACGTCCTCGGTGCCGGTGGCATTACCCGAACCGTCGGCCGTGAACTGACCCAGCTTGTCGATCGAGCCGGCACTGGAGTCGCCGTCCAGCGTGAAGGCGAAAGGCCCCCTCAGGCCCCCGAGCGAAGCCTGCACGTGGCTTTGAGTGATCAGAGTCCCCAGAGTGACGGCCACGAAGTCGGTGCGCATCAGGACGGCCTCGGAGCCGGAGAGCAGATAGAAGGCGTAGTTGGCGGTACCGAGGGTAGTGTTCACGATTTGCATGCTGCCTCGGCCCGTGGAGTTAATACTGTAGTTACCTGTAAACGAATATCCAGACATCACGGTGCCGTTGTTGTTTTCATCGCCGATGCCTCCCGTGACGTTGCCGTTGGCAGGCACGAACGTGCCCGCGTCGGCCACCTGGCCCACCGTGCTCACGCCCGTGGCCGCGAACACTTGGCGGCCTAGCAAGGTGACGTTGTTAAAGTTTGATCCTTGCTGCGAGTTGAGGGACCCCGCCCAGACCGGATTCACATCCACCGAGACCAGGCGGACCTGCTGCTTCGAGATCACGTAAAAGGCGAAGTCGAAGACTCCGAGGTTACTGGAAAAGGTCATCGTACCCCGACCGCTTGGTCCCACGCTGTAGGTGCCGCTGCTTACGGGCACATTCAGGCTGACGGTGCCGTTGCTGTTCACATTGAGCAGGCTGGTCGCGCTCGACACAACTCCCGTGCCGCTTAGATTCAGCAGGCCGATGGCCGTGAGCGGGGGAAGCGCCGCCACCGCGCCCGCACTGCCGGTGAGATCATCGAGATTCAGGATGTAGTTGCCGGCCAGCCCTGAGTTGCTGAAGGCCGAGGTATCTTGAAGGTCCATCGTGCCTTCGCCGGTGGCGAAGCTGTCGAAGCGAATCATGAGGACGCTCGAGTTCGAGGTCAGCACGATCTTAAAAGTCTCCTGATTCAGGCCGGACGCCGCCGGCGTGATCACCAGGCTGCCCCTGCCGTCAGCGCCTACGCTGTACGTGCCGGTGAAAGGGACGCTCGTGAACACTCCGGCTCCGCTGTTTACGTCTTCAAGGCCACCCGAAACGTTGCCTTTGCCGTCGGCCCGGAAGCTGCCGGCCTCCTGCAGGTTTCCTTGCCCGTTCTGGCCGGAGAACAGGAAGGCATACTGCCCATTGAGCGTGGCCAGGGACGGAGCCACGGTCACGGTGGCCGACGCCGTCTCGGCCGAGTTGCTCTTGGAAACGGCCGTCACTGTCACCGTCCGGCCTGAGGGCGGATTGGCGGGCGCGGCATACAGCCCGCCGGTCGTGATCGTTCCCACGGTCGAATTACCGCCGGTGGTGCCGTTCACCTGCCAGTTCACGGGCGGCAGGGACTCCGAGCCTGTAACCTTGAGGGTGAACTGTTGATTGGCTGCGGCGAGCACGGTGACCGAGCTCGGCGAGATGCTGAGGCTTTCGGGCGGCGTCTCAAGGGTGATGGCCGCAGATGCCGAGGCGGAAGTGTCCGCCTGGGACACCGCCGTGACCGTCACGCTGGCCGGATTCGGCAGGGTCTCCGGGGCGCTGTAGAGTCCGCCCGACGAGATGGTGCCGGCGGCCGAGCTCCCGCCCGCCGTGCCGTTCACCTGCCAGGTGACGGCGGTATTCGTGGCGTTGCTCACGGTGGCGGTGAATTGCAGCATCGACCCGGTCTGGATCGTGGCAGTGGCCGGCGAGATGGAGACCGTCACCGCCACGGGAGGTGGCGCGGGTGTGCTTGAACTGCTGCAACCCGGCAGGAAAGCAGTAAGAGCAAGAATGACCGCCAGGACAAGTATCTTCTTCACGGGTTCACCTCAGAGAAGCTCTAAGCCGCCAGCAATCAGCAAAGCCGGGGGCTGAGGAGATTGCACCACCTGCCAGTTCCCCAGGCGGCAACACCTTTGATGCGGGTTACCGCGCATCCGTGGCCACTGAAGCAAGCGAATCGCGAAATGGCGTCGGAGCGCCGGGCTCCGCCTCAACGGGTGACCTGGTATCGGTTGATGCCCGAGCTTTCTTGGGTACGCCGCCCAGGGAAAACGCGGGACCAAGCGATCCGACAGCTGCAGACGGCAATCAATGACTCCCTGCAGCGCGGCACAGGTTGGATGACGTTCTTCGAGTTGACTTAACGCGGGCAAACCTGTAAGCCGAATTCTGTAGCCGCTGGTGGCGGCTTGCGATCATTCATCTAGCCTCGATCTTGCGACCGAGGTCGAGCGACCTACCCGAGGGTAAAGCGGAGCGGGCCGCTCCTCCCCTCCTATTTGGTCTTGCTCCGTGTGGGGTTTTCCCTGCCGCGGGCATCGCTGTCCGCGCGGTGCGCTCTTACATTAAGCCGCCCGGCGTGAATCGCCAGGCGGCCGCACCTTTTCACCCTTACCCAGGGGGAGTCCTTGCGGACTCCCCAGCACCGGGCGGTATATTTTCTGTGGCACTTTCCGTACCGGAGGCGTACGTCCCGACTCGCCGGGAATCCTCCTCCGGCCCTCGCCGTTAGCGAGCACACTGCCCTGCGGAGTTCGGACTTTCCTCTCCCCCGTTCATGCCAGCCTCGCCGGACCCCGAAGAGGCCCCGCTCGGCGCTAGAACAAGGCAGCGATCGCCCGGTTTGCCCGCGCAGACTCCATGATAGCAGTTGGGCCGAGGATGCGATACCTCGGCGCGCTGACCTATCCTGCATCCTGTGCATCCAAACTACCAGCCTATGAACAAAACTCGATCGGCCCCAGGCGCCACGAACTGGTGGCGAAGGCTCCTATCCAGCGCGGCACTGCTCTCCCTGACCTGCTCAGTCTCGGTTGCACAAGAACCAACAAGGCCCTCAACCAGCGTCTCGCCGCCCGAGGCGCCGGCGGCCGGGCCACAGTCCGTGCTTGAGACTGCCGATGCCATTTTGCAGCAGATGAGCAAAATCACCGAGCTCCCCATCAAAGCCCCTCTGAAGAAGCGTCTGATCAGCAAGAGCGAAGTGGAGAAATACCTGAACGACAATCTGCACAGCGATTACACGCCGCCGGAGTTGCACGGTGAGGAAGCGGCGCTCAAGGCGTTCGGCGTGGTGGGCCCGGACTTCAACCTCGAGAAGTTTCTGGTGAGCTTCTACACCGAGCAGGCCGCCGGATTCTACGACCCGCGCCGCCAGACCATGTTCATGGCAGACTGGGTGGAGCCTGACCAGCAGAAAATGGTGCTTGCGCATGAACTCACCCACGCCCTGCAGGACCAGAGCTTCGACCTGTGGAAGTACATGCACGCCACCCGCGACGACGATGACGCCTCGGCCGCTCGCGAAGCCTTGGTGGAAGGCTATGCCACCCTGGCGATGCTGCAGTCGATCCTGGGATCCATGCCCGTCGAAAAGCTGCCGTCCGTCGATACCCTGCTGGACCAGGTGGTCAACCAGCAAATGGCGGAGTATCCGGTCTTTTCCCGCGCGCCCTTCTTTCTTCGTTTCCAGATGCTCTTTCCCTATATTCAAGGCTTGCAGTTCGCCCTCAAAGGTCTCCAGCTCGGCGGATGGACCCGTCTGAATCAGACGTTTACCCTGCCACCCACCAGCACCCGTCAAATCTTTCAGCCCGGCCTCTACTATGCATCGACTCCTGGCGATGCGGTGGGCAACGTTCGCACGCCCGGCGGACGAAGTGATCCTGGGGCGCCGCTGGCACTCCCACCTCCGCCTGCCCTCGAAGGTGTGGCCGGGCTCCGGCGAGTCGAAGCCAACACCATGGGTGCGCTCGGTTACTACGCGCTGCTCGGCCAGCTGATTTCGCCTGAGGAAGCGCCGAAAGTCAGCGGATCGTGGGTGGCTGACCGCTACCTTGTCTACGAAGGTCCTGCGCCCGGGCAATTCACGCTGCTGGTTCGAACGAAGTGGGCGAACGAGGAGGCCGCGTCGAGCTTTTGCAGTGACTATCGGACCATCCTCGAGAAGAGATCGCCTGAGGCGGTGCCAGATGACAGCGGATCGGCCAAGGCAGCGGCCGGCACCGCGAGCGCTGCTGAAGTGCTTCTGCAAACATCGGGACCGCGGCGCACAATCCTGCTGCGCCAGGGAGACGAATGCCGCTGGGCGGAAGGCGTGCCCGCAGACCAGGCCGATGCGTTGGCAAAATGGCTGGCCTCGCTGTGACACCGTTCAACTCCCTGTTCGTTTTCAAGAGAGCCCGGTGGAAGACTCGTTGGCGGGGCTGGTTGGCCCACGCCTATGAAGATCTGATGCACCAGCCAGCCCGATGATAAGATAGATAGTCTGTTTTCTGGCGTCGTCGCCCGGCGGTCGTCAATTCCCAAAACGCAACCCCCGTCCCGGACAGGACCATGCGCACTCAAGTTGGAATCGTTGGCGCAGGACCGGCGGGCCTGATGCTGGCGCACCTCCTGCACCTTCAGGGGATCGAGTCGGTAGTGATTGAGGTACGGAGCCGACAGTACATTGAGGAGCGCATCCGGGCGGGCGTGCTCGAGCAGGGAACGGTTGACCTGCTGAACGAAACCGGCCTGGGCGAGCGCCTGCAGCGCGAAGGCCTGGTGCACCACGGCATCGAGCTGCGATTCGGAGGACGCGCCCATCGCATCGACTTCAGCGAGCTCACTGGCGGGCGCGCCATTACGATTTACGCGCAACACGAGGTCATCAAAGACCTGATCGCGGCACGGCTGGCCGTTGGCGGAGAAATCATTTTCGAGGCGGGCAACGTCAGCGTCCATCACTTTGAGCCCGGCGGGGCCGCCAAGCCTGTGATCCGGTTCCGGCAAGACGGCTGGCCGCGGGAAGTCACGTGCGATTTCATCGCCGGCTGCGATGGTTCGCACGGAGTCTGCGGGCCCGCGATTCCGGCGGGGGTGTGCACCAGATATGAGCGCATCTACCCCTTTGGGTGGCTCGGGATTCTGGCCGAAGCGCCGCCCTCGTCGGAAGAACTCATCTACTGCTACCACGAGCGCGGCTTCGCGTTGCACAGCATGCGCTCAACCCACCTCACGCGGCTCTATCTGCAGTGCGCGCCGGACGAGGATCTTGCTCTGTGGGCCGACTCCAGGATCTGGCAGGAGCTGCAGACGCGCTTCGCCACCGGCGGTAACTGGAAGCTCAACGAGGGGCCGATCCTGCAGAAGGGCGTTACGGGCATGCACAGCCTGGTGGTAGAACCGATGCAGTATGGCAAGCTTTTTCTGGCTGGGGACGCCGCCCACATCGTGCCGCCCACCGGGGCCAAAGGGCTGAACCTGGCCATCGCGGACGTTCGCATTCTCGCCCGGGCCCTCGGGGAGTTCTACAGGTCGGGGCGGAGCCAGCCGCCGCAGCAGTATTCAGAGATCTGCCTACGCCGCGTCTGGCGCGTGCAGCGCTTTTCCTGGTGGATGACTTCCATGTTGCATCGCTTTGCCGATGATAACCCGTTCGACCAACGGCGGCAGTTCGCCGAGCTGGATTACGTCACCAGTTCCCGAGCCGCTTCTCAGAGCCTGGCCGAAAACTATACGGGCCTGCCTATGGACTGACGCTTGCAGCTTTCCTTCTCCTTGAGGTCTCCCAATTGCCCTTAACATTCTTGCCTTGGCTTCTTAACAAATCTGTAATCATCGAGCGATAGAGTGAACCGCTTGCGGCTAATGGCAACCGAACCTGTACTTTGCGACTTCTGGCGACAACGGCGATCGCTCGACGGCCATTTTACCTACGTTTGACGTCCGGTTGACCTCCTTAGGGATCACGCAAGAACAACTTTACAGTTGCGGCCTGATGGTGTAGTTCCACTCGGGCAGTGTTTCATGGCGCTGC